>CALFJG010000076.1 GCA_937877625.1 uncultured Prevotellaceae bacterium
ACGCGCTTCAATAATGTCTTTATAGTTCATCGGGTTGAAGAGTTTATAGGTGGGTCGCCCTAAAAGGAGACAAGTGAGGTGATGCAGGCGAGCCGCCTTTGGGAGCGTACGCGGCGCGCGTGCAAGAGAATGCAGGCGGGCCGCCTGCGCTCCCAGAGGGCTTCGCCTTCGTTGCTATACTTACGACACAGGTATGTTTTCATTATTTCCGACCTTTTATTTGTCTGTTTATTGTCGGATAATGGGTGTGGTGTGTGTTTCCCGCTTAATACCTGTGAACTGGATAGTGCGTGCTGTCGGAGTCGGCACGTATGGCACGTACGCGGCTTTCTCTTCTTATGGCTTCTATGGCCTGCCGGTCAAATGATTATGCCTGTTCGATGGTTTCAATATAGAAGCTGAACGGGCGAAACCCATCGTTACAACTAATCATCGCGCTCATAGGGTTTTTCATCCAGCCATCGTAGAAGTTGCCTTCCCCTCTGGCTAACGACTCCACGAACTCACGCATAGCGAGCCACGCAGTCGGACACATCTCATCGGGTTGTTTGCCGTCAACGGAAATCCATTGCTGCCCCTCTTTTACATCGCATGTATGCGCTATGGGGTTCTCGTATTTTGTCATTAGGTCCGGATAAACCGTTTGGCGGATGGCAGTGATGCGTACGGTGTTCATTCTGGCTTCTACTTCGGTTTATGTATAGGTGGGCTCTATTAATTCCTGTCAGAAATCTGACAAAGCGAATGAATAGAACCCACCTATAGAGAACTGCGATTATGGGTAGATGATGATTACTTTGAGATAGTCCTTTAGGCGTGCTAAGCGATTGCCGGCGCGGTTTTGTGAGTCGTTGAGCAGGAGGAGGGTGCGTCGCCCGCCTTCAAGCGTTGGTCCCCAGCAAAGTCCTTCAAAGTTGGCCCAGTCAATGTTGAACGGGCGTATTTTGGTGGTGAACGAGGTGAGGAGCTGCTTGGTGGCGTATTGGTCGGGGTTGAGGTGGGCGATGTCGGTGGTGTCGGAGATGGCGGGTGCTGACAGGGCATCTACGAGGTATATCTTCGTGACGGCTTCGCTGCCGAAATATCTTTTCGTTACGTTGAGCTCGCGTTCCACCACAAGCAGCCGTCCGTCGCCGTAGGGACACAAGGCACTGACACCGTAGGCATAGTTGCGTCCGTCTTTGCGCGTCCGCCCTATATCCATACGATAGGCTACTTGCTTGGCGGGCTTGAGGTCGTTGTTAAAGCTCTGTAGGCGGAGTATATTGATAACGCTCGGTGTACGCACGGTGACGTAGGGGCCGTCGGCGGGAAGGGTGGCCTCGGTGGTCGTCCAGAAGAGGTGGGTAGCGGTGTCGTAGCACAGACCTTCGAAGCCCATATTGTTCACAATGTGTTTTTTGGTAAAGATTTCAGGTACGGCTAAGCGGCGTCCGGTGGGCTGCCCGCGTAGGGTGTATTCCATAATTTGTTGGTCGCCCTCGCCGCTAATAAAGAGGCTTCCGCTTGGGTGGTAGGCTATTCCCTCGCAGTCGCGGGTGCTATACCCATTCCACGTGCGTGTGCCTGTGGGGTTGCCAAAGAAGCCCTCGTACTCCACGTTTGTTACAACGCCGGTGGCCTTGGAAATCTCAATGCGAAAGATGTGAAACCCATCTGTGCTGTCTTTGTCGCTCACCACGGCGTAGCGGTCGCCACCAAGAGGTGTAATGCCGCTGTAGTTGCCAGCTGGGATGTCCCATTTGGCAAGGCTTTGTGCTTCTAAGGGTTCTGCACGTTGTGCGGTAAGTGTGAACGGAAAGAGAGCGGCTATAAATAGGAAAAATCTTTTCATAACATCAAGAGGTGGAAAAGGTTTGGTTTAATGTTCAAGAGGTTATTACGCACGGCAAAGGTACGGAAAAAAATACAACAACCATAAATCATTATCCTATAACGCTTACGTGCTGCGATGGTTATTGGTTAAAGCTTATTGTTCTTCAATTTTTTGGAACTCGCGCCAGCCTGCGGTTTGTTTGTATTGTTGTAAAGAGCCTCGGGGTACGCAGAGTTTCGCTGAGCGATAGAGGTCGGTCCCATCGCCTCGGAACGCCGTGGTTTCATAGATGGCATACGGTGCGCGGCTCTCGCAGGTGATGGTTTTTAGTACGTAGCAACCGCCGAAAGCGTAGGAGCCAATTCGTCGCACTTGGCTTGGCAGATTGATGCTACTCAGCGCGCGACAGCCCTGAAAAGCACTTGCGCCGATGGCTTCTACACGATTGGGGATAGAAATGTTTGCCAGCGAGCGGCAATCGCGAAAGCAATTGTCGCCGATAGAGGTGATGTACGGCGGCATTCGGACGCTGCGTAGGCTTTGGCAACCGGCGAAGAGGCGCGACGGCAATTCGCGCATATTGCTATAGCCGAACTCAACGTTGGTAAGCGATGTACACCCCTCGAAGCTACCAGCACCCAGGCGTTCTACGTGGGTGGGAATTTTGATGTCCCATAGGTTGCGACAGTTCTTGAAAGCATCTGCACCAATTTCTGAGAGGGAGTAGGGAAAAGAGATGGAACTGATGTAACTATCGCCGAAAGCACCTGCTGCAATGGCACGTACGGCGTAGCTCGTTCCGTTGTAGCTGACACTACTGGGTAGGTTTATTGTGCCACTATACGTCTTTGTGCCGCGCACCACGGCAACACTGCCCGAGTAGTTGCGCATCACTTCGTAGGTGATGCCGTTGGCTTCAAACTGTTGTGCGGCGGCAGCAAGGGGCAGGGCGAGCAGTAGAGAAAGAATAGTATGTCTCATTGTTTTGTGGGGCTTGTCCATATATATATAATATGGTGTGTTCTGCTTAAGGTGGGTTCTATTCATTTCCACGGTTATGTTTGACATAGCTGGGGCTGTAACCGTTTGTCATCTTTATGGCTCTTTTTGCTTCCTACTGTATGTTTCATTGGTCGTGTAGCCCGCTACGCTCACTCTTCAACTGACAGCAAAAATAGCGCAGAAATCTGACAAAGCAAATTAGTAGTACCCATCTTATGACTCCTTGATGGGCTTTTGGTTTAGTTCGTTGGCTGCTCTGCGAGAGAGTTGAGGCGGAAACGGTCGTCGGGCCAAGGCAGTTCGTTGTGACTTTTTTTGCTCAGCGGGCGTTGTGCTCCATAGCTTCTCAGCGAGTCGCTCAGTTCGGTGGCAAGCGTTTCTACGAGGGTACGGTTTTGTGTCGCGAGGTTGTGCCACTCGCCGATGTCTTGTCGAACGTTGTATAGTTCTATGTCGCCCGTGTCCCAGAAGTAAACGAGATGGTAGTCGCCGTGCATTATGGCGGAGTAAGCACCGTAGCCATCGCTTTGGCGTATGCCTTCTGTCCATAGGTTGGGATAGTGCCATACAATGGTGCGTTCGCGCCGCAGGGTGGGGCAGCGCAGGAGATCGGCGAAACTCTTTCCGTCAACGTGTTGCACGGTGTGATAGTTTGTGATGCGTGCCATTTCGAGTATAGTGGGAAAGAAGTCTTCTATCATTACGCGGTTGGTGTTCACCGTGCCGCCGCGTACCACCCCCGGCCAACAGACGAGCATCGGCTCGTGAATGCCGCCCTCATAGGCCGAGCCTTTTCCGCCTCGGGCAGGGTAGTTCTGGTCGAGGTTCTCACGCCCCTGGCGCACGCTGATGCCTTGTCCGCCGTTGTCGGACATAAAGAGCAGAATGGTGTTCTTCGCCACACGGGGGTGATTGGCGAGATAGTCTAATACATCGCCCAGGCTCTTGTCCATCCCTTCTATTAGCGCGGCGTGGTTGATTTCGCTCTCGTTCAGAGGCTCGCGAAGTAGTTCGTCCATCACTCCTGTGCCATCGGCGTTGCGATAGTTATCGGTGAAGCGGCTGTCAGGATTATAGGGTATGTGTATGGCATAGTGAGCGAGGTAGAGGAAGAACGGTTGTTTCTTTGCTATGGGTGTTTCAATAGCGTGCAGAGCCTCTATGGTGAGTGCCTCGGTGAGGAATGTGCCGCGTGCGTAGTGGTGTTCTAAGCCGCCAACGTGGAAGACCCCTCTTCCGTAGTTGTCTTGCGCCAAATAACTGGCCGGTGCGCCGTTTGCTCCGCCGGCAATGTTTATATCAAAACCGAAGTTCAGCGGGTTTTCGCCTGCCGTGTCAAATGCTCCGAAGTGTGCCTTACCGCAATGTATGGTGTAGTAGCCATTGTCGTGGAGCAGTTGTGGTAGGGCGGTAATGTGTGTGGCGCGCGGGTAGATGTGTGTGCTGTCGAAGGGCTGTATGCCGTTGACGTACCATAGCGGCGGAACGACGTTTCCCTCCTCGCAGTCGGTGCTCTGGTCACGATGCAGCGTCCAGTTCGTCACGCGGTGGCGTGCGGCATTCATCCCCGATAGTAGGCTACAACGCGAGGGGGAGGAGATGGCGCAGGCATAGGCCGAGGTGAACTTTACGCCCATAGTTGCCAGACGCTCCATATTGGGTGTGTGGTAGCGACGGTTGAGCGGCGTAGCCTCGTTCCAAAAGGGTACGGAGGTCTCTTGCCAACCCATATCGTCAACGAGGAAGAGTATGATATTTGGCGGCTGATTTGCGTAGGCCGTGAATACCGATGCCGCACCGCTGAAGAGCAACGCTTGTTTTAACATTTGAAATGAGGCATTAACCACAAAAGACACAAAAGGCTACGTTCACGAATGTAATAGTAACTTCTTTTGTGTCTTTTATGATAATGGTGTGTGCTTTGTGGTTCTTCTGTGTCTTTTGTGGTCAGTTCGTTTGTTCTGTTGATATAAAACCGCAGCAATGATGTCTCACCTATAGTTCAAAGTTGTCAATGCGTTTAGCTTTTCCGTTCGGCCATTTTGCATCTTTTGTCTTGAACCCGCTGGCACTTAGCGCAGCCGCCACGTAGTAGAAATATCCTTTAATACGTATGCCGTAGGTATAGGTGTCGCTACTGGTGTTGTTGATGTTGAACGTGGGATGATTTGTAGCATCGCCGAGCAGGTAGAAATCGTTTTTGGAGCGTATGCCTTGGCAGCGTGAGGAATCTTCTTCGCCGGTCTCTGTGATGCTTTCGTTGCTGTTTCCGCTCACGTTTATATTGAATATGCCGCCGTTTGTTTTGAAATGTGTGCCTGCTCGGAGGCCTTTGCAGCCGTTGCCGGTGACATTGATGTTGAAGGTGCCGCCCGTAATGGTCATACAACTATCGGTTTTCACCGCTTTGGTGTCAGTGTTTGTGGCATTGGCGTTGATGATGCCGCCGCTCACGAAGAGTTGTCCGTTGTAGGCTTTGGTGCTATCGTTGTTGATGCTCACGTCAATGCCGTCGCCGGTGTTCCTGCTGACGCTGATGGTGCCGTTGGCGATGCGCAGGTACTGCTGCACGTTAATGCCGTCGCCCGCTGAGGAGAGGATATTGAACTTACCGGTGAAGTCATTGTCGAATATGGTGTATTCATCGCTGCGATAGCCGTGGCGTGCGCGTCCTGTGATATTCACCGTGCCACTGCCGTGGAACGTAGCGTGTCCGTTGCAGAAGAAAGCACCTTTCTGCTCGCCGCTGGCACCATCGGCAAAGGTGTTTGTGCCGTTGACGTAGATGTCGCAGTGTTTGCCGTTGAGGATGTTGATTGCGGCGGTGTCGCTGCTGGTGATAGTGAGTGAGTTGAGCACGAGGGCGGTGGAGAAGGCTCCGTCCATAGTGAACGAACCATCGGTAGTGGTGCCTGAGAGCACATAGGTTATCTTTTGTTGATAGGCCGCGTTGACGGTGATGCTCACGTCTTGTTTGTTGACTGTAGCATAGACGTAGGGTGCGATTGTGCCAGGGATTGTCACATCGGCTGTGCCGTTGTAGTAAACCACGGTAATTGTGTCGGTCGGCGCCACACCTGTGCCTACGACGATGCTGTCAATCTTATTTGTTTTATAGACTGTGTCGCCGATGGCTACCAAGGCAGAACCCGTGCTTCCGCCCGTGGCATCATCGCTGAAGAATACAATTTCATCGGCTGTGGCGTTGTACACGTGATGAACGCTGCCGGAGGTGACGCGGAGGGTTTGCGCGGTGGCTATGAGGCCGCAGGCACAGAGCAGGAGGGTGAACAACTTTTTCATCGTACTATGCGTTTTTGTGTTTTCCCGCCTGTGCGGATGATATAAATGCCTTGTGGTAACACCTCGGAGAGTTTTTCTGTGGCGTTGGCGCGTTGGCGTAGCACGAGTCGGCCTGTGGTATCGTAAACTTCCACCGGGCTGTTCTGAGAAGCCGATAGCGTAGCCTGAGCGATGGCTGTGGCAGTCTCGGCAAAGCGCATCGTATGTAGCGTGGCGAGGCTGAAGGTGTAGGTTTCGCTGTCGGTAGTTTTAGCGATAACGTTTGTGCCGTCAAAGGTGATTACTGTGCCTAGGGCGGCGATGCTTGTTTCTTCGCCATCGGTGTTGGTGAACGTAAGGTATTTATATGTTTGTGCCTTTACGCCCACGGCAAAGAAGAGGAGCAACAGGGGGAGTAGTGTTTTCTTCATAAAGTGTTGTTATGGTTTCCCCGGGCGTGGCTTGTTTTCTCGCCGCTCGCCCGTGGTGGGTAATCTGTTTTGTGTGGTGTTATAGGTGTATGGTGTAGCCTATGCTAACGGCGTGTAGGTTGCCCTCGTTGTCGTCGTCTGCTCCATTGTTATATATGTAAGCCACTCCGAAGGTGTGGCGTTTGTTGAGTGTGTATTCCACTCCCGCTGTCCAGCGACGCTTTTTTAGTGCGAAGCCATCGCGCAGGTTGTTTGATACCTCAAACGAGGCATAGGGCTCCAGTGGTATGCCTTTTACGTTGTAGGATACTTGCAAGCGCGAGCGCAGATAGAGGCGGTGTTTGCTTGCTTTGAGGCGTTCGGTGGTAGTCATGGCATAGTAGTCGCCATTAAAGGCCGTGGGCTCTTCGCTGAAGTATCGTGTTTGCCCGTCTGTGGTGACTGTCCAGAACGGTTCGTCTGTGAGTTCATAGATTAAGGCCTCGTCTTCTGTGAGTTCGCAGGTGCGATAACGATTGCGTGTGATGTGTGTGGGCTGTAGGTGGGTGTATTGCAGCCGTTCGCGCAATGAAAGGGTGAAGCGTCCGAGTTTGTAGCGTCCTGTGGCTTGGAAGAACACGCGGTTCTTGTCGCGGCGGAACGACGCGTTTTGGTTGTAGCCGTTTTGCTCCTCTGTGTAATATACATTGCCGTCGTCGTCTTCGTTCTCTACGCTGCTGTAGTTTATATTCGTCTCAGCGGGATAGCGGTCGCGCATATACACATAGCCTATGCCGAAGCGCAGAAACTTAAAGGGCTTGTAGGTAATGCCGAAGTCAAAACCTGCGCGATTGACGGTGGAGACGTTGTTTTCAAACCGACATTCTGTGCCGAGGCCGACGCTCCATTTTTTGTTGATGTCTTTTTGCGCGCCGAGCGATGTCCAGAGCCCGAAGTCATCGCTTTGTGCAAGGGCGGGCATGAGGCACAGCCCGAGGGCCAGGACTGAGAGTATCTTTTTCATAAGTGGTTTTTTGTTGTCGTTGTTTGAGGCTGTTTTGTTTGTGCCCTTAGCGGTTGAAAGGTGTTTCTTTGTGGTTGTCACTTATCAGGCCGGGGCTTCTACTTCATCCGTATGTTTTGGTTTACAGAGTTTGGCCCACTTTCTACGCCCTTTGTCCGGTAGTGTACGTTGATGAGGCAGCAGTCGAGCAGGAAGTCCACCGCGCCACACTCCACGGCAACGATTTCTACGCCGAGGCGTTTCTCCAGGTCGGCAATGAGTTCTTGCCGGCGTTCTGGCACGATAAGGTCTATGTTGTCGTACTTCACCATTTTGGCTGCCACGCGCGAGCGGTTGAGTAGCAACTCCATCAGTGCTGCCACCACGATAAAGATAAGGTTAATAATCCCCACGAGTTCCCAGTCGCCTTTTGACGAGGTGCCGTTGGCCACGGAGAGGGCTACGAGGTAGAACATATACGTCATCTCGCGTATTGACACTTGCTCCGTGCGATAGCGTAGTATGCCGAACACGGCGAAGAGCCCCAGTGCCGCACCCATTTGCAACTTTGTGCCTTGTGCCATAAAGAGGAGTACGAAGATGGCTGTGGAGAGCATCACGTAGGTGAAGTAGTAAAGGCGGTTGCGTCCCTTGGGGTAGTATAGGAACTGCACAATGAACCATACGCTGAACGTGTTGACGAGCAGCAGGGGGACGAACTGAAAGAAGGTAACTAATTGCTCCCTGCGTCCGGCAGCGGTTTCGAGTGCTTCGCTTGCTAAGTCGGCTGCTGGTTTTGCAGCGTCGAGCAGGAATTGAAAGGCATCAAGTAAGAACATATTGGTATTAGATTTTGTTATTTCGTTAAGGTATGTAGGTTATTGTGCAACGAGATATGCTCCGAGGTAGGAGTCGTGATGGTTGGTTTTCTTCGCGAGTTTGCGCAGCCGTTTGCGCAGCAGGTTTTTGCGCAGGTGTGGATTGGTCACCGCGGTGCCGATGACGTATTTGCTAAACCCGCTGGGCTTGATGCGTAGTTGGCGCAACATAGCGAGCAGGGGTGAGAAGGTGCGCCCGTCGCGCTTTAGTTCTATGATTACGCAGTTACTCAGGTCGGCGTTGATGCCTGTTTCGTGGTTTTCTATGCGCAGCTGTAGGTCGATGGTCACGCGCTCGGTTTTCTGGTAGTTTACCAGTGTGATGCGTGTAAAGAAATTGGACAGTGCGGGAATGAGTTGGTCGAAACGTAGTCCGAGCTGTTCCATTAGGAAGTCGCTGCCGTAGAGCGAGTCTTCTTGAATGGTTTTTTCCACTGGTACGCTGACACGTTTTTTTCGTGTTTTGCCGTGGTTGTCTTTGCGTTTCACTTCCAGGAACGCGATGCCACTATCGACGTATCGGCGTGTGCGTACTTTTATCCTGGGTTTGCGTTTCTGTGCGTGGATAAGGTAGAAGTGGTGGTCGCTGGGGAAGTCCCAGTATAGGGTGTTGTAGTGTGCCAGCCGGGTGTTGTTTATCTCTTGTACGTAGTAGCCTGCCTTGGCTTTGTCGAGGAGTAGCACGAGTGTGGCTATGTCGGTGACATACTTGGAATCGGTGCGTTTCATCAGTTTCACGCTTGACATTTCTTCGAGCGTGATGGGGCGCATTTGTCCCAGTATTTTTTCTATTTGCGCTTGGAATGTTTCCATAATCCGTTTGCTGGCGTACAATCACGGGCAAAAATAGGTGAAAAATGGTTTTTGGCTATCTTTATGCCAAGCATTTTATTATCTTGTAGGACAAAAAGTTTGTCAAAAAAGGAGTTATGGTGCTTTTTGATGCACAAAAGTTTGTTGCCGTGGCGTTTTCACTCGTTCGCGTCTTGCTCGTGGAGCCATGTTTCTGAGACGAAGGGGAGGCATAGGTATAGTCCGCTGTGCCAGTATTTCCAGGAGTGTTGTCCGGGGCGGTATTTCACCGTCAGCGGTATGTTGGCCTGCTGCATAGCGTTGACAAAGGCTTTGTTGGTGGCGAGCAGGAAGTCGTGGTCTCCGCAGTCCACGTACCACCTTACGTTGCGCAGTTGTTGGCGTACGTCGTCGCTGGCTTGTTCTACGAAGCGGCTGGTGCATAGTCGTTCCACGCTGGCAGTGAAGAGGCCCACTTTGCTCTGAGGTCCTGCCTGCTGCCCGGGCAGTCGCGCCTTGTCCATCAGAGCCGACATGGCGTAGCACGCGCTAAAGAGATGGGGGTAGCGTTGTGCGTAACTCGTGGCGGCTCCTCCGCCCATAGATAGTCCTGCTACGGCGCGGTGGGCACGGTCGCCGATGATGCGGTAGCGGTGTTCTATCAGGGGTACGAATTCTTTGAAGAAGAAATCCTCATACGCCCAGCCGGGCATATTAAAGTAGCCGTTCCAGTCCTTATTTGCCTCCCCGCCGGCCAGGGGTGTGACAATCACCATCGGGGCGGCCCGGCCGTTGGCTATGAGTTCGTCGGCCACTTGTTTGAGCTTGGCGCGCACCACCCAGCATCGGTTGTCGTCGAGCATGCCGTGGAGCAGGTAGAGCACGGGGTAGTGGCGCGTGGTGTCGGCTTGGTAGCCTGCCGGCAGGTATATGGTGTATTCGCGGTCGGCGTTGAGTATGTCGCTGTGAAGGTTGACATATTCCACTCGGCTTGTGTCTGCCGCTGTTGTATATGTGGCGGTGGATGATTGGTGGGTGTCGTGGTCGGTGGCTTCTGCGCCGTAGAGGGCGGCGTAGTCGTCGGCATCGGCGGACGCTGCTGACGTGCCGGTGCGGCTTTCCGCTTGACACGAAATGATGGCCATTAAGCAGCACACAAAGGTGCTAAAGAGGTTCTTCATAAGTGTACTTTGAAATTATATCCGCCGCCGCCTTGCAGTTGGGCGCGCCCGTCATAGTTGCCTTGTCCGTCGCCGGTGGCCTTAAATGTCCAGGTGCTCTTCTCGCCTACGGTAATCAGGTCTATGCGTCGGGGCGTGAGTGTGCCGGATACGTTCCAGACGACGTTTACTTTGTAGTTGGTGAAAGTGCCATAGTATTCCGTGCCGTAGTCCTTGTTGAGGTCGAAGCGTATATTGTCAACGTTGAGTACACCCTTAAGGCTCACATAGTCGTCAAGCACAATCTCGGCTTCTTTTTGCGGCTCGGCAGCAACGGGTGTTGTCTGCTGCGACGGGGGTGTGGCTTGTTGCGGGATTATTACCTGATAAATGGTCTCAGGCTTGTTGTCTGCGCCTTGTTCTGTGCTTCCTCCACACGCTGTGACGCACAGTGTAGAAACTAAAAGGTAAAGTATGTTTTTTTTCATTGGTACTTAAATTTTTAGTTTACTAAACTCGTCGGGTGTGATGAGTATTCCTACGGTGCGCCGCCGCTGCGTGGTGTCGTTTTTGCTTGGGTTTGTGCGAAATCGTAGTATAAGGCCGAGGCATGCTGGCTTGCACCGTTCCCGACATTCCGACAGGCCGGGCAGCAGCCCGGCAAGTTCGGCTTTCACTGCCTCGGGCGAGTGTTGTGCTTTGTCTATTGACAGCCCGAGGCCGTTGAGTTCCATTTCGTATGCCACGTATCCGCCTTCGATAAGGATGTCTTTTAGCACTATTCCCGTGCGCAGGGTGCGTGGTAGGTTTTTGCGTGTCCGCGCCAGGGTTTGTTGTAGCGTGTCGGTGGCAGCGAGGCGAATTTTCCTGTCGGGGTTGGGAATGGCTCGCCCTTGTTTGTCAACGAGTTGTACGAGCCGTGTGCTGCTGATGGCTGTGCGTAGTGTGTGGCCGCTCTTTGTGCCGACGAAGACGAGCTGCAACGGTTTCTTCTCGGCCACCATAGCGGCTAAGAGCCTGCGCGGTCTGTTTTGCTCTGCGGTGAGCATACGCACCAGCAGCCTTTCGGCTATTTTGTGGGAGAGAAACGTGGAGTCGAGGCTCACGGAGTCTTCGTCCACGGTCATCGTGAACACCACAGCGGAGTCGTTGGGTGCTATGTCGGTGATGCGTCCTTCGCGTCCCAGTTCTATGGGGCAATGTGCTTCGGAGTTTTTCACCTCGTCTTCTACTTTCGGCGTGCTGCAGCCCACCAGGGCGAGCAATGATAGGAGTAGCACCCGCGCGCGGGAGTGTTTATATAAAGCAAGGCTCATTTTGTTCAGATTGTTTGCGGCTGCAAAGTTAATGTTTTGCCTGCGGCAGTGGGGTGGGGCGTACGGTTTTTTTCTGCTTGCAGCGAAAATAGCTAACTTTTGCGTTAGGAGTGAAGGGCAATGCGAGGCTTGCTTCGTTATCGCCTTGGCGAGCAAACGTCTGCCTGTTGAAGACGAACTATATGTTTTCCCAACGGTTGAACGTCACGCCCCATATTTTTTGTTGTTTATGAGGCTCGCCCGGCATTTGTGGGGCGTGTATGCCGTTGCCCAGTGTGGCGGTGCCGCACTCCTCCCAGGCCTCGTCCCATAGTCTCTGGTCGATAAACGATTGCAAGGTCTTGCTGCCGCCTTCCACCAGGAGTGACTGAACGTTGCGCTCGTAAAGGTCGGCGAGCATTTCGGCCGGGGTGGTGTGGGCGATGGTGCCGGGGGGGAGCGTTGTGGTGTCCACTTTTCCTAAGATGCAGCGTAGCGGGGGCGTGCCAAACCAATGGCGTAGGTCGAGGCGTGGCTTGTCGAGCTCCCACGTGCGATGTCCGACGAGGATAGCATCGTGGCGGCTTCGTTGTTGGTGGACGTGCATTTGTGTGGCATCGGTGGAGAGGCGTGCTGCGTGGCCTGCGGTGCGTTGCCGGTCGATATATCCGTCGGCGGAGCGTGCCCATTTCAGGGTGATGTAGGGTCGGTGCTTGCTGTGGAACGTGAAGAAGCGGCGGTTGATGCGACGGCAGTCGTTTTCCAACACCCCCACTCGCACGTCCGTGCCTGCGGCTCGTAGCTGGGCGATGCCGCGTCCGCTCACCTCGGCAAACGGGTCGATGCACCCCACCACGCAACGCGGGATGCCCGTACGTATAATGAGTTCGGTGCACGGTGGTGTGCGCCCGTAGTGTGCACACGGCTCAAGGGTGACGTAGATAGTGCTTTCGGCGAGGAGCGGTCGGTCTTCGTGGCGCACCGATGCCACGGCGTTTACCTCGGCGTGTCCCTCGCCCGGACGGATGTGGTAGCCCTCGCCGATTATCCGCCCCTGTGCCACAATCACAGCCCCTACCATAGGGTTGGGGTGCGACGTCAGGACACCCATAGCGGATAGTTGTAGGGCGCGGCGCATATATTTCTCGTCGTGCTGGGAGGCACTCGCGGCGAAATGTGTATCTTTGCTCATCGTTAGCCAATATCTTTTGTTAATAACCGCCGATGGAAAATCCGTATAGGCTTTATCAGCAGTTGCTTTCCACACTCTCGCCTCGCTACGATGCGGGGGAGGCGCGCGCTGTGGCTCTATGGGTACTCTCGGCGGCGTTTGGGTGGCAACCGACGGAGGTTTACATCGGCAAAGATAGAGAATTTTCGGCAGACGACGCTGCTCGTTTCCGCCAAATCTGTTCGCGCCTCGCCGAGGGCGAGCCGGTGCAATACGTGCTGGGCTTCGCCGAGTTCCTCGGATTGCGTTACGCCGTGCGCCCAGGCGTGTTGATACCACGTCCCGAAACGGAGGACCTTGTCGGCTGGGTGGCGGACGACTTGCAAGCCTTTCCCGCGCCGCGCATTGTGGATTGCGGCACGGGCAGCGGCTGTATCGCTATCTCGCTGGCACGGATGGTACCCGCGGCACGCGTGGAAGGCTGGGACACGTCCGACGAGGCATTGACCGTAGCCCGCGAAAATGCCCTGCGGCTCGCCGCTGACGTTCGTTTCCTACACTGCGATATGGCAACATTGGCCGAGCAGAGCAGCCGCTTTGATGTCTGTGTGAGCAACCCGCCTTATGTGTTGCAGAGCGAGCGCACGTCTATGGCTTCGTGGGTGAAGGACTATGAGCCTGCGGCGGCGTTGTTTGTGGCCGATGCCGATCCGCTCGTCCACTACCGACATCTGGCTGATAGCGGCCTGCCGCTCTACGTTGAAATCAATGCCTCGCAGACCGAGGCCCTCTGCCGGCTCCTCGCCGACGCTGGCTATCGCGACACTACCGTGCGCCGCGACCGTTTTGGACGCAACAGAATGATTCGCGCACGAAGATAAAAACGACGAGATGCCTCCTGTTTTTTTCAAGGTGCGACAAAAAAACGACGAGATGCCTCCTGTTTTTTTCAAGGTGCGTCAAATAATAAAAACTGTGGCTATATTTGTAAAAATAAAGCCACAGTTTTTATCAATATAGCCTATGTTTGTGAAAATATAGGCACACTTTGAATTATTAGTCCGACCTTGTAACAAATTACTCGGACTTTGTTTTTTTTCTAAGCCTTTCCGCTGTTTTGCTTGCTCTTTAGTTCGAGCATAAGGTCGCGCAGTTGTGCTGCGGTGACGAAGTCGAGACGCTTGGCGGCGGCTCTCATATCGCTCTCGATGCGTGCTATTTGCTCTTCTACGGGTTGATTTGTAAGATAGGCGGCCATTTGTTCGTTCGCCACGCCCATCTGTTGGTTCCTCAATGCCGTAGCGTATTTCTCTACGCCGACAGGCTGTTTGCTTAAGGCCAAGACATTTTTTTTGTCGGCGTGGCGTGCCGATGCGGCGGTGAGGTCGGCAGAGGAGATGGCGCGTACGATTTGCCGGGGTTCTATGCCGTGAAGTCGGTTGTAGGCCTGTTGTTTGTCGCGTCGGCGGTTTGTCTCGTCGATAGTGAGTTGCATAGACTGTGTAATGGTCTTAGCATACATAATCACCCGTCCGTTGACGTTGCGTGCGGCACGTCCGGCCGTCTGTGTGAGTGAGCGGTGTGAGCGCAGGAAGCCTTCTTTGTCGGCATCAAGTATCGCCACGAGAGCCACCTCGGGGAGGTCTAATCCCTCGCGGAGCAGGTTGACACCCACCAGGACATCGTAGGTGCCTCGACGGAGGTCGTCCATAATTTGTACGCGTTCGAGCGTGTCCACGTCGCTGTGGATATATGCCGTGGGTACACCGATGCCGAGCAGGTAGTCGCTCATCTCCTCTGCCATACGTTTTGTGAGCGTTGTTACAAGTACCCGCTCGCCGCGTTCGCGGCAACGTTGTATCTCCTCTACCAAGTCGTCCACAGGGAAATCGCTGTCGCGCACCTCGATATAGGGGTCGAGCAACCCCGTGGGGCGTATGACTTGATCTACTACCACACCTCCGCTCTCGGCGAGTTCGTAGTCGGCGGGCGTGGCCGATACATAAATCACCTGCTTTGCCATCTGTCGGAACTCATCGAATGTCAGCGGACGATTGTCCAGCGCGGCGGGCAGCCGGAAGCCGTAGTCCACCAGGGCTGTCTTGCGGCTGCGGTCGCCGCCGTACATCGCTTGTATCTGCGGTATGCTTACGTGGCTCTCGTCAATCACTATCAGGAAATCCTCGGGGAAGAAGTCTAACAAACAATAGGGGCGTGAGCCCGGGGCGCGTCCGTCGAAATAGCGCGAGTAGTTCTCGATGCCCGAGCAATGGCCGAGCTCGCGTATCATTTCTATGTCGTATTCCACTCGTTCCTTGAGCCGTTTAGCCTCAAGGGTCTTTCCGCTCTCTTCCAGCACGGCAATACGTTCGACAAGGTCGTCCTGTATTTGTCGGATAGCTATCTCTTGTTGTTCGCGCGAGGTGAGGAAGAGATTGGCCGGATAGATCTTATACTCATCAAACTGCGCCAAGCGATGACCCGTCTCTATATCTACCTCCTCGATGCTCTCTATCTCGTCGCCCCAGAAGATGATGCGCACCATATACTCAGCATACGGCGGGAACACCTCCACGGTGTCGCCTTTCACACGAAAGGTTCCGCCTTTGGGCGTTATGTCGTTACGCACATAGAGGCAGGCCACCAGTTTGTTGAGCAGCATGCTCTGTGCAAAGATACGTCCCGTTTGGAACTCAATAAGATTTTCGTAGAAAGCCCCCGGATTGCCCATACCGTAGATGCACGACACACTGCTCACCACCACCACGTCTTTTCGTCCGCTCAGCAAGGCCGATGTGGCGCGCAGCCTCAAGCGGTCTATCTCTTCGTTGATAGCAAGGTCTTTCTCTATATAGGTGTCCGTGCTGGCGATGTAGGCTTCAGGCTGATAGTAGTCGTAGTACGACACATAGTACTCCACAGCGTTGTCGGGGAAGAACTGCTTGAACTCCCCGTAGAGTTGTGCGGCGAGTGTTTTGTTGTGGGAGAGGACAAGCGTGGGTTTCCCTACATTCGCAATGACATTGGCTATGGTAAACGTCTTGCCGCTCCCTGTCACGCCGAGTAAGGTCTGTGCCGTCTCGCCGGCCAACACACCCTCGGTGAGCTGCCGTATCGCCTCGGGCTGGTCGCCCGTGGGCTTGTAGTCGCTGTAGAGATGAAAGGAGGGCATAGGGGGTACTTAGAACAATGTTCGCGCGCGTCTGCTTTTCTTTATTTGCCACAAAAGTACAGAGAAAAGAAGAGCCGTCTTTTATTTTGAACAAAAAAAGTAAAAACTGTGTTTTTTGTTTTTTCTTGCGACGGCCTTGCACTACTTTTGCAGCCGCAAAAATTGTTTATATATCACACAACGCGCAAACAATATGGCTAAGAATTTAGTGATAGTAGAGTCGCCTGCAAAAGCCAAAACGATAGAGCGTTTTCTCGGTCAGGACTACACAGTGCTTTCTTCCAAGGGACACATACGCGACCTGAAGAAAAAGAATTTTGGTGTGGACTTGCAAACCTTTCAGCCGCAATATGAGATACCCGCCGACAAAGCCGAGACGGTGAAAAGCCTGCGCGCGGCGGCCCGGAAAGCCGACAAGGTGTGGCTCGCTTCCGATGAAGACCGCGAGGGAGAGGCTATCTCGTGGCATCTGGCTGAAGTCTTGGGCCTTGACCTCAACGCGCAAGACCGTATCGTGTTTCACGAAATCACTAAACCCGCTATAGAAAACGCCATTCAGCATCCGCGCAGCATAGACCTGGCTCTCGTCGATGCGCAGCAGGCGCGCCGTGTTCTCGACCGGCTCGTCGGTTTCAAACTCTCGCCCGTGCTTTGGCGCAAGGTGAAACCCGGACTTAGTGCCGGCCGTGTGCAGAGCGTTGCGGTGCGTCTCGTAGTGGAGCGCGAGCGCGAGGTGGAAGCCTTTCAGACGGAGGCATCGTATCGCGTCACAGCCACTTTCGTCACGCCGCAGGGCGAAACACTCCAGGCCGTATATAGCAAGCGCTTTGCCAAAGAAGTCGAGGCGCGAGCCTTTTTGGAGCAAGTAGCAGAGGCTACGTTCGCGGTGGTGGACGTGCAGAAGAAACCCGTGAAGCGCAGCCCCGCCCCACCATTCACCACCAGCACGTTGCAGCAGGAGGCCTCACGCCGCTTAGGGCTGCCGGTGAGCCAAACGATGCGCCTGGCGCAGTCGCTCTACGAGGCCGGGCATATCACATATATGCGAACCGACAGCACCAACCTGTCTTCCCTCGCCCTCGGTGCGGCAAAAAAACTCATAGAAGAAACCCTCGGTAAGGATTATCAGAAGACACGTCGCTATCACACCTCTTCCAAAGGCGCACAAGAAGCGCACGAGGCTATCCGCCCCACCTATATAGATAAGGAGACCGCCGGTGCCAACGTCGGCGAACGCCGCCTCTACGACCTTATACGCAAGCGCACGCTGGCCTGCCAGATGGCCGACGCACAAATGGAGCGTACCACGATAGGCATAGCAATGAGCGGTGCCGACGGGCTGTTTAATGCCACCGGCGAGGTAGTGACCTTTGATGGTTTCTTGCGCGTTTACCACGACACCCACGACGAAGACCCCGCCACGGACAACGACAAAGCCGACAGCCGCTTGTTGCCGCGCACCGAGGTGGGGCAGACGCTTACACGCGGCGAGGTGGTAGCCACCGAGCGGTTCAGCCAGCCGCCAGCCCGCTACAACGAAGCAGCCCTCGTGCGCAAGCTCGAAGAGCTCGGCATAGGACGCCCCTCAACCTATGCACCCACTATCTCCACCATACAACAGCGCGAATACGTGGCGCGTGGAGAAAAAGAGAGCGCAAAACGACGCTACCACGTCCTAACACTCCAGAATGACGGCAAGATAAAAGCGCAGACCAAGGAGGAGCGCGTCGGTAGCGACAAAGGCCGGCTGATACCCACCGACTTAGGGCAAGTGGTGAACGACTTCCTGTTGGAGCACTTTCCAAGTATTCTCGACTATAACTTCACCGCCGAGGTGGAGAAAGAGTTTGATGCCGTGGCCGAGGGCGCATCGGACTGGGTAGAACTGCTTAAACATTTCTATGCCGACTTTGAGCCACAAATCGCAAAGACACTCGAAGAGCGCACCGAGCACCATGTCGGCGAGCGTGTGTTAGGCCCCGACCCCATAACGGGCGAGCCGGTGAGCGTGCGCATAGGACGCTACGGCCCTATGGTACAGATAGGCACCGCCAGCGAGGGCAAGAAGCCACGCTTCGCCACCATAAAACGCACGCAGAGCCTGCAAACCATCACACTGTCTGAGGCGTTAGAACTCTTCCGCCTGCCGCGTGTCGTGGGCGAATACGAGGGCAAAGAAATCGTGGCCGCCGAGGGACGCTTCGGCCCCTACGTGAAGCACGGCAGTATGTATGCCTCTATACCTAAAGGCACCGACCCGCTGTCGCTAACGCTCGACGAGGCGATAGACCTCATAGAAGACAAACGACGCGCCGAGCGAGAGAAACATCTGAAGCAGTTTGCCGAAGAACCCGCGCTGGAAATCTTGAAAGGACGCTGGGGACCCTACATCGCCTACAACGGCGAGAACTATCGCATACCGAAGAAGCTTCACGACACGGTGGGCGCGCTCACGCTCAAAGAGTGCTTAGATATCGTCAAAGAACAAGCCGCCACGGCCAAGACGGGGCGTAAACGTACAAAGAAGTGAAAGCACTGATACTGATAGGCTATATGTGTGTGGGCAAGACCACCATAGGCCGCGAGTTGGCGAAACGCACCGGACGTATGTTCTACGACCTGGACTGGTACATAGAAGAACGTTTCCGCAAACACATCCCCGAGATATTTGCCGAGGAAGGCGAGGCACGCTTTCGCGACCTGGAACAGCGTATGCTCCACGAACTGGCAGAGTTTCAGGACGTAGTGGTGGCCTGTGGCGGTGGCACGCCGTGCTATTTTGATAATATGGACTATATGAACAGCGTGGCCACAACCGTCTATCTCAAAGCGAAGCCCGAAACCATCCTCGCCCATCTCGCCATAGCCAAGGGTAAACGCCCTCTGCTTGAAGGCAAGGAAGCCGAAGAACTCTCCGAGTACGTACACACACAACTCGCGGAGCGTGAGCCGTTTTACAACAAAGCGCAGCACGTTGTCGAAGTAGATTTCTTGCAAGGCTTCGAACAAGTAGCACAAGCGGCAGATAAAGTGCTTGAGGTGTGTCCTATTCAGCTCCACGGTTAAGTTTGACAGAGATGGGGCTTAAACCTTTTGTCATCTTTTTTATGGCTCTTTTTGCTTCATTTTGTAAGTTTCATCGGTAGTGTAGCCCGCTACACTCACTCTTCAACTGACCGACTGAAAGAAAACATAGCGCAGAAATCTGACAAAGCGAATTAATAGAACCCACCTTGAGGAAATAGCCTAAGGGCGTGAACCTCCTTGTTTTTTTACCTTTGCTTGCTAATTTGGCTTTAATGTGTGCAAAAAGAAAGGAAACGGCAGCGTTTCCTTGTTTTTTTGCTCAATAGTTGCATTATCTTTGCTCGCTGAAGAAACACAAATCAACTATGCAACGAGAAATAGACTTCGCCAAGGGTGGCGGCCTCGTACCCGCCATTGTGCAAGATGCCCAGACGAAAAATGTGCTTATGATGGGCTATATGAACGAAGAAGCGTATAAAGCCACACTGATGACGAAGCGCGTGACGTTTTATAGCCGTTCGCGCCGGTGTCTTTGGACAAAGGGCGAAACGAGTGGCAACTACCTCGACCTTGTTAGTCTGGCCGTTGACTGCGACGGCGATACGCTGTTGGTGAAAGCCACACCCCGCGGCCCCGTGTGCCACCAAGGCACAGACACTTGCTGGGGTGAGACGAACGAGCCGTCGCCCCTGCTCTTCCTCGCTACGTTGCAGGACTTCATAGAACGCCGGAAAGCAGAGATGCCCGAGGGCTCTTATACCACCAGCCTCTTCCGCGACGGACTCAACCGTATGGCACAAAAAGTGGGCGAGGAGGCACTGGAGGCCGTCATTGAAGCCGTGAACGGCACCAACGAACGCTTTATATACGAGGGGAGCGACTTGTTCTACCACCTCATAGTGCTTCTCACGGCCAAAGGCCTGCGCATAGAAGACCTCGCTGCCGAACTCCAAGAGCGGCACGCGCCAGGATGGAAGAAACATTGAGCCACGGCCTCCTCTTAACGTCTAAAACTACACAAACACGGATATGAAAATCTTAAAATTCGGCGGCACCTCCGTCGGTAGCCCCGAGCGGATGAAAGATGTAGCACGTCTGATAGCCGACGGGCAGCGAAAGATAGTAGTACTCAGTGCTATGTCGGGTACAACGAATAGATTGGTTGAGATAGCCGACTATATAAAGAAGCGCAACACCGAGTCGGGCAATGCCTTGATAGGCCACTTGCGTGGGAAGTATAAAAAACACATCCCCGAGCTCTTTGCCACAGCCGAGGCGCGTAAGCGGTGCGAAAAGTTCTTCCGCGATGAGTTTATCAACCTTGGCCGCCTAGCACAAGGCGATTTCAACGAAACGATGGAGAAAGCTATCTTGGCGCAAGGCGAGATACTGAGTACACACATGATGTTCTTCTACCTGCAAGAACAAGGAATGAAAGTCCGTTTGATTCCCGCGCTTGACTTTATGCATATCGATGCCGACGGCGAGCCGATGCTTCGGCCTATCCACGAATACTGGGAACGCCTGCTCGCCGAGGATAAAGACACAGAGATATTCCTCACACAAGGTTTTATTTGCCGCAACCCACAGGGCGAGATTGACAACCTGCAACGCGGCGGCTCGGACTATACCGCCTCGCTGATAGGGGCAGCACTTCACTTGGAGGAAATCCAGATATGGACGGACATAGACGGAATGCACAACAACGACCCGCGCTTTGTGGAAGGCACACGCCCCGTGCGTCAACTCCATTTTGAGGAAGCCGCCGAACTGGCATACTTCGGCGCAAAGATACTCCATCCCACATGTATCCAGCCCGCGCGCTATGCCGGTGTACCCGTACGCCTGCTCAACACGATGCAGCCCGACGCTCCCGGCACACTAATCAACAACACGATGCAGTCCGGAGTGATAAAAGCAGTAGCGGCAAAGGACAATATCACCGCCATTAAAGTGGTGTCGAGCCGTATGCTACTCGCTACGGGTTTCTTGCGCCATATCTTTGACATCTTTGCGCGCTATAAGACGAGTATTGATATGGTGGCCACCTCAGAGGTCGGTGTGTCGTTGAGTATAGATAACGACAGCCGCCTGACACCCATCGTAGAGGAACTCAAAAAAGTGGGCACCGTGGAGGTGGACCATAATATGTGCATCATCTGCGTCGTAGGCGACTTGGTGCGCGAGAACAAAGGCTTCCTCGCACGTATCACCTCGGCAATGAGTGACGTGGCGGTGCGAATGGTGTCGTATGGCGGTTCCAACCACAACATTTCGTTCCTCGTGAAAGCCGAAGAGAAAAAGCAAGCCCTCCAAGCCCTGAGCGACAAACTTTTTAAGGAAAGTTCCATAAATTAGGCTGAATTGTTTTTGTGTGTATTTGGAGCAGGCTTAGTCTTATGCACGCTGCCGCATAGCGAGATGTGCGGCACGGGGTTATGACTAACAATGCCCCAAGAGCGACAAAAAGCAGTCGGCCAACGTAAGAGCAAATAACCGAATTTATACAGTCCAAACACTCAATCATAAACCATTATGCCCCAAACACCTTTTTACTACTACGACCTATCCTTGCTCAATCGTACGCTCGATGCCCTGCAAGCGGCTATCCGCCCCGACGATCCGTTTTGCGTACACTATGCTTTCAAAGCCTGCTATAATGCCGACGTGGTGCGTGCTATCTGCGCCCGAGGACTTGGTGCCGACTGCGTGAGCGAGGGCGAGGTGGAGCGGCTGTTACAACTGGGCTTCCCCGCCGAGAAACTTGTTTTTGCAGGTGTAGGAAAAACGGACAAAGCCATCGACCTCGGGTTACAGGCCGGAATAGGTGCGTTCAATGTGGAGAACTTGCAGGAACTTGAGGTGATAAGCCAACGCGCCGTAGCACTCGGCAAGCACGCACGCATAGCACTGCGTATAAACCCCGGCGTTGATGCCCATACACATAAGAAGATTACTACGGGGCTGCCCGAGAACAAATTTGGCATCGCCTTGGAAGATACACTCCAAGCCATCGCACGCACTAACGAACTCCCAAATCTGGTGTTCGTAGGGCTGCATTTCCACATAGGAAGTCAGGTGCTTGATGCAACACTCTTTGCGCCGCTTTGCGAAGTGATAAACCAACTTCAAGAACAAATCGCTGCGGCTGGATACACGATGTCTTATATCAATGTCGGCGGTGGCCTCGGCATAGACTACGAGCGTCCAGACGAAAATCCGATACCCGACTTTGAGAGTTACTTCAACGTGTTTCGCCGCCGCTTAAAACTGCGTGATGGGCAGCAGGTGCACTTTGAACTCGGACGTAGTATCGTGGGGCAGTGTGGCACGCTCTATAGCCGTGTACTCTTTGTGAAAGAGGGCAAGGAGAAAAACTTTATTATCCTCGATGCGGGTTTTACCGACTTGGTGCGCGTGGCGATGTACGGCGCGTATCACTACATTGAGAACGTTAGTGCCGCACCCTCGGCATCAAGGGAACACTACGATGTGGCAGGCCCTATATGCGAGAGTAGCGATGTGTTTGCCGTAGATAGGTTATTGCCTACGAGCAAACGAGGAGACCTCTTCGCGCTGCGTTCGGCGGGGGCTTATGGTCATGTTATGGCTTCTACTTACAACTACCGCCAACTGCCCAAGGAATATACGGGGAACGGGACATTCCTAACCGAAGAGAATGAGGGTTGAAGAAGAAGCATAATGCTACGCATAGGCTTCGATAAGCGGTTTCACTTAGACAATTATGAAAACCATGTGGATGATACTTTTCCTCGTACTTCCTTTCTTAGGTATGGTCTATGTGGGGTGGCATTTGTGGCTTTTGCTTCCGCTCGGCGGTTGGTGGAAAGCAGCGATAATTTTATTAGGCGTGGCCTGTTGCTTGTCGCTCTTCTTAGATATTTCCGGACGGTTAAATGCGATGCCTCTCTCGCTGGCAAAGGTGTTGTATAATATCGGTACATCGTCTATCATTGTACTACTCTATGCCGTGATGCTTTTCCTTGTGGTTGACGTGGCAAGCCTCGTACGTCTGGTTCCGCGCGAGTGGGTGGTAAATAGTCTTGGAGGTACTTTGTCTTGTTTGGGGCTGTTGCTCGCGGTATTTGCCTATGGCTTTTTCAACTACAAGCACAAGGTGCGTGTACCTATTGATATTACCACGGAGAAAACACTCCCCCGCGACTATCGTATAGTGATGCTTACCGACTTACACCTCGGTTACCACAACACTCGTGCAGAACTGGCGCGTTGGATAGATATCGTAAATGACGAAAACCCTGACGTTGTGCTTATCGCCGGCGATATTATAGACATTAGCGTACGTCCGTTGATAGAAGAGGGGAGTGCAGCAGAATTTCACAGGCTGAAAGCACCCGTCTATGCTTGCCTGGGCAACCACGAGTACTACAGCGGTACGCCCGAGGCTCAGCAGTTTTATAAAGATGCGCGAATACACCTCCTTAGTGATGCTGCCACAGAGATAGATAACACGATTACCGTAATAGGGCGCGACGACCGCACGAACCGACGCCGTAAGTCTGTCGAAGCCTTGATGGCTGCGGCGGATAAAGAAAAATTCTCTATACTGCTTGACCACCAGCCCTACGACCTTGAAAGGAGTGAAAAAGCGGGAATAGACTTTCAACTAAGTGGGCATACCCACCGTGGCCAGGTGTGGCCTATCTCATGGGTGACGGATGCGATGTATGAGTGTTCGTGGGGAGAGTATTTCCATGGAAACACGCAGTATTATGTATCAAGCGGCATCGGCATCTGGGGCGGACGTTTCCGTATAGGCACACAATCGGAATACGTCGTTGCAACGCTGAGAAGCCGCAAAAAGCGATAAAGAAAAAACGGGAAGTCAAACATAGGTTTCAACTTCTCGTTTTTGTTTCATTTCGTGTGACTCGTATAGGATTCAAACCTATAACCTTCTGATCCGTAGTCAGATGCTCTATTCAGTTGAGCTAACGAGCCGTAATGTTTTTGATATCGCCGCTTGCCAGTGTGACTCGTATAGGATTCAAACCTATAACCTTCTGATCCGTAGTCAGATGCTCTATTCAGTTGAGCTAACGAGCCGTGTTGTTACTTAGATATCGCGTGCAAAAGTAGGCAAAAGCGTGAAACTAACAAGGAAAAAGCACTGAAAAGTTTGGATTGATATGATTTGTATGCGCTTTTTTGCTATTGGAGGTAGGCTTTATGTCTTATTATATCGGTCAAGACATCTTTGGGGAGGTAGCTGGAAATGTCTGTTCCTGCGCGCAGGCCTTCGCGTATTGCTGTGCTGCTATAGGGAAAGAGCGGGGCGGGCATTAATGTGACGTTTTGGGGCAGTTCGTTTGTGTTGATTTCATAGCCTTGTCGCGGATAGACAAGTAGTTGTGTATGTTGTAAAATCCATTCGTGACGTGCCCAGCGATGAAAGAGAAGCCAATTGTCGGCACCGATTGTAAGGGCGAATTGCTCCTCAGGGAAAGTTTCTCTAAGTGCCATTAGGGTTTGCCAGGTGAAAGAGGGACGGGGGAGGTGGTACTCAAAGTCGCTCGCTGTGATGCCTTCTATATCACGGCAGGCGATGCTCGCCCAGCGCAGGCGCAGGTACTCGTCGGCTAATTCGGGCGATGTCTTAAGAGGATTTTGCGGCGACACCATCAGCCATACGCTTTCGGCATAGCCGTTGGCCACAATCCAACGCGCTAAACCGATGTGTCCGTTGTGTATGGGGTTGAAAGAGCCGCCGAGGAGAGCCGTCATTCTTTTTGGGGAGTTTGTTGGTAATTCTCTATGAATGATCTTTGTGTACTCTTGTGTCTTTCTGGCATTTTTCCTCTGAATACTTGAACAAATATCCGCTACGCTTTGGCGGGAGAGGCGTAAAAACTGCTCGAAAAAAAGCTGAGCGCAATTCAAGACTAATCTATAGAACCCACGTTGAGGAATGCCTTACAGGCTTGTAATGTTTCGTCTTTCGCGATAGTTAGGTTGTCGTTTACAATGCATTTATCAAAGCGCGTGGCGAAAGATAGTTCGTAGGCTGCTCGCTCTACACGTGTTTCAATCACTTCGGGGCTGTCGGTGGCACGTTGTTCCAGGCGCTTACGGAGCTCTTCAATGGATGGCGGCTGAATGAAAATTGTTAAAGCACGGCTGCCGTAGATTTTTTTCACGTTCTCGGCACCTATCACATCGAGGTCAAGCACTACATCTTGTCCAGCCTCTAATAAACGATCGGTCTCGCTGCGTAATGTGCCGTAGTAGCGGCCCGGATATACCTCGCACCACTCTATAAAATCGCCCGACGCAATGTGCTGTTGCATCTCACGGGTAGAGAGGAAATGATATTCCACACCATTCCTCTCCGTGCCGCGTGGCGGGCGGTTGGTGGCAGAGATAGAGAATGTGAGACTGGGCAACTTCTGCATCACATAGGCAATCAGCGTGCTTTTTCCACTTCCGCTGGGTGCACAAAAAACGATGAGTTTCGACATAGGTGTGAGGCTCGTTGGAAGGTTGTTAATGGTCTTATGTTCTATGCGTTGCGGTTTAGAGTACATTGAGTACTTGCTCTTTGATTTGCTCCAGCTCGTCTTTCATCTGCACAACGAGGTTTTGCATCTCTGCCTGGTTGCTTTTAGAGCCTGTGGTGTTGATTTCGCGTCCCATCTCTTGTGCGATAAATCCGAGTTTTTTGCCTTGTGCTACGCCCTCTTCCATCGTCTGGCGGAAATAGGCGAGGTGGTTGGTGAGGCGTTGGCGTTCTTCGCTGATGTCAAGTTTCTCGATGTAGTAAATAAGTTCTTGCTCTAAGCGGTTCTTGTCGTAGTCTATGCCGCGAAGTTCGCCGAGACGTTCCTCTAAGCGTGCACGTATCTTTTCGGTACGCCCTTGCTCATAAGGCGTGAGGGCTTCCATCAGACGAGAGATGTTTGAGAGTTTTTCTTCAAATTTTCGTTTGAGAGCTTCTCCCTCTTGTACACGAAAGGCGATAAGTGCGTCGGCTGCTTCTTTGGTGACTTCGCACACGGCTTGCCACTCCTCGTCGGTGAGTTCATTCTCGCCTTTGGTGCTTACCACCTCGGGCAGATGGGCTATGATGCTCCAAGGATCTGCGGGGTGGGGCAGGGCGGTAAGTTGGCTGATGGTGTTAATTTGCGCGGCGTAGGCGGCTACAACATCGGCGTTGATCTTTGCGGCACTGCTGCCTTGCTCTTCTTCTACCCAAATGGCACCATCTACTTTCCCACGCACCAGGAGCGGTGCGAGCAAGCGGCGGATATCCATCTCGCGCTCGTGGTAGAGCGAACTGATGCGTAGGGAGAGGTCAAGGTTCTTGCTGTTGAGCGCACGCAGTTCTACGTGTATCTTCTTACTGCCATATATAGCGGAGGCTTTGCCAAAGCCTGTCATGGATAGAAGCATATTGTTGTGAGAAGTTAAGTTTTGTTCTTTTGTGGAGAATAGTGAAAAGAAAAAAGCGAAAAGTTGAGTTTCATTTTAGCTGAATGGGCAAGCAGGACGCAAAGCCAAACAGACGAGTGAAACTCAACTTTTCACTATTCCGTAAGTTTAACCTAAGTACTTTGTTAGGATTTCAATGTTTTCGGCCTCGCGCAGGCGTCTTAGTGCGCGTTCCTTTATCTGACGGACACGCTCGCGGGTGAGTCCCATCTGTCCGGCCACTTCTTCGGCTGTCATCTCGTGGCGTCCTATGCCGAAGAGCATTTTCAGCACGGAACGCTCGCGCTCGGAGAGCGTGGCCAGGGCTGCTTGGAGATCATTGAGTAGCGACTCCTTGTCCATCTTGTTGTCGGTGGCGGGCGCATTCTCATCGGTCATAATATCTATGAGCGAGTTGCTCTCATCGTCTTGGAACGGGGCATCCACGCTTACTTTCTTTCCGTTAGTGCCGAGTGCGTCTTGCACTTTCTGCACGTCGGTGCCGAGTATCTCGCTGAGTTCTTGTGGACTGGGACGACGCTCGTGTTCTTGCTCAAAGTTTACGATGGCTTTGGTGAGTTTGCTCTGGAAACCTACTTGGTTCAGCGGCATACGCACGATACGGCTCTGCTCGCTGATGGCTTGTAGTATGCTCTGGCGAATCCACCATACGGCATAACTGATAAACTTGAAGCCGCGCGTCTCATCGAACTTCTGTGCGGCTTTTATCAGCCCGAGGTTGCCCTCGTCAATAAGGTCGTTGAGGGCCAGACCTTGGTTCTGGTATTGTTTTGCCACACTGACCACGAAGCGCAGGTTAGCTTTCACAAGGCGTTCCAAGGCTTCACGGTCGCCGTGGTGGATGCGTTGCGCCAATTCCACCTCATCATCGGTGGAGATGAGTTCTTCGCGCCCGATTTCTACGAGATACTTGTCAAGAGCCGCACTCTGGCGGTTCGTGATGCTTTTGTTGATTTTCAGTTGCCGCATAGTTATGCCAAAATTAGTGTGCAAAAGTATAAAAAAAACGCGATGACGCACATTTTATTGCGCTTTTTCGCGTGATTTAGTGTGAAATGTGTGCTTTTTGTACGCTAATATCCAACAAATTGACGTTTTGCTATCGTTAGGACTCCTACCTACATACCAGCTATGGGATATAATACACCCACACGAACGCTTCGTTGCATTACCGTTGTGTACAGATTCAATAATGCTAACTATTGCTGTCCGCTAAATGTTTTCCTAACTGCGAACTTTTTCGTTAAGCCAGAAGAGCAGAGCGAAGCTTGCTTCAGCTTTGCCTTGGCGAGAAAAAGTCTGTTGAAAACGGAGGTTATTTTGAACCAGTCCGCGGACAGACAACGGCTTGCACTGGGGAGT
>CALFJG010000077.1 GCA_937877625.1 uncultured Prevotellaceae bacterium
ACTTGCATGTGTTAAGCCTGTAGCTAGCGTTCATCCTGAGCCAGGATCAAACTCTGCACTGTAATATGTTACTCGATTGAGTAAACTCAGTATTGTTTTGTCCTTTAACTGAATCTCGGATTTGTTTGCTATTAAAAAAATTGACAAAGGGTGGTTTCTTTTCTCTTATGACGAACAAAAAAAAACACCTGCTCGTCTCAAGGAAAAGTTACCCTCGTTTGTTTACTAAACTATGTGAGCAATTTTTGCTCGTTTGTTTAAGAAACAACTTGTACTACTCTGTCTGTAAGTATGGAAAATTTTCAAAGAACGTTTGTTTCGGATTTTTATCGCGAAATCGGGTGCAAAAATACGTCACGAATTGAAACTCGCAAACTTTTTTCAACTTTTTTTCTTAAAAAGTTCGATTTTTTTGCTGGTAAGTTTGATTTTTGCGCCGTGCGGTGTGTTTTTTGATGGTTAAAAGAGTGATTTTGTTGTTCACTTGTTGCTATTCATTTTCCCGGTGGGTTCTATTAATTTCCACGGTTAAGTTTGCATTGATGGAGCTTCAACCTTTTATCATCTTTATGGCTCTTTTTGCTTCCGTCTGTAAGTTTCATCTGTCGTGTAGCCCGCTACACGCTCTCTTCAACTGACCGACAGAAAGCAAAACTTGCTCAGAAATCTGACAAAGCGAACTAATAGAACCCACTGTCCGTTTGAGTTACAATTTTCCCGCGATGGAATTTCACTCCTTATTATATATATGGTGTGCTATTATCCACCGTTCGCTTCCTCCGACCTACCTCTGTATTCTTAGCAGCGTTTTATCACTCCCGTATATGTAAGTAAGCTAAAGAAGGGGATACTTTATTCTGTGGTTGCCTTATCGGTATCTTTTTCCCCTGAGAGGAAGACATCGCGGAGGATATTCATAGATTCAGGGTTTTGCTGTACGAAAGAGTCGATATGTCTCATTCGTTTTTCCTCGAGTATTTCATCAAAGGCGATGAGTATGCCAGTTTCTTCTACCTCTCCGAATCCGTGGTTTACGGCAGTACCAAAAACGCGCATTGTGGGGCTTAGTCCCATATAGGCATTGATAAGTGGTGGGATGTTGTATCCCAGTTTCCGCACTTCGGTATTGAGTATGTGATAGTCTTCCTTAAAGTTATCTTTGACGAAGAGGTCGTCAAGTTGGCACTTTGGTGTATCAATGACCGCTGGGGTTATAGGTCGGATGAGTTCGTCTTTATCGCCGAAGTGTTTGTTGAGGAAATAGAGTATCATATCTCTGGAGCGTCGGTTGAAAGAGGGATACATCGTCATTTTTCCGAAGAAGTATTTCACTGATGGCATAATAACGGTTAGTGCTCCGAGTCCGTCCCAGAGGTTGTCGAGTGCAAAGAGGCTTTTATAGGATTTGCGTGTAGTTTGGTATTCGAGTGTGACGAAGGAGCGTCCGAGTTCCACGGTGGTGCTGAGGTAGTCGCGTATAAATTCTTGTGAGAAGTGGAACATGTGGCTTGTTGCCAGGTGTGGTTGTCCGTTTTCTTGGAACTTACACTCTCGTCCTGGTAGGAATCGGTATCCGCCGAGTATTTCTTCGCTCTCGGGACACCAAACGATGAGTTGGTAGTAAGGGTTGTCGCCGATGTCGAACTCATCGAGGTCCACTTCGTTTCCTGTGCCTCCGCCTGCTGTACGAAAAGCTATTTCGCGCAGGCGTCCTATCTCGCGCAACACGTTAGGTGCGTTTTGGTTGGTAACGACATAGATTTCGTTGTTGCTTTTGTTTGTTGTGCGCAGTTTGCGGACGGGTGTTAGTTCTTGCTTTAGTAGTTCTCGGGCTACGGGGTCTATAATCTGTTGCACGGCTTTTAGTTTTGTTTAAGTGTCTTTACAGGGCATACACTTGATTATACACATATTGCGCCCATTCGAAGGGTGTATGTGTTTTGTCAAACGTTTGCCAGGGTATGGGTTTTCCGAATTTCACGGTGAATGTTTTTCCTCGGTTTTTGAAAGTTTCGTCTGCAAGGTAAAGCATCGCGATATTAAATTTTATGCCGAGGCGTTTGCATAGGTTAGCAAGTTGATAGAAGAAGTTGCTGTTTTGTCCTCCGAAGAATATCGGCACCACGTCTCGCTGGTTAGCTACGCTTTTTTGTATAAACGTTTTCTTCCAGGGTACATCGCGTATCACACCGTGTGTTTTGCGTGAGCAGAGGTCGGCGGGAAACATAATGATGTGGTTATCGGATTGAAAGGCCTCGTTTACTTTTTGTGCGAAGTCGTGGCCTTGTGCGCCGAATTTGTTGATGCCGACACAGAGTGGTGCGAGTCCTTTGAGGTTCATCAGTAGGTCGTTGACCAGATAGCGTATCTTACCATCGTAGCGATGTCCGAGGATAGAGCCTAATGTGATACCGTCGATACCGCCTAAGGGGTGGTTGGAAACAAACGTGTAGCGGCGTGTATCGGAGGGTGCGGGGAGGTTTTCCTCTCCTATTTTTTGTATTTTTACTTCCGCGAACTCAACTGCGGCATCGAGCCAAGGCACACCTTCTATATTGCCTGCTTGACTAAAAAAAGTATTGATTTCATCTTCGTGAGCAATGTGTCGGAGGTAGTTTATTAAGCAGCGTGGCACGAAGCGTGCTTTTCGTCCGGCGCGTGTTTTCACGATATTTTCAATATCTATGTATTTGTCTGCCATTGATTTTGTTTGCGCGTTAAACGGCACAAAAGTAGAGAATCCCGCCGAAAAGCCAAACGTTAGGGGTTGATTTTTGCACGCTTATGCTTTTTGCAACCTGGTTGCAGGAGTTGTGTAATACTTTTGCGGTGTGACATACAGAAGATATGTTGCCTTTGCTCTTTCAGGGTTTGTTGACGGATAAGAAACGTTACACTCTTTCGTTGCTTTTGTACGCGCCGAGCGTTACATAAGTATAGCAAACAAGGCACAGCCGAACCCTTTTCGGTTGTTCACTACTCTCGGAACTTCAATAAACAAACTACATATATTATGTCTCACGCTGAACATCACCACTCCCACCATCACGCTGCTGAGGATTGCTGCGCTACGGCACAGTCCCATTCACACGGCTCTTGCGACCATACTTGTGGTTGCGGCCACAACCATAGCCACAACCACAGCCACAGCCACAACCACAGCCATACACACTCCGATGGTGCGTCACTGCACAGACGCTGGGCTATTATCGGTATTAGCACGTTGCTGCTGGTTATAGCCATAATAATAGAACACACGTACAGTTTGCCTATGTGGGGGCTGCTGTGTATATATCTGGTACCCTACTTACTTGCAGGGCATGAGACCTTGTCGGATGCAGCAAGTAGTCTCTCCCACGGAGATGCTTGGAACGAACACTTGCTGATGACGGTGGCCACACTGGGTGCGTTGGCTATAGGTTTTCTACCGGCCTCAGAGCCAGAGTTTGCCGAGGCCGTAGCGGTGATGCTGTTGTTTCAGGTAGGTGAGTTGTTTGAGGACTACGCTGGACGAATGAGTCGCCGCAGCATTGCCCATCTTGCCGCCTTGCGTAGCGAGGTGGCTCACGTGCAGCGCGGGGGCGAGTTAGTGGATTGTGCTCCCGAGGCGGTCGGCGTGGGCGAGACCATTGTGGTACACCCTGGTGAGCGTGTGCCTATTGACGGTGTGTTGGAGGCAGGCGCAGGAGGTCTTGACACCTCGGCACTTACGGGCGAGAGTATGCCGCGCGAGGTGTCAGTTGGCGATGCCGTGGCTGCGGGGTGTGTGAGTCTTTCGGGTGAGCTTCACATCAAGACCGACAAACCCTCGGGCGAGAGTGCTGTGGCAAAGATTATCCGTCTGGTGGAAAACGCCGCGGCGCGCAAGTCGCACAGCGAGGCATTTATCACACGCTTTGCCCGTGTCTATACGCCCGTTGTGGTGGTTTGCGCTGTGTTGCTGGCCGTGGTGCCACCGTTGGTTTCGGGAGCATTTATGGCAGACTTCCCCACGTGGCTGCGCCGCGCGCTGATATTCTTAGTGGTGTCGTGTCCGTGTGCGTTAGTGATTAGTGTGCCGCTGACGTTTTTTGCCGGCATCGGCGGGGCTTCGCGGCGTGGCATATTGGTTAAAGGAGCAAACTTCATCGATGCCTTGTCGCAGGTGCGTACGGTGGTGTTCGACAAGACAGGAACACTCACCGAGGGTCGTTTTCAGGTTTCTGCCGTTCACCCCAACGATGTGGATGCAAAAACGTTGCTTCATCTCGCGGCGCACGTCGAGGCACACTCCCCCCACCCTATCGCCGCGGCGTTGCGCGATGCGTATCCTATGCCGTCGGGCGATGATTGCACAGTAAGCGAGGTGGAGGAATTGGCCGGTATGGGTGCTAAAGCAAAAGTAGGGGTGCAGACCATCGCCGTGGGCAACACTCGGCTTATGGATGCTGTGGGGGCAAAATGGCACGCCTGCAGTCAGGGAGGCACGGTGGTACACGTGGCAATAGACGGCATCTATGCCGGTCACGTGGTGATTAGCGACCGCGCAAAGGCGCAAAGCAACGAGGCCGTTAGTGCCTTGCGCACACAGGGTGTGGCACGCATTGTGATGCTCACGGGCGATGAGCCGTCCACCGCAGCGGCAGTAGCCAAGGAAGTGGGTATTGACGAATGGTTTGCCGGCCTTATGCCACAGGACAAAGTGGCACACGTGGAGCAGTTGCTCACCGAAAAAGCCGCCGACAGTCGCTTAGCCTTTGTTGGCGATGGCATCAACGATGCCCCCGTACTCTCGCGCGCCGATGTAGGCATAGCGATGGGCGGCCTCGGCTCTGATGCCGCCGTAGAAGCCGCCGACGTAGTGCTAATGGACGATAACCCCACAAAAATTAGCGAAGCCATTGCTATGGCACGACGCACCTTAACGATTGCGCGTCAGAACGTTGGCGGGGCTATCGGCATAAAAATTGGCGTGTTGCTGTTGGCCTCGGCAGGCCTTGCCACAATGTGGATGGCTGTTTTTGCCGATGTCGGCGTCACCGTACTCGCCGTACTCAATGCGATGCGTGCGTTGCAAATCAGAAAGACGGCATAGGCCTCCGCTCCTCCCACTCGCCGTCTAAGAAAAAACAATGTCCGTTATATTTTAAGGCAAGTCCCTTTGATGTCAAATCAATCGGGCTTGTTTTGCCTCCGCTACCGCCTCGAGTTTCAGCATTTCGTACAAAAAAAACGAAGTTTCTAAGGAAAGCTCCGTACGTTGTCCGCAAAACCCACAAAAAAACCATACTTTTGCAGCCGTAAATCCAAACAACGAAAAGAAGTTAAGAAATAATGCCCGACATCACTACTGCCAACATGTTGCCGCAAGGCATCGTACTCGACCACCGTTACGAAATCATACGTTACCTCTCAAGCGGAGGCTGCGGCAACACCTACATAGCACGCGACCTCAAGTTCAAAAAAAGTACCACGCGCGTTGCCGTAAAAGAATTTTTTATCAACGGCTCCACCCACCGCGCAGCCGACGGCACATCCGTAGTAGTGAGCAACCCCGACAACCGCCAGGAGTTTGAACGCCTGCGCGAAAAGTTCAAAGAAGAAGCCGAGCGTCTCTTCGCCTTGCAACACCCTAACATCGTGCGCGTGAGCGACACATTTGATGCCAACCACACGAGTTATTACGTGATGGACTATATCGACGGCATCTCTTTCTCAAAAAAGATACGCGGCGAAGGACACCCCTTGAGCGAGGCCGATGCCGTGCGCTACATACGCGAAACACTTGAAGCCCTCAAAGTGGTACACGACGAAGGCATTTACCACCTCGACATCAAGCCCGGCAACATTATGCTCAACAGCCACGACCGCGCCATACTTATAGACTTCGGCGCGAGCAAGATGATGAAGCAAGGGGCACAAACACTCTCCTCCACCATACTCTACACCCGTGGCTATGCCCCCAAAGAGCAAGTCAACGCGAACCTCAAGAAGATAGGTCCTTGGAGCGACCTCTACGCCATCGGTGCTACGCTCTACTTCCTCATTACCGCTCGTCAGCCCGCCACCCCCGACGACATCACCGACGACGGTATCGAGAAATCACTGCCGCTGCCGGCATATATCAGCCCCACAACCCGCCGCGCCATCTACACGCTGATGCAACAAAGCATCTACGATCGCCCACAAAGTGTTGACGAAGCCCTCAGCGTACTCAACGGCGAGGCACTCCCCAAACCCGTCGTAGTAAAACCCGTACCTCCTATCAGCGCGAGCAAGACACCATCAAGCCCCATCAGCGGTTCGTCGTCAGCCCCCATAACGGGTCCCGGTTTTAACAAGCCCGCCGATAACGACAAGACGCAACGCAGCGACGGGCGTAGCCCACAAGCACCGTACAACGACCCCACCATACGTAGCGGCAAAGCACAACCCATCAGCAGCACACAACCCGGCAAAAAAACAAACCGCACGTGGTTCTATGTAGCAGGTGTTGCCGCCGTCGTAGCTATATTATTTACCGTAGGATATGTGCTACGCCACCCCAGCAAGCCCCAGACCGACACCCCTGAAGTACAAACCCAACTCACTAATACCGACAGCACAGAAACAACCACCGAACCCGCTCCTACCACAACGCCCACTTCTGCTGCTGCAAATACAACGGGCGTGGAAACTACCACGGCTTCTACACCTGCACCCACCACAACCACACAGGCTAACACAACCGCCACAACAGGTTCTTACAGCCGATCAAACACGAACCGCTACAATACGCCGACCACTCAGACTTCGCAAAACACATCAAGCCGCACAAACACTCAAGCCACACAATCTACTCAACCCACACAATCTACTCAACCCAGCAAACCAACAACCACTACAACAAATACAACCACAACCACAACGCCCTCACGCAGAACGAGTACCACGGCATCTTCAAACGCAAATAGTAGTAGCAGCAGCAGTAGCAGTAGCAGCGGAAGAACTTTGCGTCTGGGTCAAGGCAACTCAAACAGTAGTCAAAGCAGCACAAGCAGTAGTCAAAGCAGCACCTCTTCAACGACATCTAATAGCAGTGGCAGATCGATGCGCCTCGGAAACAAATAACACCTAAGTGACAAACCAAGGCAGACTGCCGTGTATGATAACGCCCTGAAAGAGCAAAAGAATTACGATTTCATACTTTTGCTCTTTCAGGGCCATTATATGGGACGCACGTTCCCCCTCAGCGACTGCCGGCGGCACGCCAGCATTGCCTGCAAGGGCTATTACACTACTTGCGAAACTTGAATAAAAAACAAAGTCCGACCTATCTCAAAACAAAGTCCGACCGCGTTTAAACTTAGTCCGATTGATTTTAAAATCAAAAGGAGTATGTTTAGACCCCGTCCGACCTGTTATAAAATCCGTCCGATATAGTTTCTCTTCCCCGCCATTTCCTTCGTCAAGTTGATGATACGGTTTTGATTCAAGTGTCGCAAGTAGTGAAACTACACCAGTGTTGCAAGTATAGCACCGAGGCGCAGCTTTCTGGGAGTGCAGGCGGCTCGCCTGCTTCTTCTTGCACGCGAGCCGCGTGAGCTCCGGCAGGCGGCTCAACCGCTTACCCTGCAATGGCAGTGAGCATTGCAATGCGCGTTACACTTTCAAGGTGCAATATGCAACACACGTTCCCCAGGGTGTCGCCCTGCCCTGGCGGCGCGTCGCCCTGTGCATTCACACAACTTCCGAAACATAAATAAGAGCATCGGATTTGTATAAAGCGTGCAACGAATTTAGCATCAAATTATTGGCCCACGAATGTTTTTGTGTCGTTTCGTTTGGTCAATCGCGCGAAATGCCGTACTTTTGCAGCGCATTCAAGGAACAATCGTTTTTTTTCCGCATTAGGATACCGAAAAGAATGCTCCCCCCAACAAAACATCTATTTGATATTGGCCAAAGAGCCTTATGATGTAGGCACAACATTTATACCTTTGTTACGCATCGCATCAAATCAAACGCGACACGCTAACCGTTTATGCCTATATATTCCGAGACACACACCGTGTTGTGTCGTTTTTAGATTATCACAACATTTTTTCAATGGATACGTTCAACAAAGAAACTCTTGAGAGCAAGACGCTCGAAGAGTTGCTTACCATTGCCGCAGGCTTCGACATCAAGGCCGGTCCTGCCGCAGACACACAAACGCTTATTTACGAAATTCTCGACCGTCAGGCCAGTGCCGCCGCCAAGGAAGAAACGACATCGCGCCCACGGCGCACACGCATCACGAAGCCCTCGCCAGACCACCTTTTCACAGCAACACAAGACGGCAAGTTGGAAGAAGCCTCCGGGGAAGCCGCAGCACTGATACCCGTGAAGCGCAAACGCGGACGACCCTCGAAAGCCGAGTTGGAACGCCGCGCCCTCGAAGCCGCACGCTTTGCTGCCGAGGCAGAACTCGCTGCCAACCCACCCCTCCCCGAGCCAATAAAGAACACGAAAGAGGAGACACCCGTGCTGCCAGACTTGTTCCAGAACGCACCCGAAGCAGACAAGCAGCCTGCCGAGAAAGCAACGACCGACACCGAAAAGGCAGAAGCAGCACCGAAGCCCACCAGAGCAAAAAAAGAAGCGAAAAAAGAAACACCCAACAACGCCGAGCTCCTGGCACGCCTCAATGCCAAAGACTTTATTATCGTTCACGATGTACCCGTGATAGAAGATGCTACCGTCGCTTCCGAACAAGAAGAGCACGTGCGTTTCCGTCGGTTCAAAGACGACCTCGATGTACAGGAAAAAAACCTCCCCGCACCGACCCCCAAACAAAAAGCGTCAATACAAGCAAAGCCCACCGCGCCGCATACCGTGCAACGTCAAGCCCCTCAGCCGCAGCAAAAGCCACAACCGCTAACGCTCGCAGCAGGTGGCGTGTTAGAGGTGTTGCCCGATGGCAGTGGCTTCCTGCGTTCGTCGGACTACAACTACCTCACATCGCCCGACGACATCTTTGTGGCTCCCGCACAAATACGCTCCTTGGGACTTAAGACGGGCGACATCATAACTTGCCGAGTGCGAGTGCCAAAAGAAAATGAGCGTCACTTCACGCTCCAGTCCGTCGATACCATCAACGGCTTAGCGCCCGAAAAGATACGCGACCGCATAGCCTTCGAACATCTCACGCCCCTTTTCCCCGACAAGAAATTCACGCTCTGTAGCAGCCCCGGCGAGAGCCTCTCGCGCCGCATCGTCGATCTCTTTGCACCAATAGGCAAAGGACAGCGCGCACTCATCGTGGCACAGCCCAAAACGGGCAAAACAATCCTGATGAAAGACATTGCCAACGCCATAGCCAAGAACCACCCCGAGGCCTACATCATGATGCTACTCATTGACGAACGCCCCGAGGAGGTCACCGATATGGCACGCACGGTGAATGCCGAGGTCATCGCCAGCACCTTCGACGAGCCCGCCGCCAGCCACGTTAAGATAGCAGGCCTCGTGCTTGAAAAAGCCAAACGTATGGTGGAGTGTGGCCACGACGTAGTGATATTCTTAGACAGCATCACACGTCTGGCACGCGCCTACAACACCGTGGCACCAGGCAGCGGCAAGGTACTCAGCGGCGGTGTGGATAGCAACGCACTGCAAAAACCCAAGCGTTTCTTTGGTGCGGCACGCAACATCGAAGGCGGCGGCTCGCTCACCATCATCGCCACCGCGCTTATAGACACCGGCTCAAAGATGGACGAAGTAATCTTTGAGGAGTTCAAAGGCACCGGCAACATGGAACTGCAACTCGACCGCGCACTGGCCAACAAACGCATCTATCCCGCCATTAACCTGAGTGCCAGCAGCACACGACGCGACGACCTCTTGCTAAACGCCGAAGTGATTGACCGAATGAACTTCCTGCGCAGCTATCTCGGCGATATGAACCCGCACGAGGCCATCAACTTCCTACGCAAACAAATGCGCGACACAAAAGACAACACCGAGTTCCTTATTAGCATCAATAGTTAATCGTTGAAGCCGACGATAAAGTTATTCTTTAACTAAGATGGCTCAACCTTGCCCTAAAAGAGAAAAAGCAAATAGCCCGAGGCATCGCCTGGCGGCAAACCAGCACCCTACTACACCGTAAAATATCAAGGAAAAAGGAAGCAAAGACACCGTTTCTTTCTATTTTTGCAGGCATTAAAGAAGAAAAAGAGACGCTTCCTCTGTTCTCATTTGGTGTTGAAACCATACGATATGGACTTTACCTACCTCAGCAAGATAGAATTCCCCGATGATTTGCGCAGCCTGCCCATAGAAGCATTGCCAAAGGTTTGTGAGGAGTTGCGCGAATTTATTCTCAACGAACTGGCCGTGAACCCTGGCCACTTGGCTTCCAGCCTCGGTGTGGTGGAACTCACCGTGGCGTTGCACTACGTATTCAACACACCATACGACCGCCTGGTGTGGGACGTGGGCCATCAAGCCTACGGCCACAAGATACTCACCGGGCGGCGCGACGCATTTAGCACCAACCGCAAACTCGGCGGGCTACGTCCCTTCCCCACACCGAAAGAGAGCGAATACGACACGTTCACCTGTGGACACGCCAGCAACTCCATCAGTGCCGCGTTGGGAATGAGTGTGGCGGCCCAGCAAAAAGGAGAGCGCGAGCGACACATCGTAGCCATCATTGGCGACGGAGCACTGAGTGGAGGCTTGGCCTTTGAGGGCATCAACAACGCCAACGAGAGTCCCAACAATATGCTCATTATTCTCAACGACAACAACATGAGCATAGACCGCAGCGTGGGAGGTATGAAGCAATACCTGCTCCACCTGCACACGGGTGGCGTATATAATAATATGCGTGCCAGAGCCACCAAGACACTCACACACTGGGGCATACTCAACGACAAGCGTCGGCGCAGCATCCTGCGCTTCAACAACGCGATGAAAGCCCTTATCACACGCCAGCGCAACATCTTTGAGGGTATGGACATACGCTATTTCGGCCCCACCGACGGCCACGACGTGGTGGAACTGGTGCGTGTGCTGCGTATCATAAAAGAGATGAGCGGCCCGAAGTTGCTTCACATCCACACCGTGAAAGGCAAGGGCTATAAGCCTGCCGAGCAAAACGCTACCGTGTGGCATGCTCCAGGCCGCTTCGACGTAGAGAGTGGCGAGCGCCTCACAAACAAGAGCGACAAGCCCTGCCCGCCGCGTTTCCAAGACGTCTTCGGCGAGACACTCCTTGAACTCGCACGAAAGAACAGCCGCATCGTTGGCATCACACCCGCAATGCCCACGGGGTGCAGCCTCAACCTGATGATGAAAGAAATGCCCGAGCGCACCTTCGACGTAGGCATCGCCGAAGGCCACGCCGCCACATTCGCCGCCGGACTGGCGAAAGAGGGCCTGTTGCCGTTTTGCAACATCTACTCCGCCTTTGCGCAGCGTGCCTACGACAACATCATTCACGACGCAGCGATACTCAACCTCCCCGTGGTCTTTTGTTTCGACCGCGCAGGCCTTGTGGGGCAAGACGGCCCCACACACCACGGCGTATTCGACCTCTGCGCCCTGCGCCCCGTACCCAATATCACCATCGCCTCGCCGATGGACGAACACGAACTGCGCCGACTGATGTACACGGCGCAGACCAACGGGCAGGGTACCTTTGTGATACGCTACCCACGCGGGCGCGGCAAACTCACCGACTGGCGTTGCAAACTCGAGGCAGTGCCTGTGGGAAAGGGGCGCAAACTCAAAGACGGCGACCGCCTCGCTGTTATCACACTCGGCCCTATCGGCACCGACGTGGCAGAGACTATTGCACGCGTGGAAAAAGAGAACTCCTGCGACAAGGCTATTGCTCACTACGACCTACGCTTCCTCAAGCCTCTCGACGAGGAAATGCTCCACGAGATAGGCTCGCGCTTCCGTAACGTATTGACCATAGAAGACGGGCAACGTATGGGCGGCATGGGGTCTGCCGTGATGGAGTACCTTGCCGACCACGACTTTGCGCCGCGCATCGTGCGTCTGGGGCTGCCCGACCGCTTTGTAGAACATGGCACGGTGGAGGAAGAGCGAAAACTCACCGGACTCGACAGCGAGAGTATAGCCCGACAAATAAAAAAACTCCTTTAGCAATGAAAATCGTTATCGCCGGTGCGGGGGCTGTGGGGCTGCACCTTTCCAAACTCTTAGCGCGCGAACGCCACGACATCACACTCATCGACGAACACGAGGAGCGCGTGGCATCGCTCTCGGTGACTTTCGACCTGAAGACGCTCGCCGGCAACCCTATGGCACTCACCACGCTCAAAGAGGCCGAGGCGGGACACGCCGACCTCTTTGTCGCCGTCACACCCGATGAGGCACACAACCTGACGTGTTGTATCCTGGCCAAGAAACTCGGTGCGAAAAAAACCGTGGCGCGTGTAGATAACGCCGAGTTCACCGACGAGGCACAAGCCGCCTTCTTCAAGGAAATCGGCGTGCAAAGCATCATCTATCCCGAACTGCTCGCCGCCAAAGAGATAGCCGGCAGCATAAAACGCAGTTGGATACGCCAATACTGGGAGGTAGGCAACGGGGCACTGGTGATGCTCGGCGTAAAGGTGCGCGAGGCGGCGCAGATAGTTAATGAGCACAAGCCGCTGCGCGAACTCTGTGGCCCCGATGCACCGTTCCACATCGTGGCGATAAAACGCGGCGACGAGACCATCATCCCACACGGCGACGACTTCGTATGCCCAAAGGACATCGTCTTCTTTATGACCACGCCGCAATACATTGCCGAGATTCGCGCACTGGCAGGCAAACAAGGCTATCCCGATGTGAAAAACCTTATCATTATGGGCGGCAGCGACACAGCCGTGCAGGTGGTAAACCGCTTGCCCGACCATATTTCGGTGAAACTTATTGAGAAAGACCTCGAGCGTTGTAACCAACTTTCCTCACTTATCACCAACCCCCACGCTATGGTGCTCCACGGCGATGCAACGGACATAGACCTGCTTGAGGACGAGAACATCGACCACGTGGAAGCCTTTGCAGCACTCACCGACAACAGTGAGAAAAACATCCTCGCCTGCCTCAATGCCAAGAAGCACGGGGTGCGCAAGACAGTGGCCATCGTGGAAAACACCGACTACGTGAGCCTGGCCGAGAATTTCGACATCGGCACGATTATCAACAAAAAGAGTATCGCCGCCAGCCATATCTACCGTATGATGCTACGCGCCGACCTCACCACCGTGAAGAGCCTCACCGTAGCCAATGCCGACGTGTGCGAGATACCGGTGAACGAAGATGCACGCGTCACAAAGAAGACGGTGATGGAACTCGGTCTGCCGCCCACCGTCAACCTCGGTGGCATAGTACGCAACGGGCGTGGCATATTGATTAACGGACGCACGCAGATACTCCCCGGCGACACCGTCGTGGCGTTCTGCCTGCAAAACACGTTGTCAAAACTCGAACGTTTCTTCAAATAACTCAGAGCCTCCTTGCCGCCTTGGTTAACCTACGCATCGTTGCACGCATATTGAGCTCGCTGGCTTTCCTGGAAGCCTTCTTGTTGTTGCTCACACTTGCCGTGGGCATCATCTACAGCGAGGCGAACCTGCTGCCTTTTATCGCCACGGCGGTTGTAGCGATAGGCTTAGGTGCTGCCTTGCTCTATTATGCCAAAGGTGCGCCGCGCAAAATCACACGTCGCGACGGATATTTGAGCGTGGCACTGACGTGGGTGATGTTTAGCCTCGTGGGTGCCCTGCCGTTCATCTTCGGCAATGCCCACCCGCGCCTGGCAGTGGCAGTGTTTGAGGCCACGTCGGGATTTACCACCACAGGAGCCACGGCACTCACCGGCCTCGACACGTTGCCACAAAGCCTGCTCTTCTGGCGCTCGCTGATGCACTGGCTCGGCGGCCTGGGCATCATCTTTTTCACCGTGGCTCTGCTGCCAAGCATCAGCGGCGGCACGGTGAAGTTATTTGCCGCCGAGAGTACCGGACTAAAGATTGGCAAACTGCACCCACGCGTCTCTACCACCGCACGTTGGATAATGGCTATCTACCTCACCCTGACGCTACTATGCTTCGGCGCGTACCTCTTGGCCGGAATGCCGCTCTTCGATGCCGTGAACCACGCGATGAGCACCATATCCAGCGGCGGCTTCTCCACACACCAAGAGAGTTTTGCCTATTACCATAGCAGTGCCATCGAATATACCGCAGTGGTGTTTATGTTTCTCGCCGGCGTTAACTTCACACTGATTTATACCACGGTGATGAAGCACCGCGTGGTAGAGGTTTGGCACAACGGCGAGTTGAAACTGATGATGGCGTTACTACTAATTGCCATCGGCGTGATGTTTGCGAGCGATGTGTGGCACGGAGCCAACGTGTGGGAGAGCCTTCGCGCCGCCGTGTTCACCGGTGTGTCCATACAAAGCACCACAGGCTTCATCACCGTGGATTATATGGTACGCTACACGCCGTTCGTCTGGGTTTTCATCTTCCTGCTCGGTATGTTTGGCCCTATGGCAGGCAGCACGGGCGGCGGCATCAAGTGTGTCCGGGTGATAACGGCCTTGAAAGTGATGCTCAGCGAGTTTCGACATATCCTCCATCCGCGTGCCGTGCTGCCCGTACGCATAGGGGTCAACACCGCAAGCCCGAGCGTGTTGCGCACGATGTTTGCCTTCTTTGTAGTGTTTGTGGTGCTACTAATAATCTCCACGCTATGCTTCCTCCTGATGGGACTTGCGCCGATGGATGCCCTCGGCGTTGCCACATCAATGCTCGCTAACGTAGGACCCGCCATAGGCCACCAAATAGGAGCGACAGCCTCGCTCAACGTATTGCCCGACGCAGGGCTGTGGCTCTGTAGCCTGCTGATGCTCATCGGACGTCTGGAAATCTTTGCCATACTCCTGCCGTTCGTCCCCGCGTTCTGGAAAGAGCAATAGCACACAGCGGAAAAAAATGCGCGGCGCACCACGTCATGAGACGCGGCGTTCCACTTATTGAGTAGAGTGCCTCGCGAATAAACCACCAACCGTCCCCACCCTCCTTTTCACACTATGCCTACCACACAAGCCGAGCGCCGCAAGATATTTCAGTTCCTGCGACAGATACGCGCCAACAACAACCGCCCGTGGTTTCACAACCATCGCGCACTCTACGACGAGGCACGCGACATCTTCCTGCGAATGATTGGCGAACTAATCAACGAAATAAGTACCTTCGACGAGCAGATTATCGGTCTGGAACCTAAGCGCACCACGTACCGTATCCACCGCGACACACGCTTCTCTGCCGATAAGTCGCCCTATAAAATCCACCTCGGCTCCTTTATCAACACGCACGGCACGAAGGCTTTCACACTGGGCTACTACCTCCATCTGCAACCCGACGAGTGTATGTTGGCCTGCGGCAACTATTGGATGCCGCCCGAGGCACTCACCGCCATACGCAACGACATCGTGGCCAACGCCGAGCCGTTGCTCAGCATACTACACGACAGACATTTTAAGTCCGTTTACGGCGCATCGGAGATTGGAACGGATTGCCTTAAAACCGTGCCGAAAGGTTTTCCGAAGGACTTCCCCCACCCCGAACTCATACGTCCACGCGCCTACTGCCTGACACTCCCGCTGTCCGACAACGACGTTCTCGCCCCTACCTGGCTCAACCACATCGCACAGGCCTGCCGAGCCGCCAAGCCCTTTATGGACTATTTCAACGCCACCTTGGAGGACTATATCTAAACCCCGAAAAATCCGCTGCCCCCTTCTGCATAGCCCAGAATGGTTTTCAGCGTAAAAACAAAAAACCTTCCCCTCGTGGTGTTGGGAGGGAAAGGGGTTGCGACTTATGTAGCGCGGGACGGGCTTGAACCGTCGACCTCATGATTATGAATCATGCGCTCTAACCAGCTGAGCTACCGCGCCGTTCTTGCTTTGCGGGTGCAAAGGTAGCGCAACAAATCGGATAAAACAAGCACATAATACCTTTTTTTCGCTTCACGACGGAGAAAAAAGGCACAAAGGGCATCCAAGTGCTGCTTCTGCCTGCCACGTTTCTCCGCCTCCGACAGACGGGATGGGACAAAAGAAATCCTTGCCCCTACCTTTGGCTCTTCAGCTTTTTCGCGCAAAACACAAACGAGGGTGGATCATAATTGACACAGCCTCCCCCGCCTGTCTTCGCAAAGCCTAATTTTTTTCAGACCCCTTGAAATTTTTTTTCAAGGCACTTGAAATTTTTTTCGAGTGCTTTGAAATTTTGGCTCAGCGGATTTCCCCAGTTGATAAAGCCTGAGCTAATCAAGAATAAAGTTGT
>CALFJG010000078.1 GCA_937877625.1 uncultured Prevotellaceae bacterium
TTAAGGAAAAAATTGGTCGCGCACGAGCGAAAAGCGGAGCGACAGCGGAAAGAATATGCTTGCTCGGTAGCGGTTTGTTGTGCGAAAGGAAGGGACGGCGACGAGGGTTTGGCGTGCGCCGTTGGGTTTCCGAAAGCCTACGGCGCGAAACTTTTGCTGTGTGCTAACAAACGGAATTTATGGGGCTTACTTTTGAAAAAAAGGAACTCGCAAGCGCATCTCATCGGCCATTGAAAGCCCTTTCTTTGCCACTAATAAGTTCTGCGTAGTCCGATGCTGTTTATGATTAGTCCGATGGTGTTTATGATTAGTCCGATGCTGTTTATGATTAGTCCGATGGTGTTTATGATTAGTCCGATGGTGTTTAAGATTAGTCCGAGCATCTTTTCTCGTGGTCTCGTGCCTTTTTCCCTCTATTGGCTGGTGTATCAGCCTTTCCGCTCGTGCTACAACGGTAGTGCTCTTTCAGGTTTCTTAGCAAGGACATTTCTTTCAGATGGTGGGGCGGCTATATTGTGTATGTTGCTGTTTTAACGTTACCAGTCATATTTCAGGTGACGCACGGTTTTTCTGTCATCGCCGATGAGACGCATGGCTTCAAGTCCGAGGCGCACATGTTGCTCGGCAAAAGATTTTGTTACCTCACGGTCGCTGGCCTCGGTTTTAATACCCTCGGGCTGCATAGGATTGTCGCTTACGAGTAGGAGTGCCCCCGTGGGGATATGGTTGTAGAAGCCGCAGGTAAAGAGTGTGGCCGTTTCCATATCTACGGCCATAGCGCGTGTGGCGCGGAGGTATGATTTAAATCGTTCGTCGTGCTCCCACACGCGGCGGTTGGTGGTATATACGGTGCCTGTCCAGTAGTCTTGTGCCTCGTTGCGTAACGCGGTGCTCACGGCTCGTTGCAGCATAAAGGCCGGCAGTGCCGGAACCTCGGCGGGGAAATAGTCTCCGCTGGTCCCCTCGCCGCGAATGCCGGCCAGCGGGAGGATGTAGTCGCCCAGATGTGTCTTGTCGCTGATGCCGCCACATTTGCCCAGGAAGAGGCAAGCCCTGGGGCTCACGGCACTGAGCAAGTCCATAATTAAAGCAGCGTTGGGCGAGCCGATGCCAAAGTTTATCATCGTCACCTGCTCCGATGTGGCACAGCGCATACCGCTCTCCATACTCGCGGGCGACACACCGCGTATATCGCAAAAGATATCTACGTATTTGTTGAAGTTTGTGAGCAGCACAAGATTACCAAAGTCGCTGAGCGGCTGCCCCGTATAGCGCACGAGCCAGTTTTCTACGATTTCTTGTTTAGTAGTCATGGGAGAAAAGCTTTTGACGGCGGCAAAAGTACAAAATAGCGGCGGCATACGTATGTCGGTCGGCGTTTTTCCGTAACTTTGCAGGCAGAAAAAGAAATCCTTTCAGCCCCTTACTCTTATGCGCACTTGGACACCGATAAAGCCATATCGTGAGATACTTTTCGACTTTTATGGCGGCATAGCCCGCATTACTATCAATCGCCCGCGCTATCGCAACGCCTTTACTCCGCTCACCGTGGCCGAGATGGGCGATGCGTTGCGCTATTGCCGCGAGGCTCAGGACGTGAGTGTTGTGGTGCTTACCGGGGCGGGCGACAAGGCTTTTTGCTCTGGTGGCGATATGAACGTGAAAGGTCGCGGGGGCTATGTGGACGAACAGGGCGTGCCTCGCCTCAGCGTGCTTGATGTGCAGAAACAAATCCGCACGCTCCCCAAGCCCGTCATAGCGATGGTCAACGGCTTTGCTATCGGCGGCGGCCACGTCTTGCACCTCGTTTGCGACCTTACCATCGCCTCCGACAACGCGCGCTTCGGACAGACAGGGCCACGCGTAGGCTCTTTCGATGCCGGTTTCGGAGCCAGTTACTTAGCGCGTATCGTAGGGCAGAAGAAAGCCCGCGAAATATGGTTCCTCTGTCGCCAATACAGTGCCGCCGAGGCAGAACAAATGGGAATGGTCAACAAAGTGGTGCCCCTCGAAGAACTTGAGGACGAGACCGTCCGGTGGGCGGAGGAGATGATGCGTCTCTCGCCCCTTGCCCTAAGAATGATTAAGGCGGGGCTTAACGCCGAGCTCGACGGACAGGCGGGCATACAGCAACTTGCCGGCGACGCCACAATGCTCTATTACATGCTTGACGAGGCGCACGAAGGCTCACGTGCTTTCCTTGAGAAGCGTCAGCCCGACTATAGCCGTTATCCCAAACTACCGTAACACACGGGCGACATTTTTCCAGCGCAAACCGCTATTTGCTATGACACTCCTTGAAGCCATTGCCGCCCGCCATAGTGTGCGTTCCTACTACGACCGACCGCTCGAACCCTCGGTGCGCGAGCCGTTGATGTGTGTTATCAAAGAAAACGCGCAGGCTGCCGACCTGAATATCCAACTCATAGAAGACGACCCTGCGGCGTTCACCGGATTCCTCGCACACTACGGACGTTTTCGCGGCGTGCGCGACTATATCGTTATCGCCGGACACAAATCCGCCGACCTCGACGAGCGTGTGGGATACTACGGCGAGCAAATCGTACTCGAGGCACAACGCTTGGGACTCAATACTTGTTGGGTGGCTCTCACTTACACCAAGAACGAGGAGCGTATCCTATTGCAAGAGGGCGAGCGTCTGCGATGTGTCATTAGCGTGGGCTATGGCACCACCGCAGGAGTGTCCCACCGCATCAAGCCCTACGACCGTGTGGCCACGCCCCGCCGCGAACAGGCTCCTGACTGGTTCGTACGCGGCGTAGAGGCCGCACTGCTCGCACCCACCGCCGTCAATCAACAGCAGTTTCGCTTTGCCCTCCAAGCCGATGGGACGGTAAAGGCACGCGCGCGTCTCGGTTTTTATGCACGTATAGACCTCGGCATAGTGAAACGCCACTTCGAAATCGGGGCACAGCCCCACAACGTACGCTGGGTATGAACATCCTCTACGAAGACAACCACCTGCTTATCGTAAGCAAACAAGCGGGCGAAATAGTACAGGGCGACAAGTCCGGCGACAGAACACTTGCCGACGATGCCAAAGCCTACATCAAAGCAGCCTATCACAAACCCGGCGACGTTTTTCTCGGCTTGCCCCACCGCTTAGATAGGCCGACAAGCGGCGTAGTGGTACTCTGCCGCACGTCAAAGGCTCTCACACGAATGGCACAAATGTTTCGCGAGAGCAAAGTGGAGAAGACCTATCACGCCATTGTGCAGAAGATAACCCCTGAGATGCGCGGCAATCTCGGTATCAAACCAGGCGAGGACCTCAACACCCCTCACCGTTTGGAGCATTTCCTTATACGCAACGAACAACGTAACAAGAGTTACGCCTCTTGCACCGCACGCCAGGGGAGCAAACACGCCATATTGGAGTGGCGCGAGATAGACAGCAGCGACCGCTACAGCCTCCTTGAAGTGAAGTTGCTTACCGGACGACACCACCAGATACGTTGCCAACTTTCCGCTATCGGGCTACCTATTAAGGGCGACCTAAAATACGGCGCGCCGCGCTCCAACATCGACGGAAGCATCTGTCTGCACGCCAGAAGCGTTTCTTTCACACATCCCGTAGCACAAAAACCTGTCTGCGTTGTAGCACCTTACCCCGCACTTCCTATTTGGCAGATATTTAGTAGTTAAGCTATCCGCCGTTTCTTTTCTGCCGTGCTGTTTTAACAGTTTGTACTCCCTTAGCCAAGAGATACAAAACCAAGCGAAAAAACGCTAAAACGCTGTAAGTAGCACGCTAAAACGCCGTAAAATGTTTTGCAGATGGGAAGAAGTTGCTAATTTTGCGCGATTTTTAGCGAGTTATTCATATTATTCTTAATTACCTAAAAGATGAACGTAATTACAAAAACCGTTTCTCTCCCCGATGGGAGGACAATCAGTATTGAAACGGGCAAGCTGGCCAAGCAAGCCGACGGTGCGGTGATGCTCCGTATGGGCAATACGATGATGCTGGCCACCGTATGTGCAGCGAAAGATGCTGTGCCAGGAACAGACTTTATGCCGCTGCAATGCGACTACCGCGAGAAATACAGTGCCGCAGGACGTTTTCCCGGTGGTTTCACCAAACGCGAAGGTCGCCCCTCCGACTACGAAATACTTACCTCGCGCCTCGTTGACCGTGCCTTGCGCCCCCTCTTTCCGAGCGACTATCACGCAGAGGTGTTTGTCAACGTGACACTCTTCAGTGCCGATGGCGTAGATATTCCTGACGCGCTCGCCGGCTTTGCTGCCAGCGCAGCACTTGCCTGCTCCGACATACCCTTTGAAACACCAATAAGCGAATGCCGTGTGGCACGCATCGGTGGCGAGTTTGTGATAAACCCCACTACCGAACAACTCAAAGAAGCCGACATAGATTTGATGGTGGGAGCCACCGAGGAGAATATAATGATGGTAGAGGGCGAGATGGACGAGGTGCCCGAAAGCGCACTGCTCGAAGCCTTGAAAGCCGCCCACGAAGCCATTAAGCCGATGTGCCGCCTCCAAAAAGAGTTGAGCAAAGAGCTCGGCACCGACGTAAAGCGCGAATACTGCCACGAGGTAAACGATGAAGCACTTCGCCAACAAGTAAAGGACGAATGCTATCAGCCTGCCTACGATGTCACGGGTCAAGCCCTTGAGAAGCATGCCCGCGCCGAGGCTTTTGAGAAAATCCGTGAGGACTTCAAAGAGCGTTATGCTGCTGCCCACGCCGAACTCACACCCGAGGAACTCGAGGAGAAGAACGCACTCGTAGATCGTTACTATCACGATGTGGAGCGCGATGCGATGCGCCGTTGCATCCTTGACGAGGGGAAACGCCTTGACGGGCGTGCCACAACCGACATTCGTCCTATATGGTGTGAAGCCGACCCCCTCCCTATGCCCCACGGCAGTGCTATCTTCACACGCGGCGAAACACAGGCGTTAGCCACCTGTACACTCGGCACTAAACTCGACGAGAAACTTGTGGACGATGTACTCGACAAGAGTTATCAGAAGTTCCTACTCCACTATAACTTCCCGCCTTTCTGCACCGGCGAGGCTCGCCCTATGCGTGGTACAGGACGACGTGAGATAGGACACGGCCATTTGGCTTGGCGTGCCCTCAAAGGACAGCTGCCAGAGGACTTTCCGTATACCGTGCGTGTAGTAAGCGATGTCTTGGAGAGCAACGGCTCAAGTTCGATGGCTACAACGTGTGCCGGCACACTCAGCTTGATGGACGCTGGTGTGCCTATCAAAGCCCCCGTTAGCGGTATAGCAATGGGTCTTATAAAAAATCCAGGCGAGGACAAGTATGCCGTGCTTAGCGACATCCTGGGCGATGAGGACCACCTTGGCGATATGGACTTCAAAACCACCGGAACGCTCAAAGGTCTCACCGCTACGCAGATGGACATCAAGTGCGACGGCCTAAGCTACGAAATCCTTGAGAAAGCCCTGGCACAAGCCAAAGCCGGTCGCGAACATATCCTTGCAGAGATGATGAAGTGCATTGACCGCCCGCGTGCCGACTATAAGCCCCATGTACCCCGTATTGAAGCCTTCGACATTCCGCGCGAGTTTATCGGCGCAGTCATTGGCCCCGGCGGTAAAATCATTCAGGGTATGCAAGAGGAGACCGGTGCTACGATTACCATCGACGAGATAGACGGCGTGGGTAAGGTGCAAGTATCCGCTCCCGACAAAGCCAGCATAGAGGCCGCCGTGGCAAAAATTCGTGCTATCGTGGCAGTGCCCGAGGTGGGCGAGGTGTATGATGCCAAAGTGGTGAGCATTATGCCTTATGGTTGCTTCGTAGAGTTTATGAGCGGTCGTGAAGGCTTGCTGCACATCAGCGAGATAGGTTGGAAACGCTTTGAAACGGTAGAAGATGCAGGTATTCACGAGGGCGACCATATCAGTGTGAAACTCCTTGAGATAGACCCGAAGACGGGTAAGTATCGCCTCTCTCATCGTGTGCTGGAGGAAAAGCCCGAGGGCTGGGAGGAGCGTCCCCGCCGCCCCCGCCGCGAAAACCGCGAAAACCGTGAAAACCACGACGAGCGCGAACGGCGTGACAACCGCCCCCGCCGCGACAACCGTCATTAAGCATTTGTCACAGTACATAAAATGTTCAGCAAAGGCTACCGCATAGTATTTTTGTGGTAGCCTTTGGTATATTTCTTCGCCCGACAGATGCCTAATCTATCGGGTGCAAGTCCCGAGTGCGTCCTGATAGCGGCAAGCACACAGCCAAAGGCAAGGTGCCAATGGCGACATTGGGTCTGAAGGAAGTCTGCGGCAAAACACTGTCAGACTACTCCGCGTTTGCCCTGTATCCATTAGTCAAGGAGGAGGCGAACACTAATCAGAGGCGTTCACCTGCTACTTGATTTATCCATCAAAGTACACTTATCCCCGCCCGCGAAATGTTAAATAACATTTATAGCGGGCTTTTTTGTGTTCTGTTTAAACCTTGCGACAGCAAGAGCTTCTTACTTTTGCAGTGTTTTTTTAAGAAAAATCGGTTATACGTTCTGCTTTATAGACTTGTAGAGCCATACTATGAAGAAAAGCACAATATGGATAATAGCCGTGGTGATGGGTGTTTGTTTCTTGGCACTTATCTTGTTGGAAGCGGGGTATATTGATGACAACGTAAAGATGCGTCGGCGTCAGTTTGACACCGCCGTGCGGCGTGCGCTCTATGTGGCTGTGCGCAATGTGGAACTTGACGAAACACAACGCGGCCTGGAAATGGGATTAACCACCACACCGAGTGATACGTCCGAGTTACGTCGTGGGGCACTGGCCGATAGCTTGCAAAAAATGCCTAATGCTTGGGAGACGCAACGGCGTAGCGGAGGATTTAAGGAGGGAGAGATGGAAACGACAGACTCTCCACAAGGCGTGAGAAACATGCGTCGTCGCCTGCGTGGTACATACAAATCGGAATATCGCCGCAATATGCTTGAGGAGGTGGTGTTTGACATCCTTTATAAAGCCAGTGAACTGCCGCTCGATAAGCGTCTTGATTTTAACAAGCTTGACCTTTATGTGAAGAATGCACTCGGCAATGAGGGATTAAGCCTGAAGTATCACATACGTGTGGTGACAGCCGAGGGCGAGGAGCTTTATCGCTGTCAAGACTACGATGCACGTGGGAGCGAAACATCCTATCAAACGATGCTTTTCCCTAATGACAAACAGACGCTTACGGGAAATGTTATCGTGCATTTCCCAGATATGGAAAAGTATATCTTTGCCAGTGTGCGCTTTATTATTCCGGCAATAATCTTTACGTTTATCCTACTCGTAATCTTCTGCTTCACGGTTTACATTATCTTTCGTCAGAAACGTATGACCGAGATACGCAACGACTTTATCAACAATATGACTCACGAGTTTAAGACTCCGATCTCCACAATATCGCTGGCCTCACAAATGCTTTCCGACCAATCGGTGACGAAATCGCCTGCGCTGCTCGCTCATCTGAGCGGGATTATTAGCGATGAGACGAAGCGGCTGCGTTTTCAAGTAGAGAAAATCCTGCAGATAAGTATGTTCTCGCGCCGCAGTGGTGCCTATAAGAACAAAGAGTTAGATATGGCTCACATCGTGGAAGACGTTGTGGGTACTTTCCGACTCAAAGTGGAGAGCAGTGGTGGCACGATAGAGAGTACTATAGATGCAAAGAAGACGCGTGTGTTTGGTGATGAGATCCACTTGACTAACGTGATATTTAATCTTTTGGACAACGCCGTGAAATATAAGAGCGAGGAGCGACAGTTGGAACTCCACGTTAATGTGCGCAATACCGATGACCGCCTACGCATCATTATCAGCGACAACGGCATAGGTATTCGTAAAGACGATGTAAAAAAGATTTTCGACCGTTTCTATCGTGTTCACACCGGCAACCGTCACGACGTGAAAGGCTTTGGACTGGGGCTGGCTTATGTGAAAAACGTAATTGACTATCACAAAGGTAGCATTCGTGCTGAGAGCCATTACGGAAAAGGCACACGCTTTGTGATTGAACTACCCACAATATGATAATGAACGTTTAGGACGACTTTTCTAAAAACTAAATTGTTAGAAGACAATCTTCCTAAGCCACAAAAACTAAGAGCTATGAATCAGAATGAAAAAATGAGCATCCTTCTCTGCGAGGACGACGAGAATTTAGGAATGCTTCTGCGAGAGTATCTGCAAGCCAAGGGCTACGACACGACACTTTGTCCGGACGGAGAGGCTGGGTATCGCGCGTTTACATCTACACATTTCGATATGTGTGTGCTTGACGTGATGATGCCAAAGAAAGACGGCTTTACGCTCGCCGCAGATATTCGTTTGCAAAACAGCGAGGTGCCTATCATCTTTCTTACGGCCAAAACCCTAAAGCAGGATGTCGTGGAAGGTTTTAGCCTCGGTGCTGACGATTACATCACCAAGCCTTTTTCTATGGAAGAACTGACGCTGCGCATTGACGCGGTGATGCGTCGTGTGAAAGGCCGTCGTAACGAAGACAAAGACACTTACGAGGTGGGTGATTTCGTGTTTGACACCCAGAAGCAACTCCTTATACGCGGTGAGGAGCAAACAAAACTTACAACGAAAGAGAGTGAGTTGCTCACCCTTTTGTGTGCGAAAGGCGGCGATGTGTTGCCGCGCGACTATGCGCTGAAGAGCATTTGGATTGACGACAACTATTTCAATGCCCGCTCAATGGACGTGTATATCACCAAACTACGTAAGCACCTCAAACCAGATCCTCGTGTGGAGATAATCAACATCCACGGCAAAGGCTACAAACTCATCACGCCGCAGCAGGGATGAGAACAATGTTTGCCGGCCGTTCGTAATAGTGTTTATTGCCTACGGCAAAGTGCTTTTATCATAACGGCTGAAACCCTATTGAAGGCTTCAGCCGTTATAATGTTAATAGAACCCACCTATATGTTTGGGTGTTTATGAAGTGAGTGCAGACGTTTGCTTAATGTATCGCCACGGCTCCCACAAGGACGGGAATGGGTAAGGGATAGTCGGTGGTGAAGAGAATGTCGCTTGAATAGTTGCTTCGTCCTTTGTGAATATAGCGTCCATCGTAGTTGCATATCACATCGCTTTGATACGTGCTATTGCCTCGATAGATATATTTGCCAGAAATGGTGAGGACAATGTTGCTCTGATAAGTGGAATTGCCGCTATATAAGTGCTTTCCGTCAAACGTCATCACAATACTGCTTTGGTATGTGCTATTTCCCTTATAGACGTAGCGTCCGTCGTAGGTGAGAATGATGTCGCTCTGATTGGTGCTGTTGCCACGAAAAAGGTGTGTGCCATCGTAAGTAAAGAGTATGTCAGAACTAAAATTTGAGTTTCCGTTGTAGATATATACCCTGCTTTGCGCGGCAAGCATCAATGGTAAGAGCAAGAGCGAGAGAATAAGAGTGCGTTTCATAAGGCAGTGTATTTTGTTCCAAAGAAAAAGAATAATATGGCAAAACGACGACAGGATTGATAATCCTCTCCCACCTTAATTGAGTTCCAAATCTACATCGTGGAGTTCGTGCCAGGGCAGGCCTTGTTTGTTGAGTTCTTCCATAAAGGGATCGGGATCGAACTCTTCTACGTTGTGTACGCCGGGTTTTCTCCACAACCCGAGCATAAACATACGCGCTCCGATGCATGCTGGTACGCCCGTGGTATAGCTCACGCCTTGCATGCCTGTTTCTTCATAGGCGGCTTGGTGTGAGCAGTTGTTATATATATAATAGGTGTGTTCTTTGCCATCGTTGCCGATGCCTCGGATACGGCAGCCGATGCTTGTCTGCCCGGTGTAGTTCTCGCCGAGTTCTTGTGGGTTGGGTAGTACGGCTTTGAGGAATTGCAGCGGCACAATTTTTACGCGTGCTGTGCCTGTTCCGTCGGCTAAGGGCGCGTCGTATTCTATCTCATCGATGCGGCTCATTCCGATGTTTTGAATTACTTCAAGATGCTTAAGGTATTGCTGGCCGAATGTCATCCAGAATCGAGCACGGCGAATGGTGGGGTAGTTGAGTACGAGGCTTTCTATTTCTTCGTGGTGGAGCAAGTAACTATCGCGCGGTCCTATTTCGGGATAGGTGAGGTCTTGGTGTATCTCCAGCGGTTTCGTTTCTATCCATTGTCCATTTTCCCAATAGAGTCCTTTCTGTGTGATTTCGCGGATATTGATTTCAGGATTAAAATTGGTGGCAAAGGCTTTGTGGTGGTCGCCGGCGTTGCAATCTACGATATCTAAGTATTGTATTTCGTTGAAGTGGTGTTTGGCGGCATAGGCGGTGAAGATGCTTGTTACGCCGGGGTCAAAACCGCACCCGAGTATAGCAGTGAGGCCAGCTTGTTCAAACCGCTCGCGATAGGCCCACTGCCACGAGTATTCAAAGTGGGCTTCGTCCTTGGGCTCGTAGTTGGCGGTGTCGAGGTACGAGCAGCCGTGTGCCAGGCAGGCATCCATAATAGTGAGGTCCTGATAGGGTAGGGCGAGGTTCATTACGAGGTCGGGCTGAAAGTCGCGGAACAACGCTACGAGGTCTTCCACGTTGTCGGCATCTACTTTAGCTGTACGAATGTCTTCGCGTCCTATGGCTTTAACAATAGCATCGCACTTGCTCTTGGTGCGCGAGGCTATCATAATGTCGGTAAAAACATCGCTGTTTTGTGCTACTTTATGTGCGGCGACGGTAGCTACACCGCCGGCACCGATAATAAGAACTCTTCCCATAGTGAAGTGCTTTGATTATTTAGTCGTTTGTGTTTTTAGTAGTTTTCCACCTGTTCTAATCGCCACGTGCCGGGGTGGCACAGCTGTTCATCTGTGCCAAAAGTGACAGTGCCGCTACTGGTGGCTTCAAGCACTTTGCCATCGGCGCGGCGAAGCAACACGCTACCGGCTATATACGAGTAGTGTCCGGCGGGTTGTGTGGCTTTTTCAATGTTTACAAGTAGCTTGACGTTCGGGTCTGCGACGTTGACAAACTCAAACGTTTCGTTATTTGCCTTTCGACAAGTCCACATTTCGCTCTCGCTGTTTTGTGGCGTATAGTGCAGGTGTAGGCCTTCGCCTGCTTTGGCGTAGAGTGTGCTGCCGGCGTATTTGGCCAGATACCAGTTTGAGGCTGATATAATATGATATGTGGTGCCGTCTTCGGGCATAGAGATGGGTGTACGTTTGAAAGCTGCTAAGGCGGCGGGAAAGTTGTTGTTCCACAGAGCGCGACGCAACTTGTCGTAGGCGCGAGCTGCAGGATAGCCGGGCTGTCCTGCGTGAGCATTCAGCAAAATGTGTTGTGCTTCGCGGCGCACACTGTCTAACGGTGAGAGTGTGGGCTGGTCAAAGTAGTGGCGGGCGTAGGTGTAGCCCATAATGTCTAAGAGCTCATCGTGGCTCTGCAAGCGTGTGCGAAAGTCTATCCATCGTTTCTCCGAGGGGGGCAACCAACCATTTTCTGCCACAGCAAGTAAGCGTGGCAGCATTTGATACTCGGCTTGGGCATTGTTGCAGCAACTCTCTGTCCAAAGGTTGCCTTGTGTGCCGAGGCAGAGTTTTTCTTTGCCTACCATTTTTTCCACAGGATTCATTTGGTAGATGCCTTCCACGGTGTTCACGTCTAAGGGGCCATAGCCTCCTTGGTACACCTCGCAAATGTCAGCGTCTTCGGGTTTTACTTGAATAAGGTCAAGATACATCGGATAGTTGGGTACGCTGATACATTCAAAATCGCGTGCGGCGGCTTGTTCTGTAAACTTCAGTCCGCGCCAACACATAATGACCGGTCGTATGCGGTTGCTGTCGTTCCAATGAGCCAAAAGCTCGTCCCACACGATGATGTCTTTCCCGTATTCGTCTTTCAACCAAGTGCCGAGTTTCTCCACCAACCACGATTGTAGCTCCTCTACGCCTTTCAGCCCGTTTTGCTCCACACGTTGCAGGCACAGTGCGTTATTTTTCCATTCATCGGTAGGACACTCGTCACCGCCGAGGTGGATATAGCGATAGGGAAATACTTCGCAAACGTGGCGCAACACACATTTTAGAAAATCTATCACGCGATCATCGCCCACATTGAGTACTTCTTTCGATACACCTTGAAACACGCGCACGCTTACTTGCCGGTCGGGTTGGCAACCCAGCTCGGGATATGCGGCTACGGCGGCTACCATGTGTCCTGGCAGGTCTATTTCGGGAATAATCTCTATGCCAAGTTCTGCGGCGTAGTTTACTATTTCGCGAAGGTCGTCAAGTGTATAATACATCCCCTCGCCGTAGCGAGTGTCGTCGTAGAAGAACGGCTGACGTCCCTTGTTGGTGAGCGACGAGTCGCGCACGGCCCCCACTTCTGTGAGCCTCGGATATTCAGGTATCTCTATGCGCCAACCTTGGTCGTCGGTGAGATGCCAGTGAAAGCGGTTGAGCTTATAGAAATGCATAATGTCAAGTACGCGCTTTATCTGCTCTTTATCGAAAAAGTGGCGCGAAACATCAAGCATAAAGCCGCGGTGCGAAAAGTTAGGAGCATCCTCTATATATATATAAGGTATGTCGGCGCGGTTGCCGTTTTGGTTGAGCATCAGGAGTTGTTCTATCGTTACTGCAGCATAGTCTGCCCCCGACGGGCTATGAGCCGTGATGTCAACGCCGTGCTCGTCAATACGCAGCTGGTAGCCTTCTTCGGGAATGATGCCTTCCCTGTCATACCAAAGGGATATCTGGTACTCCTCTGAAAAATTGTTTCCTCCAAATTCCTTGTAGTTGTCAACCACTGCGGTGAGTTCCTCCAAAAAGGCGGCAACATCGTCAACGACCAGTGTGCCGTTGCCAGCTTGGCACGTTCTGGGGCGGGGAATGATATCGTAGTTTTGAGCCAAAAGCGGCATTGCAGCAAATAATAGTACTGCGGCAAACAAAAGTTTTTTCATAGCTACGGAAGTTTGGCTTATTGTGTCTGCAAATTTAGGTAATTCTCTCTACAAAGGCCGTTTCGTCAATCCATTTTTTGTACAAAAGGAAGCGACTTGGTGTGTAGCAGTGCCATATTAAAGGGCTACGAAGAAGCAAAGTCGGAAAAAAGCACTACTTTTGCGAGCGAAACGAAAAATAAACGCTGTATTTAAGAATACTATGAAAATCCTTGTTATCAACTGCGGCTCTTCGTCAATTAAATATAAGCTTTATGCGATGGAGACCGAAACCGTGTTAGCTGCTGGCGGCATAGAGAAAATTGGCCTGCAGGGTGCTTTTATCAAGTACAAACTACCTTCTGGTGAATCGTGTATCAAAGAGGCCGACATCCCCTCCCACACCGAGGGCATCCGTCTGATGTTCGACACCCTTCTCTCTCCCGAGGTAGGTGCCTTGAAGAGCCTTGACGAGATAAGTGCTGCCGGCCACCGCATCGTGGCAGGAGGTACCTACACCGAGAGCCAAGTAGTGACACCTGAAATGCTTGAAGGTTGGAAACCCTTTATGGGCCTCGCCCCGCTTCACAGTCCTGCCCATCTCAAAGGCTACGAAGCAGTGCGCGCCTTGCTGCCCGACTTGAAGCAAGTATTTGTCTTCGACACTGCATTCCATCAGACTATGCCGCCAAAGGCCTATTTCTATGCTTTGCCCTATAAGTACTATACCGATTACCACATCCGTCGCTATGGTGCCCACGGCACAAGCCATCGCTTTGTTACCGCACGTGTGGGCGATTACCTCGGAGTGGATGTCAAGGAGAAGAAAATCATCACCTGCCACATCGGTAATGGAGCCAGTATTAGTGCGGTGAAGCATGGCCGGTGTGTGGATACCTCTATGGGTCTTACACCGTTGGAGGGGCTTATGATGGGTACGCGCACGGGCGATATTGACTCCTCCGCCATACTTACCATTATGGAAAAAGAAGGCCTCACCACACAGCAAGCCAACGACTTGCTTAATAAGCAGAGCGGTATGAAAGGCTTTACCGGCGTGTCGAGTGATATGCGAGAAATTGGCGCGGCGATTGAGGCGGGCAACGAGCGTTGCCAGATAGCTCTTGATATGTACACCTATCGCATTAAAAAGTACATCGGCAGTTATGCTGCTGCTATGGGTGGCGTGGATATTGTGGTGTTCACTGCCGGCGTGGGTGAGCATCAGTGGGATGTGCGCGAGGCAGCCTGCACTGATATGGAGTTCCTCGGCATAAAACTCGACGTGGAGAAAAATCGTAGCATCAACGGCGAGGAAGCCGTAATCTCCACGCCCGACAGCCCCGTCACCGTGTGCGTTATTCCTACCGATGAAGAACTGCTCATCGCCCGCGATACACAAGCACTGGTGTAATTCTTGAGAGCGTTTCATAGCGAAAAAGTTGTTAAGCCTCGCGCTGTTTATCTTAAAAATGGTAAAGTGCGAGGTGTTTTTTGCATAAAAAGGTAGAAATCTTTACCTTTGCAGCCACAAGAAGTCTTTACTCGTTGCACCTAATTTCGTAAATATTCTTTTTGTTATGCAAAAGCATCGTTTATATCTTTATTTGTTCGCACTTTCTGTTGCGCTTCCCTTGTTTTCACAAATACCTACTACACCCGTCTCCTCTTCCTCACGCCGCACCCAAGGCTCTGCAGTGATTGACACCGCACTCACTGCTCAGGCCGTGCGCGACAGTATTCACGCTCGCGAGAGAGAAATTTCTGATGCCTATGATGCTTTGATGGGTGGCTCGTCTGCTGTGTCCGATGAGTTGCGCCTGGCTTTGCGTACCGATGTGTATTGCTATACCGATAGCCATCTTCCAGAGGAGGTCAATGAACGTGCCGAGCTCGAAGCGCGTGAATACGCCGATTCTCTTCGCTTGCTGGCCATACGTGGCGACTACGACGAGATTATTGCTATCGCCTCCAAGAAATTAAAGGCTAAGTACGACTCTTTGTTGATTAAGAAGTGCGGCAAGGCATACGTTATGGCTGGCGATTTTGATCCTCACGCATCCAATCTTGACAAATATCAGCGTAAGGTGGTAAAGATGAAGAACCAACTTTTGCCCGACCTGCGTGCCGAGCTTCGTGCCGAGCAGGAAATCACCTTGCCCGATTTACAGGCTGTCTTTCGTGCGCAACGCATCAGCGATTTGCGGCGCGACCCAATGGTCTATCCCGCTTTTAAGGATGCGATGGTGTCGCTCCACGAGCAAGTTGATATCTGGTGTAGCCAGTCGGATTCTATATTGGCCAGCAATTACATAGAACGAATTGTCAACCCTTGGTTCAACGAGAATTTCGAGTTCTATACCCTTCGTCGCGGCCCTTTGCACGTCAATAAGGTGATGAGAGAGGTGCGGCCTGTGACGATACCTACCATAGACAACCGTACTTATGCCGCAGGTGCTGCGGTGACACAAGCCTCCTATCCTGGTGGGAACGTTGCTCTTAATTTTGACATCGAACAGCGCATACGTAAACCTGCCAGTGTGCGTAGTGGCCGAGTGAGCGGTACCGTGGTGGTACGTGTGGTTATTGAAAAGACTGGCGAGGTGGGCGATGCCAAAATCCAGCAGTCGCTCAACAGCGAGTGCGATGCCGAAGCCATACGCTTGATACACTCCCTGCCGCGTCGTTTCAACCCCGCTAAGAATGCACGCGGCGAAGCTGTGATGCAATACGTTGACATTAAGGTGAATTTCAAAAAATAAGCCGATTACTTTGTTTGCTCCTCCCCCGTTTATACGACGAACATCCACTTTTCTTGCAGAAAGTTTGGTGGTTTTGACACAACTCTCTATATTTGCAGCGTAAAACACCGACGACGATGAAAAAATATATCTCCCGCTTATTACTTTGCGCCTCGCTTGCAGTGGCCTCCACCGCTGTTTGGGCTACCCCCGTTGAAGCATCGCCAGCAGAGGTTTCGGCAGAGGTGCAGAATGATGTGAAGATAGCTGTGAAAGGTAACACCCTGCGTGTCACAGGAGCCGCTGGCTTAACCCTTGAAATCTTCAGTGTCACTGGGCAAAAGGTGAAAGCCGTAAAACTTAGCGCCAATGATGAAACGGTGTCCACCAGTCTGCCACGTGGCTGTTATATTATTAAAGTTGGCGATGTAGTGCGCAAGGTTAGCCTCGGCTAATGAGCAGGCGTGCTAACTTCATCCATATTCCACAATCCATACGGGATGTCAGCACATCCCGTTTTTTCTTACCCTAATCCGAAACGCCTTTTCCAGTGGACGACCTTAATAGCCGCCTAAAAAACCCCGATACGCGCCGAGCAGCTTTCGAAGAGACCGTAAACCGCTACGGCGAGCGGCTCTATAGACATATTCGTTCTATGGTGCTTGACCACGACGATGCAGACGATGTACTGCAAGACACCTTTATGAAAGCCTGGGCTGCGCTTGATAGCTTCAAAGGTGAGGCGCAGGTGAGTACGTGGCTCTATCGCATCGCCACAAACGAGTGCCTGAGTTTCTTGGCACGAAAGCGCAGTAGCGTAGCGATAGACGATACAGATGTGGCACGCACGTTACAGAGTGATCCGTATTTTGATGGCGATGAACTCCAAGTGCGGTTTCAGCAAGCAGTGGCATCGTTGCCCGACAAGCAGCGTCAGGTGTTCAACCTCAAATACTACGACCAGATGAAATACGAAGAGATGAGTGAAATACTTGGTACTAGCGTCGGGGCACTCAAAGCATCCTATCACATCGCCGTGAAGAAGATAGAGCAGTTTTTTAATGAAGACGAATAATCAACCGTTTATCTACGACAAATCAAGAAAGTTACTCTTCACGATTAAACCTTACTATCTTACTTCAGTCAAAAAAGCAAAATCTCAGAAACCATGACCATACCTCTTAATTCCTCAGCTTCTTCTCAGCAGCCGTTTCGTGTACCCGAGGGTTACTTTGAGACACTTACCTCGCGCGTAATGGCTCACATTCCTGAGACAACGTCGCCCGCAGCTCCTCAGAGGCGCACGCTATGGCAAATAGTGCGGCCATATCTTAGTGCTGCAGCTGTGGTGGCCGTGGTAGCCTTAGGCACAAAATCCCTTCAGCAAAGCGTGCCTGCCGCAGGCTATCAGCAAGAAGTGCAAACCCAAGTGGCTACCGCAGCCGATAATCTGCTAAACGACGAACTTTATTCCTACCTAATGCTCGACGACCAGAGTTTATACAACTACAGCGATGAACAACAATAAGACGCACATAGCCGCCGCGCTATTGCTCGGTGCAATGATTTTCTTCGGTATGCCCTGCGCCCCGCTCACAGCACAGGCTCAACGTCCCGCCACACGCCAGCACGGGAGAGGCGACGCTCCTCAACGTCCCGAGCGCAGTTTCAACCCCACAGAGTTTCGTAATAAAGTGCGCCAGTTTATTACGCGCGAGGCGGCTCTTACAAAGCAAGAAGCCGATATCGTTTTTCCCCTCTTCTTCGAACTCAAAGATGCACAGCGCGAACTCAAACATCGTATAGACAACGCTTGCCAACGTGTTACGACAGAAAAACTCTCAGAGCGCGACTGTCAGCGCATACTCGATGATGTGCAACGTCTGCAACGTAGCTTTTCCGACTTAGAGGCCGGCTTCTATAAGAAACTCCGTCAGCGGGGCATCCCGGCTTCAAAAATTTTGCGCATCAAGGCTGCCGATGAAAAATTCCGCCGCTCCACTTTCCGCAATGCTACACACGGGCCGCGTAAATAGCCGCTACAAAAAAACATTCCTACAACCGCCGCTTTTTGCCTTTCTAACGGCAGAAAGCGACGTTTTTTTTGACACACAGACTAAAAAGGCGGATGAATTATTGGTCGTGTCGCGGTCTTACATTACCTTTGCAATACCAAAAGGCTGCAAAGGTTCGATTGGGATACTCATCAAATAATTTTGAAAATCCGAGAAAGCTTGTCTTGTTCAATGGCGTGCCGGTACGTAGCACCAAGCACGAAGCCGGATTACAAAGACCTGACGGCACTCAAATCCTTATTTTCCGGAGTTTCATCACATCACTGATGCAGCCTTCTTTTGCAAATAGTGGGAATTAGGAATCAGTATTCAGGAATTATGCTAAGCAAATTCCTTGCTCTCATAGCCTCTGCCGAGTTGCGAGATACCGATTCTTAATTCCTCCTTTTTGTTTCTAAATGCTTAATTGCCGTTATTATGAAACCCCTTGCAGAACGTATGCGTCCCCGTTCGCTCAATGACTACATTGGGCAAGAGCATCTTGTGAGCCAGGGTGCTGTACTCCGTCAGATGATAGAAACGGGGCGCATCACAAGCTTTATTCTCTGGGGGCCGCCGGGGGTGGGAAAAACCACCTTGGCACGTATCGTGGCAGAGACGTTGCAAGTGCCGTTCTTCACACTTAGTGCAGTAACAAGCGGTGTGAAGGAAGTGCGCGAGGTGATTGATAAGGCACGTAACGGACGTTTCTTCAATAGCGCAAGCCCCATTCTTTTTATTGACGAGATACATCGCTTCTCCAAGTCGCAACAAGACTCGCTGCTCGGAGCTGTGGAGAATGGCACCGTCACACTCATTGGTGCTACGACCGAGAACCCTTCGTTCGAGGTGATACGTCCGTTGCTTTCGCGTTGTCAGGTGTATGTCCTTGAGCCACTCAGTGCCGAGGGGTTACTACGCTTGATGCACCATGCGCTGCAAACCGACGTAGTGCTTGCCCAACGTGATATTGAAGTGGCGGAGACCACAGCTCTTCTGCGCTATAGCGGTGGCGATGCGCGCAAATTGCTCGGTATTCTTGAACTTATCGAAACAGCCCAACCCGAGGGTAAAATAGTCATCACCGACAGCCTCGTTACCGACAGCCTGCAGCAAAGCCCTGTAGCCTACGACAAGGACGGCGAGCAACACTACGACATCATTTCGGCCTTTATCAAGAGCATACGCGGCAGCGATCCCGATGCCGCCATATACTGGTTGGCGAGAATGATAGCCGGCGGCGAAGACCCTAAGTTTATCGCCCGACGTCTTGTAATCAGTGCAGCAGAAGACATAGGCTTAGCTAATCCTAACGCACTGCTGCTGGCCAATGCCGCCTTCGATGCTGTAGCAAAAATCGGCTGGCCCGAGGGACGCATTCCTCTTGCCGAAGCCACCATCTACTTAGCCGCATCGCCTAAGAGCAATACTGCCTATCTCGCTGTGGACAACGCTCTTGACGAGGTAAAAAAGAGTGGCAACCAACCCGTGCCACTACATCTGCGAAATGCCCCAACGAAGTTGATGAAAGAACTTGGCTACCACGATGGTTATAAATATCCACACGACTTCCCCGGTCATTACACCACGCAGCAATACCTGCCCGATGCTTTGCGTAGCCAACGTTTCTGGCTTCCCGCCGACAGCCCACAAGAACGTAAACTCAGCGACTACATAGCGCGCTGCAGAGAGCAAGATGCCAGAGAATAAGGCTTGTCTTTGCCTCACAGCATCCCGCAAGCCTCGGTGCAAAAAAATAATCCGAGGATTTTAATAAGCCAAAAATAGTGTACTCTGAAATAGTACGAGAGCCTCAATTCTACTTTGACCCTGATGGGCAATTCTATCCTGAAGCGACAGTATTTTTAATGACCGGTAAAGGTATTGACAAACTATACCACGCTTTTCATTCAAAACTAATCACCTATG
>CALFJG010000079.1 GCA_937877625.1 uncultured Prevotellaceae bacterium
AAAATTTCAAAGCACTTGAAAAAAATTTCAAAGCACTTGAAAAAAATTTTCAAGCGGTCCGGAAAAATTTTTCAGAGGCCTTGAAAAAATTTTTCAGAGGCTTTGTAAAAAAATTTCAAGCCCCTCCGGAAAAAACTTAGGCAATGCGAAAATTGGCGAGGAGGATGCACCGATTTTGAAAAACCCTGTTGATTGTTTCTAACGAACTCTACCGCTACACATCATTGCCGGCACCGCTCAGAAAGGGCAAGAAGTCGCCGTGGCGGGGAAACAAAGAGAAACTCCGCCTATGCACGCTTCTTCGCGCTGCGCAGATAAGAGCAAAAAGCCCAAAAAGGGCGACGACAAAGGTAGGTGGGGTCGTTTTGGTGCGCGTATGCCTCGCGCTCGAAGGCGATATTAAAATAGGCTTGGCGGGCTAACGATTGACGGAGACGACTATCCTTATGCGCTTTTTGGCGAGCGCATCTCTGCAAACCTACTTGCAAGAAGCGAATAGCCCATTCGAGAAGATACCACACATAAAACGGCACAACAAGCAACTCGCGGCACTGATGCCAGTGGATAGTTTCGTGGCGGAGGAGCGAGGGAGTGAGCCGCACTCCGCGCTTAAGCAACAGAACATACCCAAAAGCCATTGCTGCATAGGGCTTCAACGGGAGATACCGTGTGCGAAAAACAATCATTATTCCGAGGCATTAACGCCGCACTCCACTATTACTCTTTCAAAACACAGTGTCCTTCACACACCCTCCATAAAAGGAATGTCCCCTTGCGCACCTTCGTGGAAAAACAACAAATGCGCTCGAAGAATGATGGGCAGAAGCCACATCCGCCGGAGGGACATTGTTTAAAAAAAACAACTCTTGAAAAAAAGGCTTTTGTGGCGTTTATCTGCCGCGCTGATAGCTGATTTCGTAGAAACACGGATAGACAAGCGAACTCTGATTTGTGTGCCCCACACTACTTGGTGCTATGATACGCACCAGAGCCACCTCGTCCGACGGTGTTTCCTGACGTCCCAGCTTCACATACTGCAACGGCGTAAGCCACGCACTGGGTACACTGCTGCCATAAATCGTGCGCATCACACCGCTCTGAAACGTGCCGGAAAGCACCCCGTAGCTGTTTGTGACGTTCATAATATCGGGCATAGTGGTCGTAGAGAGTGTGCGGTTGCTGCTCTGTATGGAATCGCCCGAGAGGTTGTACTCCAGATACCGACATAGCACCGCCGTACTCTCGCCGTCTTTAATCACCTCGCCCGTGCCGCGCCGCACAATTTGCATATACAAACCCGTATTGGAGAAGAGTACATACTCATTACGCGAGAGATCTGTCACCGTGTCTTCTTCAAACTCCTCCTGGCTGATTACGTTGATAGGATCTACCTGCAAGATACTCACTCCCTCGGAATTTGTCAGCGTCACGCCGTTAGCTACAAAGTTAGCAACCAACTTGCGCTCTGTCTTGCGCAACTCAGCATAGCTATCATCATCATCGTTGCAAGCCACAAGGCAAGGCATTAAACCCACAAGGGCTGCCAGCGGAAATATGCGGAAAAAGTTCATGGCAAAATTTGTTTTGTGGCTGCAAAAATAGTGCATCCGCGCGAATTACACGAATACCGCCGCACAAAACACGACAACACCGTTGCAACAAAGCCCTCCCCCACTCCCTCCGACAAAATGCTAAAAACCGCTGAACTTTTGTGTACCTCGGCAACTTGGCGTACCTTTGCCACACACGCAACAAATGGTGTCCCACCCCACAACACCTGCTACACCATTCCGAAGTTGAACGTGCCGCACGCCTCATCCCTCTGTTCCAACCATTGCCGCCATTATGAAACGTCGTAACACCGAAACGCTCTCCGCGCTGCTCGCACAGTATCTTCGCACCGAAGGCTTAGAGACACCACTGGCCCAACGGCGTGCCGAGGACGCGTGGCCTCACATCGTCGGACAGCAAGCTGCCGGATGTACCGAACACGTGGCGGTACACGGGCAGACGATGGTGGTGCGGCTCTCCTCACCCATCGTGCGCCACGAACTATTTATGCGACGGGAGGAAATCATTGAGAAGCTCAACACAGCAGCCGGCCGTCAGATTATCTACAACCTGCACCTCACGTAAAGAAAACAACACCTCGTTTGCGTACCGCAGAAGTCTTCACGCTTGTGCCACAGTGCTTAGCTACACGTTTTTTAACAACCGAGCAACGGCATATCCCACCAAGATAGCGTACTTTTGTGCGCCAAAACAAAAAAACAAACTCTTCCTTATGAAAATAGCACTTATCGGCTACGGGAAAATGGGGCGTATGATTGAAGAAATAGCCCTACAACGCGGCCACGAGATAGTAAGCATCATTGACATAAACAACCGCCAAGACTTTGACACCGATGCCTTTCGCAGTGCCGAAGTAGCCATAGAGTTTACCGCACCCAGTGCCGCCTACGACAACATCTGCCAGGCATTCAATCAAGGCGTAAAAGTGGTGAGCGGCTCTACGGGTTGGATAACGCAACACGGCGAGGAGATGCGCCAACGCTGTTGGAACGAAGGCAAGACCTTACTCTGGTCGTCAAATTTCAGTGTGGGCGTAGCCATATTTCGCGCGCTGAACCGCAAACTGGCACAGATAATGAACGCGTATCCACAATACGATGTATGCCTGCAAGAAACCCACCACACGCACAAGCTCGATGCGCCGAGCGGCACAGCTATCACACTGGCCGAACAAATCGTTTGCGAGCTTGACCGCAAAGACGGCTGGCAGCGTGGCATCACACGCTTAGCCGACGGCTCACGCGAAGGCTCTATGCAATGCCCCGCCGAGAAAGTGCGCGTGGATGCCGTGCGCAGTGGAGAAATTCCCGGCATACACACCATTACCTACGACAGCCCCGAAGACTGTATCAGCATAACCCACAGCGCACACTCCCGACGCGGCTTCGCACTCGGTGCCGTACTCGCCGCTGAATATGTGGCACGCAACGAGGGGTGGCTAACTATTGACAATCTCTTCAACTTCTAACACTTCCCCCGATGTCTCTACACAACATTCCAAAGAAAAGCTGGATAAAATTCGCCATTGTCGCCACGCTCTACTTGCTCTTCCTGCTCTGGGTGGGCTCTTGGTGGGGGCTGCTCGTCCTTCCGTTTATCTTCGACATTTATATCACCAAGAAAATACCGTGGAACTGGTGGAAAAACACTAAGAACCCCACAACACGCACCCTCTTAGGCTGGGTGGATGCCATAGTATTTGCACTCGTGGCCGTGTACTTCCTCAATCAGTTTCTCTTTCAAAACTTTGTCATTCCCAGCTCGTCGCTCGAGAAAACATTGCTCACCGGCGACTATCTCTTAGTGTCAAAAGTAAGTTATGGGCCGCGCATCCCGCAAACGCCCCTCTATATGCCACTAACGCAACACACTATGCCGCTCACAGGTACAAAATCGTATCTTGACTGGCCCCACTGGGACTATCGTCGCGTGAAAGGCCTCGGCCACCCCGCACTCAACGACATCGTGGTGTTCAACTACCCCAGCGGCGATACCGTGGCACTCGGCATACAAAACCAAGACTTCTACCGCGTGTGCTACGAACTCGGCGACCAGCTCGTGCATCTGAGCGACCAGCTGAGCAAAGACACGCCCTACGACAAAGCACAACAAATCTATCGTCGCATCTATCAGGCCGGACACCAACACATAGCCAAACACCCCGAAGAATTTGGTGAGATAGTAAGTCGCCCCACCGACCGCCGCGAGAACTATGTGAAACGCCTCGTAGGAATGCCCGGCGACACCTTGCTAATTAAAGACGGGAAGGTCTACCTCAACGGCAAGCTCAACCCCAACGGCAAGTTTGTACAGTATGGCTACTTTGTGGAGTGGAACGTATTCCCTGACGACGACATAAAAAAAGAATTCGGCATCACCACCGAAGATCTTACTCTCGTTTCGCCAAGCAACAAGCCATTAGTCACCTACACGCCACTCTCTGACGATGTGAAGAAACGCCTTCTGGCACGCAAAGGACTCGTAGCTTCTATCAAACCCGCCGAGCCACTCGCACAATGGCTCTACCCGCAGAATAAATACACCGGGTGGACAACAAGCGACTACGGCCCACTCTGGATACCACAAAAAGGAGCCACCATTAAACTCACACTCGACAACCTGCCGTTCTACGAACGCCCTATACGCGCCTATGAAGGAAATACGCTGAACGTTGAAAGAGGGAAAATACGCATCAACGGCAAAGAAACCACAGAATATACCTTTAAGCAAGACTATTACTGGATGCAAGGCGACAACCGCGATAACAGCGCTGATTCACGCTTCTGGGGCTTCGTGCCTGAAGACCACATCGTCGGGAAACCGCTGTTTATCTGGCTATCACTCGACCCCGACTACGGATGGACTGAAGGCAAGATACGCTGGAGCCGCCTATTTAACTGGGTAAGCCACATAGAATAACGAAGTACCGCTATCAATTAGGGTTATGCGCCTTCTATGACAAACTGCTTCCTGTCTCGCTCGCACATCATTTGACTTAAGACGGGGTATAATAATTCTCACGGTTCAGTTTGACATAGATGTGGCTTTAGCCTTTGTCATCTTTATGACTCTTTTTGCTTCTTTCTGTAAGTTTTATCGGTTGTGTAGCCCGCTACATTCACTCTTCAACTGACAGACTGAAAGCAAAAATAGCTCAGAAACCTGACAAAGCGAATTAATACAACCCACCATTAAAGATTTGATAGAATACGACTCTTAATAATTCAGATTCTATGGGCAAAATCCTCGACTTTATTGCAGGCGAAACGCAGGGCAAACGATTTGCTTCGTTCAAGTACTGCTACGATGACACGTTAGAGCCGATAGAATACGACCCTGACGAAGAGCATTATATCAATATGAAGGACTATGCAGAGAGTGTTCACGACCCGAAGATGCGTGATATGACTGCAAGAGCCGAACTATGCCGCCAAGGGCCACCACTCTTCAAATACTTCCTTGACGGTTCGCGCAGGGTGTATAAGGTAGATGATATTCAGTACGACAAGAAAGTGTTCCCAGTCATCAGTGGACAAGTTTCTGTAGCGTGTTGCGGTAGGGAAATGAATGATAACTTTACATTCCGGGAGTTCCATTATGTGGAAGAGGAGTCGTATCCCGTCGTGTGTCTGCCTGTAGTTGCCAATGGTGAAGGTATCGACAATGGTGTTTTTTTCAATAACCTGAAGAACAAACTGAATGAACAGCCCTTGTTGAAGAAGTCTGGTATTGAGATTGGCAAAGTGTGTGGTATCTGACACGCCTTGAAGGACGCGAGACGCTGGAGAACAAAGGAGTGGCGAAGATGCAAGATGAGATGGTGGATTGTGAGAAGCGTATCGTCGCCCACTTGATGAGTAGGCATCTGCTGACCCATGAAAGCTATCTGATAAAAGACGGCTCTGTGCAATACAAGCCGATGAAGTCGGGTGACTACAAGAAGCTGGCTCGCATTCGCAATAACTATCGCCACGTAGTCGGTGTGTCAAAGCGGTTCAATCCTAACCTTATGAAAGACAACAAGGGGCAGAGCAGCGCAGCTGCCATTGCCAGCCTACCGCTGTTTCACCGCACTCCTGCTTTCCTGTGGAGTCCTGGTGCAGAATGGGGCAACGTCAACTTTGCCATCTGGTATGTGCGCATTCGTGAAAGGAGGTTTACCTCAACCCCTTATTCGGGAGTGTTGAAGATAGAAAAATGCTGATTTGAAAAAAATAGGAAAAAGACTTTTTCGTTGTAGATATGACCATACAAGAAATAACAACTCGTAAGGAAGACCAAACATTTGATTGCAAGAGCATTCAAATAGAGCCGAAGGCGTTGGCTGTACCCATTGTGGCAATGGCCAATTCAGACGGTGGTGTGATTGCCATTGGAGTTTCGGATAAAACTCGGAAGATTGAAGGGATTGACCAGCATGCGGAGAAGTTGAACGAGCTGCTGCGTGTGCCGTTTGATTTCTGCAATCCATCGGTTTCTGTGACTTGTTCATACATACCTTGCACGGATAATGAGGGGAATGAGAACCGTATCTTGTTGATGGAAATACCAGCCAGTTCAAGTCTGCATACCAATCAAGCAGATGAAGCATTTATGCGTGTGGGTGACAAGAGTCGGAAACTAACGTTTGACGAGCGTTTGCAACTTATGTACGACAAAGGCGAACGCTACTACGAAGATACTGCAGTGTATGGCGCAACCATCGATGACATCGATATGGATGCTGTTACCGACTATGCAAAATTGCTCGGATATGGAAAAAGTCCCCTGCAATACTTGCGAGAGAATAATGGTTTTGTGATTACCAACAAGAAAGGTGAAGAGTATGTGAGTACCGTATGTATTCTTCTCTTTGGCAAGAATCCCCAGAAGTTCTTCCCTCGGGCTCGTACTCGCTTCATCAGATACGAGGGCATTGAAGAAAAGGTCGGTGTCGAGATGAACGTCGTTAAGGATGTGACTTTTGAGGGAACCATCTTGAACCAAGTCAAGAAGACGATTGAGTTTATCGAGACTCAGGTTCGCGAGCATACATTTCTGGGACAACATGCTCAATTTGTGACAAAACGTGACTACCCAGAGTTCGTCATTCAAGAGATGACAGTCAATGCTTGCTGCCATAGAGCCTACAATATCAAGGGTACGGAAATACAGATTAAGATGTTTGACGACAGACTGGTGTTTGAGTCTCCAGGCAAACTCCCAGGACAAGTAAAACCTAACAACATCCGGCATACTCACTTCTCTCGTAATCCGAAAATAGCAGCTTTCCTCAAAGCATATCATTTTGTGAAGGAGTTTGGTGAGGGCTTTGATCGTATCTGTCGTGAACAAGAGGCTAATGGCGCGAAAGTTCCATCTTTCAGAACTGACGAGTTCATCCTAAAGATTACGGTATCAAAGGTGACTGAAAAAGTGAAAGTAAAAGTCACAGAAAACATTAACGTCACAGAAAACGTCACAGAAACGTCACAGAAAATTATCGACCTGATAAAGGAGGATTCTTATATTTCAACCTCTAAAATGGCTGAAATAATAGGTGTTAACAGGAGAAACATTGCAAGAAACATCAAAAAGCTACAAGAGCAAGGTGCTGTTCGTCGAGTAGGTCCAGACAAAGGTGGCTTCTGGGAAGTAATAGTTTAAGCCTTGGTGTTCAAGCAAAACAATAAAAAGCCCAACTGATTTTCCTAATCTGCTATATGGGATGCCCGTTCCCCTATTGACTTGCGAAACTTGATTATGATAATCCTTCCCTCGGCATACTTAGCCCCCGTGGGCTATTATAGTTATCTCGCTTCTGGCAATCAAACGGTAAGAGATGTGGGTGAGCACTTTGTGAAACAGACCTATCGCAACCGCTGTCGGATACTCGGTGCTCGCGGTGTGGAAACATTAGTAGTGCCGATAGAACACGCTGGGAGTGCCACCCACCAAGCTATTAAAGACCTGCGCATTAGCACACACGAACCCCACTGGCAACGCCACCATTGGCACAGTCTGCGTACGGCTTACGAAGGGACACCTTTTTTTATGTTCTACGCCGATGACTTGAAGCCGCTCTACGAACGACCTTACACTTTCCTCTGCGATTGGAACACCGACCTGGAAAACACTATCTGCCAGTTACTTGGGCTTCAACAAACAATAGCAACAAGCACCACGTACATCGTAGCCACAAATTGTGACACCGATCTCCGCAAGAATTTTTCAACGAAAGCTCATTCCCTACCTTGGAACACCCCCATACCATATTGGCAAATCCACGCCGCACCTGGCTCTTTTGTACCAAACCTTAGCATCGTAGATCTTCTTTTCAACCTCGGGCCAGAAGCCAGATTGCTCCTACAACATTCATCATCTACAGAGGCCTAAGCCCTCCCTTCAAGAGGTAGGACATACTCTATGCCGAAAAAAATGGCGTATAGGTCAAATTGCAGGCTGAAATCTCTGTATCTTGTTGTTTTTCAATGC
>CALFJG010000080.1 GCA_937877625.1 uncultured Prevotellaceae bacterium
AGTATGATTCGAGTGTAGAGGTGAGTAGCGACTTGCCAAAGCGCCGTGGACGACTAAGGAAAACGAAAGTGCTATAATGTGCCAGCTTCCAAACAAGGTCTGTCTTATCTACATACAAATACTTTTCTCTTATAATTCTTGAGAACGTCTGTATGCCGACGGGATATTTACGGTTGTTTGTCGCCATAGTTGCTTTGTTCAGGTCTTAAGCAAGAACGAACGTTCCTATTTCTTCCCGTGCAGTTTATCCCAGAATTTGCGTAGTTTGGAGCGGTGTTTGCGATGATGGCGATGTTGGTTAAGGGTTTGGTCATCATCTTCTCCATATCCGTAGCCGTACCCGTACCCATACCCATACCCGTATCCGTATCCGTATCCGTATCCATACCCGTAGTTTCCGTATCCGTAGCGTGAGGTTTCGGCGGAGCAGTCGTTAAGAATGATGCAGAGGCCGGGGTATTTTCCCATTTGGTGTGTACGCTCCAACTCAGGCAGGAAGCGTCTGTCTATTTTGCCTATGCGCATCACGTAGAGTGTAACATCGGCCACACGTCCTACCAGCGTGCTATCGGCAAGTACTTGGCTCGGCACGTTGTCAATAATAATGATGTCGTATGCTTCCTTGAGTTCGGCGATGAGTTTTTCTAAGCGGTTGCTTGTAAGCAACTCTGATGGGTTTGGCGGCTTGGGTCCAGCGAAGATACAATCTACGTTGTGGAAGAAGCTATCTTGTTCTACGATGTCGACGATATTGTTGTCTATGCCGCTGAGGTAGGTACTTGTGCCGTGTGCGGCGTGTTTGCCGAGGAGTTTCGACTGTGTGCGTTTGCGCAGGTCGGTGTCAACAAGCACCACACGCTTCCCCGTGATGGCCATCGCGACGCATAGGTTGCGCGAGATGAAACTTTTTCCCTCGTTGGGTATTGTTGAGGTGAGCATATATACCTTCGCGTCTTTCTTAAGGAATTCAAGATTTGTGCGCAGTATGCGAAACGACTCGGTGATTTGGCTGTGTTTTTTCTCGTCAAAGACAATGATGTTGCTTTGGTCTTTCTTGTTGAGCGAGGGAATTTCAGCGACGAGAGGAATTGTTGTTCCTTCTTCTATGTCGCGCCTTCCGCGCACACCGTTGTACCATAAGAAGCGCAGAACTTGAAATCCCACAGGCAGCAGTATGCCGAGTATGAGTGCTATGCCGAAGATCATACGATTGTTTGGCGAGATAGGTGCGTTGCTGCCGTAGGGTGATTCTACAACGCGGAGGTTTGCTTCGGTGACGGCCATCTGCAGGGCGTTTTCTTCGCGTTTGTTGAGTAGGTAGTTGTATAGGTTTTCTTTGATGGCTTGTTGGCGTGCTATGCTGAGTGCCATCTTCTGTTTCTGCGGCATAGCGGCTATTTCGCTCTCGGCATCAACGATTTCGGCACGTGCCCTGTCTAATCGTGTCTGTTCGGAAGCGATGTAGTTGTCCATTGACTGTAGCAGTGCTTTGCGCATTGATGCGAGGTTGCCATTGATGCGGTCAAGGTCGGTGTTGTCGCGGTGTCGTCCGCCGCTGTTGATTTTTATGCGGTCGCGTTCGAGCATCAGTTCGTTGTAGGCCTGTATCTGTGATTGTATCGCTGCGTCGCCCAGACCGCTTACGGCGGGAATGAGTTGGTCGTGTTTTGAGGCATCGCCGAGATAGCCGCGCACGTCTTGTGCCACTGCGATTTGTGCCTCCAGTTCTAAGGTTTTTTGCTTTGCGTTTCCGCTTTGTGTGACGTATTGTTGTCCGGCACTGTTTATGTCGAGCATACCGTTGCGCTGTCGGAAGTCGGCGAGTTCACCTTCCACGCTGCCGAGTTCGTCGCCGATGATTTGAATACGTTGGCTAATGAAGCGTTCGGTATTTACAGCCACTTTATTTTTATCCTCTATGATGCTCTCGGCGTATTCGTTGAGCAGCGTGGAGAGTATGCTGTCGGCACGTTCTATGATGGGGTCGGTGCAGGTGATGCGTATAAGTCGGGTGTCTTCAGCTGCGAGTTGGCTACTTATTTCGCCCTGGTACATTCCGGCAGCTCCTTGCAACGTGTGGCGGGTCACGATTACTGTGGCACCGATACAGTGGTTCATCTGTGGCTTGGCTATTACGGTGAGTGTACCTACGGGTGTGTTGACGCGTGTGTTGAAGTTATAGCGTTTAGCGGGTGTTTCTTTGTCGGCGAGTGGGGATATCTCGTATTGCGATGCCGATACGATTTTTATTTCGAAGCGTGTGCCTGTTTTTGTTTTTGATGCGAACTGCACGTCAATGGGGCACGAGGAGTTATAGACAGGGTGGTCGCGGAAGAGGCCTTTCATTGAGTAACTCACGTCAAGGCCGAGCTGTTCCACTACGCCACGCATAAGTTGGTTGGTGCGTATGAGGAAAATCTCGTTCTCCACGCCGCTTCCGCTAAGACCGCCTTGTATGAGCATATCGCCCATCACGTCGTTGCGTGAGCGCGAGCGGCTCTCCTCTTTTATGAGCATCACGGCAGAGTGGCTGTACTGCGGTGTTAGGGTGGCGATATAGGCGCGTGCTATGGCCAAGCAGACAACGACACTGAGGATTATCCATATCCAGTTGCAGAAGAGTAGTGCTACAAGGTCTTTTAACGTTATTCCGCCTTTATCTTTCGCTTTCGACGCGGCTTCCGTTTCTACGATGTATTCCATACAGTTGTTTGTGTGAAGTCTATGGCATGCTTCGGACAGGCCGAGGCATATTGAATGTTGAGATTTATTAATTTTTGTAGCGTTGCCTCATAGCAACACTGGGCAGTTCGTTGTTGTTTGTCTTACTTGGTGAAAACGAGGATGAGAGCGAGTACTCCCGAGACGACACCTACGACGGAACTAATGGCTCCGATGGTGGATAATGTGCTACTACCTTGCACGCGTACGGAGTTGTTGGGCTTGACGTAAACGACATCATTTTGCTGGAGGTAGTATGCGGGCGAATTAAACACGTCGTCGCTCTGTGTGAGGTCAACGTAATATGCTGAGCGTACGCCGCCGTTCTCTCTTACCACGAGGATGCTATCGCGCCGTGCCGTGGCGGGCAGGTCGCCGGCGCGGCTAAGTGCTTCAAGGAGTGTTAGGCGTTGCCCGTCGGCTTCTACCACGCCGGGACTCTTCACCTCGCCCATCACGCTGACGCGGAAATTGGCCAGTGTAACATTGACTGTGGGTTCTTCCATATCGCCGAGTTCCACAATACGTGCGGCAATCATTTTTTCTACCTCGCGGGTGGTTTTCCCTACTACGTTGAAGATGCCCACCAGCGGCACATTGATAGTACCATCGTCGGCCACTACGAAACCGCTGCTCTGGTTGCTGCTGTTGTTCGTGCTTCCGAGTTGTGCCACGTTCTTATAGTGGTCTGTTTGTTCCTGATTGTAGCCCGAGAGGTTGATGTATAGCCTGTCGCTGGGTTTGATGCGTACGATATAGTTCTCGGTGATGCGTTGCGGCCGGTTCACCAGGTCTTCAGCACCTTGGAGGTAAATGATTTTCTTTGTGGGTACGCACGAAGCGAGGCAAAGGGCGGCGAAGAGTGCCGCGACAATACGTTTCATAATGTGGGATGAATGAGAAAATAAGGCTGCTAATGTGTGGCAGCGGTTTGAAATACGTAGGATAAGAATGCTGGAAGCAGAGGAATGTGTGGGACGCTCGGTTGTGTTGATGATGATTAAAAAACAACGTGCAGGCTATGCTAAACTATCTGTGCCAGAGCCGTTTGCCCATACGTTTTCCTCCCCGTCATAGGTTTGACGGGTGAAAGAGGGGTGGTTCGTATGGTTGATGGCTTCAGCGCAAACCCGCAATAGGGATTGTTCCCGCAGTGTCTTGTTCCGTATCCGCTTTCAACGCGGCAAAAATACCATTTTTTTGTTATTTGTACTTGCGCGTGCGTTATTATTTTTTTGTTGAGGCTTGTAGATGAGCTTTCTTCTGATTGAATATCTCCTTTGACTTATAATTAGCGTCAGATTTCAGGAGGTAGAAATTTTGTCCTCCCTATGGCGGAAACTGCTTCCTGATACAGCATTGATAAAGTAGGTCTTTTTTTAATATGTCTGACTTATTATAATACAACAAGTCCAATCATTTTGAGTGAAATGCCCAGTGTGGTTTTTCGTGTTCGGATGCAGGAAAACAAGATGGCGTGTTCAATATCGGTATATTCTCATCGCCTATCTTCTCGAAGCCTAAGGATTTTTTCAAGGGTCTTTGAATTTTTTCCGGACGGCTTGAAATTTTTTTCCGGACGGCTTGAATTTTTTTTTCGGGCGGCTTGAAATTTTTTTTCAAGGCACTCGAAATTTTTTTCAAGTGCTTTGAAATTTTTTTCAAGTGCTTTGAAATTTTTTTCCGGACGGCTTGAAATTTTTTTTCGTGCGCTCCGAAAAAAAATTCAAGGTACATAAGCTACTCCTCTGCTACTTAGAAACCGTTTGCTATGTAAAAAAAATGAACCCCGAAAGTTAGACATAAAACTTTCGGGGTTCATTTCAGACTTACCCTCTTTCTTAGAAGAAATTCTTTATGTTTTTGTTTTTACTAAGAACGGGAGAAGTAGTTCAGAGTACGCCGAGTTGCTTAAAAACTTTGGTAAGTTTTGCTACGGCAGTGTCCACTTGTTTCTCTGTATGTGTGGCCATCAGTGCTACGCGAACGAGTGTATCTTGTGGTGCGCAGGCGGGTGGTATTACGGGGTTGATAAATACGCCTTCGTCAAATGCCATTTTTGTAGCGTAGAACGTTTTTTCCATATCTCGCACATAGAGCGGGATGATGGGGCTTTCTGTTTCGCCTATCTCAAATCCGGCATCTTTGAAACGGTTTAGGGCGTAGCGTGTCACCTCCCAGAGTCGTTCGATACGCTCGGGCTCTTGTTGAATAATGTGAAGAGCCTCCATGGCACTTGCCGTGGCGGCAGGGGTGTCGCTTGCGGAGAAGATATAGGTGCGGGCGTTGTGGCGCAGGTAGTTTATCGTGATGTTGTCGGCAGCGATAAAACCGCCGATGCTGGCCAGCGACTTGCTGAATGTTCCCATAATGAGATCCACATCGTCGGTAAGTCCGAAATGGTCGCACACGCCGCGTCCCTGTCGGCCAAAGACACCGATGCCGTGTGCCTCGTCAACCATTATTGCGACGTTTTTGTACTTGTGTTTCAAGGCTACGATTTCGGGCAACTTAGCCAGGTCGCCCTCCATAGAGAATACGCCGTCCACTACGATGAGTTTGATAACGTCTTCGGGCAGGCGCTGTAGTTTCTGCTCCAGATCGGCCATATCGTTGTGCTTGTACTTGAGCGACTGGCTGAAACTGAGGCGTCGTCCATCGACAATAGAGGCGTGGTCGCGGTCGTCGCACAAGATATAATCGTTTTTCCCCGTGAGACAAGGTATTACCCCGGCATTTACGCTGAATCCTGTGCTGAAACATAGGGCTTCGGCCTTGCCAACAAACTCGGCGAGTTCTTTTTCTAACTTTACGTGGAGGTCGAGTGTGCCATTGAGAAAACGACTGCCCGCACAGCCCGAGCCGTATTTTTTTAGAGCCTCTATGCCCGCGTTGATGACGCGCTCATCGCCCGTTAGTCCTGTGTAGGCATTTGAGCCAAACATCAGAACCTTGTGGCCGCCCATCTCAACCTCTGTTCCCTGTTTGCCGTCAATCTCGCGGAAGTAGGGATAAACGTCCAATGCTTTAACGCGCTGGGGAAGGTCGTATTTGCTAAGCCTTTCTTGGAGTAAATTCATCGCTAATCACTTTGATTTCGTGTAGCCTGCGATATTTCTTTGTCGCAAAAAACAACTTCTTGAAGCGTTGTTGTCTTCAAAAAGTGCTGCAAAAGTAAGTAAAGAAATTATTTACATATTCTTTTGCGCTTAGAAAATTGCACAAAAATGCTTTTTCTGGGCAACGGATTTAAAACTCTGCTTGCTAATTCTCTATATTTGACATCTACAACGGCGTTTAATATGGCCGTTTTCGGGTTAGCGACATAGAAAACCGCCATTTTCTTTGTGCGTTTTTGTACGTTTGCCGTACTTTTGCTGCCGAAATGAAGAAGAAGCGCGTCGTTTTTGTTGTCAATCCGGTTAGCGGTACAACACGCAAGCATCGTGTGCGTGAGGTGATAGCCCGTGAGATTAACGCTGAGGCTTATGACTATGTGGAACGGCTTACCGAGCGTGCCGGCCATGCCACAGAGATAGCGCGTGAGGCAGTGGATGCCGGTGTCGACGTGGTGGTGGCTGTGGGTGGCGATGGTACGGTGAACGAAACGGCTTCCGGACTCATTAACTCCCACACTGCTCTGGGTATCGTGCCCTGCGGCTCGGGCAACGGACTGGCGCGCCACTTAGACCTGCCGCTTGACGTAGCCAAAGCCGTGCAGATTATAAACCAAGGCCTTGTCCACCGCTTAGACTACGGACTCTGCGATGGCCGTCCTTTCTTTTGTACCTGCGGTGTGGGTTTTGACGCTTTTATCAGCGATAAGTTTGCAGGCAGCCACCGACGCGGCCCTATCACTTATATGGAAAACATTCTCAAGGGCGGACTGCAATACAAACCTCAGGTTTACGACCTGGAGGACGAGACGGGGCGTGTGGTCCACAAGGCTTACGTCGTCACCTGTGCCAATGCCTCGCAGTATGGAAACAATGCTTATATCGCTCCGAGTGCATCAATGAAAGACGGACTGCTCGATATCGTACTCATTGAGCCCTTCACCGCTTTGCAGGCACCACAGATAGCTTTGCAGATGTTCAACAAAACCCTGCCCGAGAACAGCCACGTCAAAACGTTTCGTGCCAAACGCCTTACGATAAGGCGTCGCAGTGCGGGCGTGTGCCACGTGGACGGCGACCCCTTTGAGGCAGGCCGTGAGATACAGGTGGAGCTGATACCTCGCAGCCTCGACGTTGTAGTGAATCCTAATGCCCACGCCCCGCGCCTCACCCTTCACCACGTCATCACCGAGCCCTACGACAGCTGGCGTCACCTCAACCGCACGCTCTGGACAAAAAGCCTTGATGGATTGCGAACACTCGCAGGCACTATACATAGCAGTGGCGAGGCAGACACGGAGCAAAAATAGTAGAACTTATACCTTATTATATTATTATGTACCAAGGATTCGTAAAAGTGGCTCTCGGCATCCCCGAGGTGCGTTTGGGCGACTGCCGCCGCAATACGCTGGCTATTGAAAACCTTATCGCGCGTGCCGAAGGGCAAGGTGTTGAGGTGTTGTGCTTTCCCGAATTGAGTCTTACGGGCTATACTGTGGGCGATCTTGTGCAGCAACAACTCTTGCTTGACAATGCCGAGCAGTCGTTGGTGCGCTTGATGGAGGTGACGCGCAATATGAGCGTTGCCGTCATTGTCGGTCTGCCTTTTAGCCACGAGGGAGTAATCTATAACTGTGCTGCTGTGCTACAACGCGGACATATCCAGGGTATCGTACCCAAGAGCTTCCTTAGCGGCCATAAGGAGTTTTACGAGAAGCGCTGGTTTGTGAGCGGGCGCGATCTTCCCGCCGACACCACCGTGCGCCTCTGCGGGCAAAGTGTGCCAATGGGTGTAAACCTCCTCTTCGAACTTGGACACTTCACCTTTGGCATAGAAATCTGCGAAGACCTTTGGGCTCCCGTCCCGCCGAGTACGGCTCTGAGCGTGCAAGGTGCAGAAATCGTTTTCAATCTTAGTGCCACCGACGAATTAGCCGGGAAGCACGACTATCGTTGCCAACTCGTAAAGAGCCAGAGTGCGCGTAACATCTGTGCTTACGTGTTTGTTGGTTCGGGCTACGGCGAAAGCACACAAGATGTCGTTTTTGGAGGCGAGGGCCTTATTTGCGAAAACGGCCACATGATAGCGCAAGCCGAGCGTTTTTCCTTGAGAGAACAACTCGTCGTGACCGACGTAGACGTCAACACCCTGCGTTGCGAGCGTCGTGTGAACACCTCGTTCAGTTTTGCGCGCCGTCAGAGCTTAGCAGAGAAAGGCCGATACCGCCGCATAGAACTCGAACCCCCCTATGAAGCGGAGAACTTCCAGCTCCTGCGTACCATCAATCCGTTGCCATTCCTGCCCGATGCTTCGTGCCACGACGAACGAATGCAAGAGGTGTTAAACATACAAAGCACCGCTTTGGTGCGACGTATCGCCCATACAGAAGCTAAGTCCGTTGTCGTCGGTGTGAGCGGTGGCCTCGACAGCACCCTGGCGTTGCTCGTGTGCGTGCGTGCTTTTGATGCTATGCACCGCGACCGCAAAGGTATCGTGGGAATTACTATGCCAGGGTTTGGCACTACCGACCGCACCTATACCAACGCCCTTTCATTGATGAAAACTTTAGGCATCACACAACGCGAAATAAGTATCAAGGAAGCCTGCCTCCAACATTTTAGAGACATCGGTCATAATCCCGAACAACGCGATGTGACCTACGAAAACTCCCAAGCACGCGAGCGTACTCAGATACTGATGGACGTTGCCAATCAGATGAACGGTTTTGTTGTCGGAACGGGAGACCTGAGCGAATTGGCACTTGGCTGGTGTACCTACGGTGGCGATCAGATGAGTATGTATGGAGTAAACGCTGGCGTACCCAAAACACTGATACGCTATCTCGTGCGTTGGTATGCGCAGCACGAGGCAGAACCCAATACCGCCGCCACTTTGCTTGACGTTCTTGACACTCCTGTCAGTCCGGAGCTTATCCCCGCCGCCACCGACGGCACAATTGCGCAGAAAACAGAGGACATCGTTGGCCCATACGAGCTTCACGACTTCTTCCTCTATCAAATGGTACGCTATGGATATCGACCTAAGAAGATTTATTATTTAGCCCAACACGCCTTTGATGGTCACGACGACCGTGTGGCACGCTATACCGGCGAGCAGATACGCTATTGGCTCACTGTTTTCTGCCGCCGTTTCTTCTCACAACAATACAAGCGTAGCAGTATGCCCGACGGCCCGAAGGTGGGCAAAGTCAATCTCAGCCCGCGCGGCGACTGGCGTATGCCCAGTGATGCCAGCAGTGCCGCTTGGCTCGACGAGTGCGATGAACTCGGTGCGTAGGACACCATATTATATATTATATGGTGTGTGCTGTTAATTCCCTTTGTCAGATGATGACAAACGGTCAAAGACCCGTCAACGTGAAACTAAACTGCGGGAATTAGAACTCGCCTAAATTATTCAGTATGTCCACCGATGCCATTCTTTCGTTGCTCACAACGCACGGCGTGCGCCCCACCTCCGGGCGCATCCTTGTAGCACGTGCCTTGTCGGATGCATCGTCGCCGTTGACAATGAGCGAACTTGAGGAGAGGCTGGTTACTATGGACAAGTCGGGCATCTTTCGTGCGCTAACACTCTTTCGTGCCAACCACGTGGTACACGCCATAGATAGTAGTCAGGGGACGCGCTATGAACTCTGCCACGCCGATGTTCACGGTAAAGACAGCGATCGACACGTGCATTTCTATTGCACAAAGTGTCAGCGCACGCTCTGCCTTACCGAACTCCCACCACCAGACATCTCTTTACCTAAGGGATTTGCTGCCGAGGCCGTCAATTGTATCGTGGAGGGAATATGTCCCGACTGCACACCTCCTCGGGCATTATCCCTATAAACCTTGCAGAAAACGCATAGGTGTTGATTTGTAAATGATTTTTTATGGAATATCTTTCAAAAGAAGGCTACGACAAGTTGGTTCGCGAACTCCACGAGTTGGAGCGCATAGAACTGCCCAAGGTGATAGAGGCCATCGCCGAGGCGCGCGACAAGGGCGACTTGAGCGAGAACTTTGAATACCATGCTGCCAAACGCCAACAAGGACGCCTGCTTAGCAAAATACGCTTCAAACAACGTGTCCTGGAGTATGCCAGGGTGGTAAACACCGACCAGCTCTCGGCAGATGTCGTAGGACTGCTCACCCAGATAGAACTCACCAATTTGGGCAACAACACCCGTATGTCTTACACCATTGTCAACCCCCACGAAGCCAATTTGCGCGAAGCTAAACTCTCTATCAAATCGCCCATAGCCCAAGCATTGCTCGGCAAAAAAGAAGGAGACGTGGTAAAAGTGAAAGTCCCCGCAGGCATACAGCAATTTCGCATCGAACGCATAGAAATGAAAGGATAGGGGCAAAACCACCTCCGCACAGTTGCCTAACAAATCTTAAACCCAAACGGATTAAGTAGAATCAACAAAACGCTTATGACCGATTTTGTTTGTTGGGCTTTTCTCTGACCAAGCTGATGAGTCCTTTCTTGTGTTCCAAAATACTTCCCACTTTTCACGGCTTTTGGCATATAAGCCCGACTTTTCGAAGAAATCCGTCTGATATTCGTCAAAACAGCTGCGTTTAAGATACTTTAACAACCCTCGGCGGACACTTTTGGCGTATTTTATTACTTTTGTATTACCATTCACTAACATTATAATAAATATGAACAAATTCAAGCTGCGATTTGCTACGCTTGTTTGCGGTGTGGCGGTTTGTGGTTTCTGTTTGACATCATGCGCAGAAGACTGGGACGACTTCTTTACGCAGCATGCCGACGACATTGCGGCACGCGATGCTGAAGATGCTGCCATTCGTGCCGACTTACAAACAGAAATCAATAAACTACGCACCGAAATCACGGGCAAAATCGCTACGGTGGAATCAAAACTCCACGACCTCATTGAACAAGGCGGTCAAGACGTGCTTACAGAGCTTGCCAACAAGAGCCAGCAGACACGTTCCGCAATCGACACACGTTATGCGCAGTTTACAGCACTGATGGATACGCGTTTCGGTGCTTTCCAAACTACGGTAAACAATCTCTTTAACACGTTTGCCACACAACGCTCCAACTTAGAGGCCGAACTCAATACGGCTATAGCGCAAAACAATACCGCGCGGGCTAACGAGATTCAGGCCTTTATCAATCAGGTGAAGGCGATGCAGAGCCAGGTGCAGAGCGGTGTGGCACAAATTAATGCGCTGCAAACAGAGTATGCCGCCATTATTAGTCAGGCAAACAAACTTGCCGAGTTGGAGCAGCGTATGAACACCCAGGTATCGCGCTATGATGCGATGCTCGCCGAGTTGTCAACGAAAATTCAAGAAGCGGAAGAACGTTTCGAAGCCGCGAAGGAGGTAGATCTTTCCGAACTCGCTGCCGCCGAGGTGCAAGACTATAAAGACAAACTCGCCGAGATGAACAATAAGCTCACACAGATGCAGCAAGCACTGGATAAGATGGAGGATATGTATTCAGACGCGCAGCAGTTGGTGCAAGACTTCTCCGACATTTCTGACCGTGCCGACGATATGGCATCGCTCTTAAGCGACATTTCTGATGCCTACGACCAATACAGTAAGGTGGAGGATATCCTCGCAGACATTGATGCCATCGATGTGGGCTACTACGAAGACCTTTACGAAAACCTTAAGAGCGAACTTGAACAGGCCGACCAAGACATGGTAGTCGCCGCTGCCGGACTCGCGGATCTAAAAGCCTATTTGGAAAGCGGTGTTGATGATATGAATGCTTGTGCCGACGAGTGCGAAACGAATATGGAGTATTGTGTCGGTCTCGCCGACGATATACGCTCGGGCTTTGATGCTATCCCTTTCCCTAACTGACCCTCTAAATCCTACCGACAATGAATTATAAGACGTTATTTCGCTTACTTTGTCTGCCGCTCTTGAGTGTGCTGTTCGTGGCGTGCACTACGTACGACTACGATGCTGAACTCAACGATAATGAGCAGCAACGCATACGCCTTCACCAAGAAGACCAAAAGATTTACCAAGAGATAACCGAGGCAGCACAAAGCCTTGACTATCTCATCGGAGAGATGACCACCCGTGTACGCGCCGAGCTTGAAGCCAAAGAGGAAAGCCTGCTGCAATCCATTGGCGAGAGTGAACGCCTCGTAAATCAATATCTCACACAGAAAATTGGCGATGCCGATGCTTATGTAGATCAACTTGAACAGCAGTCGCGCCAACTTATCCAGCAAAAAGAAGGCGAGTTCAACCAAGCCTGCGCTACCTTGCAAGAGCAGAAGATACTCCTTGCCGACCAAGGCTACGAGGCAAACGTGCAGAAGATGCAGGAGGGTATTGACTTGCTTAATAACTTCCAGGCTCTTTACGACAACGCCATAGCCGGGATGCAGAGCCGCATCACCGAGTTAGAGCAAATGCAACAACGGCTCTCTACGTTGGAGCAACAAATTCAGCAGACACAGGCTAAGCGGCAACAGATACTCAACCGCGTGGCGCAGTTGCAAACTAAGTTGCAGCAGAGCATCACAACAGCTATCGCTACCACAAAGACCAGCGAGGCACACACCGCAGCCCTTCGCGAACTACAATCATCGTACAGCGCACTGGTTCAGGCGATGAAGGAACTGGAACAGGCCTATACCTACGATGATAGTTGGGTGAGCGACGCCGAGAACTACGCACAGACGATACAGATCGCCATTGACGAGATGCAATCGGCTATCAGCGAGGCCAACGATCTCAATACGCTCTTAGACCAATTTGAGGCCGGAAAAGCCGACGACATCCTCACACAGTTAGAAGCCATACGCGACGATATACAAGACCTTGCCGACTACGACACTTCAGCATTGGACGAAGCAAGCACCGTTGCCGATGAATTACAAAACGTGTGCGATGCAATACTCGCCGCTGCCTCGCGGTGTGACGATGCTTGTACGGCTTGCGAAGAAGCCTATGACGATTGCGACTGGGAGAGTTGGAAATCTTAATCTGCTTAGGTAATACCCATTCACTCATACACAATATATAATATGTACATACGACACAAACAATTTGCCGCCCTCTTGCTCCTCTTCGGTTTGCTGCTCACGGCTTCATGTGCGCGCGACTACGAGGACGACATCTTGGCAGCACAGCAAGATATGGACGACCTCGTGCAGGCCGACAAAGACCTCCGCGCCTATCTTACGCAGAGCATTAACGAAGCACGCACGCGCCTCAACCAAATGCTCAACAGCGAGGATGCGACACTCCAGGGAGAGATATCTTTGAAAATGAATAATCTGAAGAGCGACATACAAGGGCGTATGGCTACTATCCTCGGGCGAATGAACAATGAGTTCGCGAATAGCGAGCAACGCGCCGCCGATAAAATCGTCGCACTCAATGCCTTGCTCAACGATGCTGGTGGCGTGAAAGATCGCCTGCAAAATAAGTTGAACCAAACACGACAAGCCGTACTTGATGCGCAGACCGCACACAACGACCAGCTGGCTGCCGATCTCGAACACTACTACAGCAAACTTCAGAGTCTGCAAAACAGCCTGAATAACCTTACAACAACCATCAATTCGTTGCGTTCACAGCTCGATGCGTTTTCCAGTATGGACGAAACGGCACGCTTGCAAACTATTGAGGACAAGATAAGTGCTTTGGAGCAATTTAGTCTCGACGTGGAATTAGAAAACCTCGGCGTGGCACTTCATCTTTTCACCGAGCAGCAGTATGCCGAGATGACCACCGAAGACTTACAGAAACTCAACGACTTCTATGCCGATTTGGAGAACTATTCCAACAAGGTACTCACACAGTTTTCCGACTTTGAAGACGACCTCAGCCAGTACGAGCAAACGTACAACAACTTAGAAAGTGACTTCGACAATGTCAGTAGTGAACTACAAGGCCTTAGCACCACTTTCGATGCCCTCGATGATGTGCTGAGCGAGGAGCAAACGCTCAACTACATTCAAGACTGCATCGACGAAATAGAAGGCTACGAGAGTCAGATACTCCAGATTGTCGGCGATTTAGAAAGTTGCACGTCAGACCTTCAAAATGCAGAGAGTGATGCTCACGATGCGGATAGCGAGTTGGAAGACCGCGATACCTACCTGCATGTTTGTGAGGCTTGGGTGGCAGGCATTGAAGAACGCCGCGATGCCCTCAACGATTGGATTGCCGACCTGCAATCGCGCTACCCTTGGTGGGACTGGTAAAACTGCCTGAAACGAAACACTTTTTTCTCTAACACTTCAACTCTTATATAAATAATGAAAGCAACAAAATATATCTTTCTGGCCACGATGCTCCTCGGCACCGCACTGGCCGCCACGGCGCAGACCAACGAACAAATTAATGAGTCGCGCCGTCAATACTACTACAACTACAGCCGCTGGAGCGTAGGTCTCAACGCGGGTATATCAGCACTCTTTGGCGATTTCTCCACGTTTAGCGACGAGAAATTCTATCCCGCTCCCATAGGCTCTGCTTTCGTGTCGTATCAGATGACACCCACTCTCGGCTTCACTCTCGAGGGATACTACAGCCGCAACCGCCTTGGCGCATTAAGCAGCAACAAAGACTACTACCTCAATACCACCGGCTTCTATTCCCCAAATCCTACCAATCCGCTTACAGGAGAGACTTTCTTACAATACGGCGCACTCTATAGCGACGTAAACCTCTGGCAAGGCCGGCTGGGGCTAGATATAAACCTCAGCAACCTCTTCGGAGGAAATCGTGGAGAGCGTATGCGCCCCGTCACTGTGATTTTCTCACCGAGCTACTATCTACAGTACTATCGCGCCAAGGTGAAACGCAAAGCCGATGATGCGCGCTATACCAAACGCGACCTTTTCTACCAGGTGTCGAATGGCGTGGGTGCCGAACTCGCTGTACGCTTCCGCACGAGCCGTGTTATCGACCTACAACTCAAAGGAGGAGGCGTCTATGGCTTCAACAAGAAGTTTGAAGGCGTGGCAGGCTTTAAGAAAACGAATGTGCTTGCTTATGTACAGGCCGGCGTCGTATTTAAGCTTAACGGCAAGACCAAACGCGACAACCTACTCTATGCTGCCACACCAGCCTATGTGCCAATGATGGACTTCGTGCAGCACGACACGGTTCGTGTGGTACAACGTGTGCTCGACGGCGATGGCACCAGAGAGATTTTGCGCATCGTTCACGATACCGTGTATGTTGACCGTGTAGTAGAAGTAGAGAAGCCCGTTGTTCGTAGCGGTCAGACCTATCTGCCAAGCGTCGGCTTTGAGCGCGGCAGCGATGTCATTGATGAAGCCACGTATGCTAACGAGCTTGCCGCTATCTTGGCGTATCTCAAGGAGAATCCTAATACGACAATTGATATCTATGCTTACGCTGACCACACTGGCAGCGAAGCCCTCAATTTAGACCTTACACAACGTCGTGCCGAGGCATTGCGTAGCTACCTACTCGCCCACGGCATCGCTCCTTCACGCATCGGACAAGTGGTGGGTAAGGGAAAAGACACCTCACTTTCTGGCAGCGATGCCCTTAGCGTTCGCGCAAGGCGTGCAGAGCCTGTGGAAAGAAAATAGTTTCGTTAAACAACGCCAATAACTAATAAGAGAGGGTGTGCCTCATAATAGGCACATCCTCTTTTTATCTTGTTATTGTCAACGTTTTGCAAGTAGTGAAAACCTACCGGTGTCGTAAGTATAGCAACCACGGTGCCGCCCTATAGGAGCGCAGGCGGCCTCGCCGGCATTCTCTTGCACGCGGCTCAATGTCGGAGCGCAGGCGGCTCGCCTGCAGGATATATTCGCACACCTCGCCCGCACCATCTTCTTTTGCATACCTTATTTGCCGCGTTTACATT
>CALFJG010000081.1 GCA_937877625.1 uncultured Prevotellaceae bacterium
TTGACCTATAGAGTAACGTCGGTCTATTTTCAGCCTGCAATTTGACCTATAAGCCGTGTTTTATCGGTTTGTTTTCCTTGGAGTTACTTTCGGTGGGTTCTAATAATTTCCACGGTTAAGCTTTACATAGATGGGGCTTTAACCTTTTGTCATCTTTATGGCTCGTTTTGCTTCCGTTCTGTAAGTTTCATCGGTCGTGTAGCCCGCTACACTCTCTCTTCAACTGACAGACTGAAAGCAAAAATAGCTCAGAAATCTGACAAAGCAAATGAATAGAACCCACCTTTATTCTACGCCGAATTTATAGATGGTTTTCTGTGTGTAAACCTCGCCGGGACGCAGCACCACGCTTGGGAAGTGGGCTTTGTTGGGGCTGTCGGGGAAGTGTTGTGCTTCGAAGCATAGGGCACTGCGGCGTCCGAAGGTGGCTCCGTGTTGTCCGCGATAGCCATCGGCCCAGTTGTCGCTGTAGAACTGCACGCCGGGTTCGGTGGTATATACCTCCATTGTGCGTCCGCTCTTGGGCTCTACTATTTTGGCGGCGAAAGAGAGTTCACCTACTTCGTGCTTGTTGAGTACGAAGCAATGGTCGTAGCCTGCGCCGTTTTTTATCTGTTCGTCGTCGGCATCGATGTCTTGTCCTACGGGTTTCGGCGTGCGGAAGTCGAAAGGCGTGCCTTCTACCTTGAGAATTTCGCCGGTGGGAATGCTCGTGTCGTCGATAGGCACATAGAAATCGGCGTTGATTTGACAGATGACATCCATTGCACTCGGCGTGGGGTTGTTGATGCCGGCGAGCGAGAAGAAGCCGTGCGATGTCATATTTACCACAGTCTTCTTGTTTGTAGTGCCGTGGTAGTCAATAACGAGTTCATCGTCGTCGGTAAGTGTGTAGCGCACGGTCATTGTGAGTTCGCCGGGGAAGCCCTCCTGATAGTATGCCGATACGAAGCGCAGTACCAGTGTGCGTTCGTTCACTTGTTCGGCCTCCCACACACGTGCGTGAAATCCCGTAGGTCCGCCGTGCAGGTGGTTGGGGCCGTTGTTCACGGCGAGGCTATATTCTTTGCCGTTGAGCGTAAACTTACCACGTGCGATGCGGTTGCCGTAGCGACCGACGAGGGTGGAGAGGAATGGCTCGGGCGAGGCGATGCAGTCGTCAATGTTGTCGTGCCCTTGGATTACGTTGGCGAAGTTGCCTTCACGGTCGGGTACCATAATGGCTACCAACGAGCCGCCGTAGTTTGTCACGGCCACTTCTACGCCGTTGGCGTTAGTCAGAAAATAGAGGTCAACGGGCTTGCCTTGTACTTCTTTCTGAAAGTCTTCGCGGCGCAGTCCCGATTTGGGGGTGTTTTCCATAGTTTGATAGGGTTTTGAGCGTTTTTCCTGAAAGGTTGTTATGAATGGTTCGTCTTCGACAGACTTTTGCTCGCCAAGGCAAAGCTGAAACATGTTTCGCTTTGCTCTCCTGGCTTAACGCAAAAGTTCGTCTTCATATTAAGGAACAATCTACGTCTGTTCGTGGCCACTCGTGTGTACTTAAGAATAACTGTGTGTTATAACTTAAGTTATTGCATTGATCCGCCAACGATGTCAAGCAGTTCGGTAGTGATGGCTTGCTGGCGCGTTTTGTTGTAGGTCAGCGTGAGTTCTTGGAGTAGTTCGTCGGCGTTGTCGGTTGCTATTTGCATAGCGATGACGCGTGCGGCGTGTTCGCTGGCCAGGCTGTCGAGCAGGGCGGTGAAGAGTTGTAGGCGCAATACGCTGGGAATGAGTTGTTCCACCACGGCTTGGCGCGACGGTTCTACGATATAGTCGGCGGCCACACCATCGGGTTTCTCTGTCTTGGGTAGTTGGACGGGGAGGAACGTTTCCTCGGTGAGTATTTGCGAGGCAGAACTCTTGAAGTGGTGGTAAACTATATCGACTTTGTCTATCTCACCGCTGACGAACTGCTGCATAAGTTCCTCGGCTATCTCTGCGGCGGGCTGGAAGACGGGGTGATCCATCAGGCGGGTATAGTCGCCTGTGTCGGCAAAACCGAGTTTTCGGGCGGCATCGGCACCTTTTCTTCCGAGTGCCACCACACGCGCCACCTCCACGCCGTCTTCTTTATAGGCTGCCACTTTGTGGCGCAGAACACGAATGGCGTTGGCGTTGAAACCTCCGCAGAGGCTGCTGTTCGACGTGTAGATTACAATGGCTACACGCTTCACGGGGCGCACGGCGGCGTAGGGCGTGTTGAGGTCGCCCTCCTGACTGCCCACGAAAGCTGTCATCATACGCGTCAAACGCTGTTCGTACGGACGCATATTCTCAATGGCTTGTTGCGCGCGGTGGAGTTTTGACGATGCCACCATCTTCATCGCGCTGGTGATTTTGCGCGTGTTGTTGACAGAGGCGATGCGTGTCTTTACTTCTTTTAACGATGCCATACAACGAAAAAGAGTAGATAGTGGGGGAGGGGAGTGTTACTTGTATTGTGCTGCGATGTCGGCGGCTACTTTCTCAAGCGTGCCGGTGACGTTCTCGTCAAGTTTGCCTTCAGCAATGCCTTTGAGTACGGTGTCGGCATACGAGGCACGCATAATCTGCAAGAAGTTGTCTTGGAACTCACGTACTTTGTTAAGGGGTACTTCTCGCATCAGACCTTTCGTGCCGCAATAGAGTATAGCCACTTGTTCGGCAACGGGCATTGGTGAATACTGCGGCTGTATGAGCAGCTCGTTGTTCTTGCGTCCGCGGTCGATGGTCATTGCTGTGACAGCATCCATATCGCTGGCAAACTTTGAGAAAGCCTCCAACTCACGGTATTGTGCCTGGTCTATCTTCAGCGTGCCAGCCACTTTCTTCATACTCTTAATTTGAGCAGCACCGCCTACACGCGACACGCTGATACCTACATCGATAGCCGGGCGTGTGCCGCTGTTGAAGAGGTTGGTGTCGAGGTATATCTGTCCGTCGGTAATAGAGATGACGTTTGTGGGGATATAGGCAGACACGTCGCCGGCTTGTGTCTCAATGATAGGCAATGCGGTGAGCGAGCCGCCACCCCGCACCTTGCCTTTCAGACACTCGGGCAGGTCGTTCATCTGTTCGGCCACTTCCTGCTGGTTGTTGATACGCGCCGCACGCTCGAGGAGGCGGCTGTGCAGGTAGAAGATATCGCCGGGATATGCCTCGCGGCCGGACGGACGACGCAGGATGAGCGACACCTCACGGTAAGCCACGGCTTGTTTTGAGAGGTCGTCGTAAACCACCAAGGCATTTAAGCCCCTGTCGCGGAAGAACTCGCCGATAGCGGCACCTGCAAACGGCGCGTAGTACTGTAATGCTGCAGGGCTGCTGGCTGTGGCGGCAATAACGATGGTGTAGGGCATTGCGCCATGCTCTTTTAGCGAGTTGACGATGTTGGCCACCGTACTCGCCTTTTGGCCTATCGCTACATAGATACAATAGACGGGGTCGCCTTGCTCGTAGTTTTCTTTCTGATTGATAATGGTATCGATGGCAATAGCTGTCTTACCCGTTTGGCGGTCGCCGATGATAAGTTCGCGCTGGCCGCGTCCGATAGGTATCATAGAGTCTACGGCTTTCAGACCTGTCTGCAACGCGTGGTCCACGGGTTGGCGATAGATTACGCCGGGGGCTTTGCGGTCGAGTGGCATCACAAACTTCTCACCGCCGATCTCTGCACCGCCGTCAAGCGGCTGACCGATGGGGTTTATGACACGACCGAGCATCTCTTCGCTTACTTCGATAGAGGCTACACGGCCTGTGCGTCTTACACTCTGGCCTTCTTTGATGCCTTCCGATGAGCCAAAGAGTACCACGCCGACGTTGTCCTGCTCTAAGTTCATCGCTACGCCACGTGTGCCGTTTTCGAACTCTACGAGCTCGTTCTCGGTGACGTTCGTTAGACCATAAACGCGGGCTACGCCGTCGCCGATGGTAAGCACCGTGCCTATTTCTTCAAAGCGCAGCTGGTGTTCTACACTGCGTAGTTTCTGCAAAAGCACCTCGGAAACCTCGGCGGGCTTGATGTTATTGGGCATAATGGTGATTGTGTACTAAGTGTTGTGGGGATGAGGCCGTGCAGGTGTTCAATCCGTGCGGGGAGGCCTCTTGTTTTTTGATAATCTCTTGGTATGTGGGTTGTTGCTTGGTTAGCTGGCGAGGGTGCGTCTTAGATCGTTGAACTGACGGCGCAGGCTGGCATCCATACGGTACGTGTCGTATTCAAGCACAAATCCAGCACCGAGGTCGGCATCGTGGTGTGTTTCAAAACTCACCTTGCGCCCCGTGCGTTGCTCTACCAACTTTTGCATCTGTTTGGTGATGTCCTCTGTGGCAGGCACTGCGGTGGTGAGGCGTGCCTCAATGAGGCCTTTCGCCTCGCGGTATTGCGTTTGGAACGATACGGCCACGTATTGCGCCAAGTCGGCGCGACGTGCCTGGCAGAGTACGGCCATAAAGCGCTCGCTACTTGTGGAAATGCCTTTCTCGGTGGTGGCGGCGGCTACTAATAGCGAGGCTTGCTGTGTGGCAGGCAGCGCGGGGTTTTGTAGCAGGACACGAAGGCGTGGCGCAGCTTGAAAAGCCTGCAACAACTGTCTCATCTCGCCATACACCCGTTCTTCCTCGCCGTTTTCTGTGGCGAAGCGCAATAGTGCTTTGGCATAGCGTGCGGAGGTGATACCCGTGTTCATACGTCTTTTCTTTCTTTTTCGTAGTGTTAAAACGTGGTCACAATAGGGTTTACGCCTTTACGCCTTGTTCTTCAAGCAGACGCTCTATATAGCGTTGTTGCGCTGGGTCTTCGCCTAATTGGGTGCGTACCACTTTCTCTGCAATCTGCAGCGAGAGTTCTGCTACCTGGCTGCGTATATCGCGTAGTGCCAGTTCTTTTTCGGCGGCAATCTGTGTCTTGGCGGCCTCTAAGTCCTTAGCACCCTCGGCTTGTGCCTTGCTACGCGCCTCGGCTATGATGTTCTCGCCTGTGCGCTTGGCTTCGCGCAGGATTTCCGCTTGTTGCTCGCGCGCTGCTTTGAGGATTGCCTCGCTCTCGGCTTTTATGCCGGCGAGCTTCTCGTTGGCCTCGCGCGCGTTTTTCAGCGATTCGTCAATAAATTTCTTGCGCTCCTCCACCGCGCCGGTAATGGCGGGAAAGGCAAACTTGGCCAAGACGAACAGCACCACAAGGAATGCTAACAGCATCCAAAAGAGCAAACCGAAGTCCGGTGTCAGTATGGAAGGCATGTTCTCCATGGGTCTGTGGTTTGTGCGTCGGTATTAGAGGAAAAGCATCAAGAGGCAGACGATGACGGCGAAGAGGGCTACACCTTCAATCAGCGCTGCAATCACGATCATATTGGAACGAATGTCGTTCGTGGCTTCGGGCTGGCGTGCAATGGCTTCCATTGCGGAACTACCTATCTTGCCGATGCCAAGACCTGCGCCGATAGCGGCGATGCCGGCTCCAAGGCCGATACCTAACTTTGCGATTCCTGCTGCTGCGGCAGCTGCTTCTAAAATTGCCATAATTCTTTTGTTTTTATTGGTTATTGTTTTTTGTTTATTGATTTTCGTTTATTCGTGATGGTGCTCTGGCAGGCTCATTCCGATAAACACTGCGGAGAGCATCGTGAAGACGTAGGCCTGGATAAAGGCTACTAAGAGTTCAAGCATATCCATAAAGAGTATCATCACGAAACTCACGGCGGAGAGCGAGGTACCTACCAACACGTTTACTTGGAACGTGATAAAGATGATACACGTGAGGCTAAGGATGATGGCGTGGCCTGCCAGCATATTGGCAAACAGACGCACCATCAAGGCAAAAGGCTTTGTGAAGATACCAAAAAGTTCTATTACGGGCATCAGTGGTACGGGGCATTTCATCCACGTAGGCACATCGGGCCAGAAGATTTCTTTCCAGTATTCGCGGTTGCCAAAGAGGTTGATAAAGAGGAACGTTATTGTAGCAAAGAGGAATGTGATGGTGATGTTGCCGGTGACATTGGCACCGCCGGGGAATATGGGAATTAACCCCATCAGGTTGGTCACTAACAGAAAGAAGAACACCGTGAGCAGATAGGGAGCGTAGCGGCGATAGTGACGCTCGCCGATAGAGGCTTTTATTACATCGTCGTTGATGGCCAGCACAAGTACTTCCATCATTCCGACAAAGCCGCCCGGGGCTCCATCCTGCACCTTACGACGTTTGTACCAACGTGCGCAACAGAGAAACACGACAACGAGTATCAATATGTTGATCCATATCTGAACGACATCCTTTGTGATGCTTATGTCCCACGGTCGCGCATCGTAGCCTTGTTCATAGACTTTACCTTTGCGGCTCTCGTCAAGGTAGAAACCCTCAAATACTTCTTTCCCGTCGTGGCCGAAACGGGCGGAGCTAAATACGTGCCAAGTACCGTCCTTCTGGCTCTTTACGATGACGGGGAGGGGAATACTAACGTGGTGGCCACCCCAAGTGGTGATGTGCCAGTCGTAGGCATCGCTCATGTGGCCGAGAACGGCTTCTTTTACATCTACGGGCTCTTTTTCGTCGGCAGCGTGCAATGGTGTACTTATCATCAAGAGCAGTAAACCAAGCAAGGCGGCACTAAGCGCGGGGGTCTTTCTTATGGGGTTGATGTACATATATTATATATATAATACAGTGTGTGGAAAAGTGTAGGGAGCGTGGGTGTTAATTCTTTGTTTCTGGAGAGGCTGTGGTGTCTTTCTTCCTTTTGCTCACGTGGCTTGCTGTGAGAACTGCGGTGACTACGAAATAAAACACGATGAGGTTTACGGCAAAGAGACGTGTATCACCTGTGGCGAGAATGGCGTAGGCTATGAGTAGTAATGCAGATAGGAGGAAGCGTAGGACTTTGCATAGCATCAACGCCTTGAGTTGCAGGGATACTTTCTCGCGTCCTATGGCTTGCAGAACGAACGCCTCGGCAACACCGCTTAGCCATAGTATCACGGCTGTCCCGATGAGAGGTAAGGTCTGTCCTATTGGCTCGTTTCCGACAAGGCGTATTTCAAGGAACATCAGTAGCGGTGCAGCAATGAGTAGCGTCAGGGCTAACAGCAGGGAGGTCGTAGCGGCTTTCATTCGCTTTCAGCATCTGCGGCAGCGCACGCTACGCATACTGATACCTCGTCGTGTGCTACCTCTACGAAACCACTGGTGATTGCTACCTCGAAATCCTCGCCGCCGCCCTCGCAACGCACTACGCCGGGACTCAGGATGGAAACTATCGGCGCGTGTCCCGAGAGGATTTCAAAGCGCCCCGCAGCACCTGGCACAAATACCTTGGCGGCCTCACCGCTAAATAGTGTGCGCTCGGGAGATACTATCGTTGTTTGAAGCATACGAGTTGATGTCAGGGATTGCTACTGCGCGTTCTCAAGGAGTTTCTTTCCTTTGGCTATGGCATCGTCGATAGTGCCAACGTTCATAAAGGCTTGCTCGGGCAAATAGTCCACCTCGCCTGCAAGTATCATATTGAAGCCGCGTATTACTTCTTCAATGGGTACCATCACGCCGGGTACGCCGGTGAATTTCTCCGCCACGGTGAACGGCTGGCTTAGGAAACGCTGTACTCGACGGGCGCGGTTTACGGTGAGTTTGTCGTCGTCGGAGAGCTCGTCCATACCGAGGATAGCGATGATGTCCTGCAGTTCTTTATACTTCTGAAGTATTTTCACTACATTCTGCGCACACTCGTAGTGTTCCTTTCCGATGACGTTGGGATCCATAATGCGTGAGGTACTGTCAAGGGGGTCAACAGCGGGGTAGATACCCAGTTCAGTAATTTTACGCGAGAGTACTGTCGTAGCGTCGAGATGGGTAAACGTGGTAGCGGGGGCAGGGTCGGTGAGGTCGTCGGCGGGTACATAGACGGCCTGAATAGAGGTGATAGAACCGTTCTTCGTACTGGTGATACGCTCTTGCATAGCACCCATATCGCTGGCCAACGTGGGTTGATAGCCTACGGCACTGGGCATACGTCCGAGCAGGGCAGATACCTCGCTGCCGGCCTGTGTGAAGCGGAAGATGTTGTCGATGAAGAAGAGGATGTCGGTGGCTTTGCCGTCTTTGCTGCCGCCGTCGCGGAAACTTTCGGCGATAGAGAGTCCGCTCAGTGCTACACTCGAGCGTGCTCCCGGTGGCTCGTTCATCTGACCATAAACGAGTGTGGCTTGGCTCTTTGCCATCTCTTCATAGTCCACTTTTGAGAGGTCCCACTCGCCTTTCTCCATTGCTTCAACAAATGCCTTGCCGTACTTGATTACACCGCTCTCTATCATTTCACGCAGTAAGTCATTGCCTTCGCGCGTGCGCTCGCCCACACCGGCGAATACAGAGTAGCCGTCGTGTCCTTTGGCGATGTTGTTGATGAGCTCCATAATAAGCACCGTCTTTCCCACACCGGCTCCGCCGAAAAGACCTATCTTTCCGCCTTTCACATAAGGCTCTAATAGGTCGATTACCTTGATGCCGGTGTAGAGTACCTCACGGCTGGTGGTGAGTTCCTCAAAACTGGGGGCCTTACGGTGGATTTCGTAGCCGCCCTCGGTGTCGAACGCTTTTAGGCCATCGATGCTCTCGCCGATGACGTTGAGCATACGGCCTTTAATTTGGTCGCCCACGGGCATAGCTATCTGCCTGCCGGTCACTGTCACGGGGAGGCCTCGTTTGAGACCATCGGTGTTGTCCATTGCTACGGTGCGCACGGTGTCTTCGCCGATGTGTTGTTGTACTTCTATCACAATGCGCCGACCGTCGGGATGTGTCACTTCCAAGGCATCGTGGATACGTGGCAATACGTGGCTGGCGGTGTCGCCTGCCACCTCAAACGCCACGTCAATCACCGGGCCAATAATCTGTGAAATACGCCCGGTCTGAAGGGTTGTTTGGCTCATGAATTAGTTTTGTGTTTTTGCTTTGCGTGCAAAGTTATACTTTTTTCACAAACTATGTGCCTTGTGGTTTAGTTTTTTTTCTTTTTTCTGTTTTTTAGGGAGTGTTCTCTTTATTCCCACGGTTTTGTTTGACATTAGCGGACAGCAATAATAAAGACTGCATGCGTTTGGTGGCATGCAGTCTTTGAGTGCTGACAATGATATAATAGCGGGTGGGCTACACCATATATATTGTTATTGTCTTGTGATTAGCGCAGCAGTTTCACTGCGGCAACGGGTTTACCATTGTTTGTGACGCGTAGCACATAGATGCCCGGTTGTGGCAGGCTGAGGCGCATACGGTCGGTGTTGGTGACGGTGGCTGCCTTGGAGCATACCAGTTGTCCGCTGACGGTGTAGAGGCGTGCTTCGTATGTGCCGGGCGTGGTGAAGTCAACGTAAACGACATCGCCTACGGTATAGGCACGGAGCTTGTCGCTGCTGACGTTCCCGATGCCTGTGGGTTCGCCCACGGTGATGGTGCTAAACGTGCGGCTGTCGCTGCCGAGAGGATTAGAGAGGGTGAGGGTGACGTTGCGTACACCGTCTTGCTGATAGGTGACGGTGGCACTACCTGCCTCGCCATTGCCGGTGACATTGGTGAGTGTTCCTTTTATGGCTTTCCACGTGGCCTCGGTGAAGACGGGATAGCCTGAGTCGTCGAGCTGTGGGCACCCTGCGGTGTAGGTGGGTTCAACGAAGTGGGGCTGTGCGCGACCTTCTCCTTCCAGTTTTACGAGGGAATAGGTGCCACATTTCAAGCCTGCGCCTGTGCCGAGGGCGGCAAAGGAATAGTCGGTGGCTGCTTCGCTTTCGTATGTCCAGAGGGCATAGAGGTCTGAGGGGAGATTGGAGGCGGTGAGCGTTTGCATTGTTTTCTGCACCTCGGCCTCGGTGATGGCGCGGCGGTAGAGTACCATATTGTCTATTACGCCGTCGATGCCACCTCGTCCGCTGGCCGGTCCGCCGATTGACACGTACTGTTCGTCTTCCATTCCGAGGAGGCTGTAATAGGTGTCATCCTGATCGGCTGTGGTGCTGCCGCCTGTGGTGTAGTTGATGTTTACGATGGGTTCTACAAACTTACCATTGATGTAAAGCAACTGTCGGGCGGTGCCGTCGCTCTTGCGGTCGAACACGATGGCAACGTGTGTCCACAGGCCGACGGGCATTGTGCCGTCGGGGTAAACATACTGCGATGTGGCGGGACGCTCTGCGGCTTGGCTGTTGCGATAGGTGAAGGTCAGGGCGCCCGAGGTGCTTAGTGTACTCCAGTTCCATCCCCAGTCGGTGAGCGGCCAGGTGCCGGCTTTGTTTGCTACGGAGAAGAACTGTGTGGAGCCATTGAGTTTGTTCACTTTGAGCCAGAAGGCGAGGCTGAAGGAGGTGGAGCCTGTCAGTCCGGCATCTTTTACGTTGAAGCCGAAGTTCTTTTCTTGAAGATCTATGGCCTGCGAGGTGCCGCCGTCGGAGTAGCGTCCGGTGTAGGCCATCTCTACGGCTTCGTTCTTTTCTACGGTGATGTTGGCTTCTTGCCCGTTGGCGGTGAGGCTGGTGATTTCGGGCAGGCGTCCGAAGCGTGCGTCGGTTATAGTGATATAACTGTCAAAGGTGCGTAGGTCTTCTACGGCTTCTTCGCCGCTGTGTATCATACCGGTGAGCTCCAGGGTATAGCGTCCCAGTTTTGTGAGGCTTGGTACGGTGACGCTTACGCCGTCGCCTTCATAATCCACTGAACCGCTCTCGTGGGTGAGTTTCCAGTGTCCGCTCTCGTGGTTGGGGTCAACGTATGACATCACGAACGGCTCGTCGGGCGTGATAACATATTTGCTGAGTTGAATGTTGTCGTTGTAGGTGTAAGTGCCGGTATTGAGATAGTCGCTCCAAGCGATGTCCGACTGCGTCTTATGGTCGAGGCTTACTGCTGCCACACCGAAGCGGACGCGATTGGCGGAGCCTGCCGTGAAGTCGATGGGTGCACTGAACATAAGGCCTGCCCAGCTGGTGGTAATTCCCATAAATACGGGCTCTTGGCCTTCTTGCTGTGAATAGAGTTTGAAGAAGGCTGTTCTTACGTCGAGGTTGTAGCAGGGTTCTCCGGCGGCTTTGTAGTTGGGCATATTCCAGATGATTTTACCATCTACGCCTTGATAGTGTGAGGCGAGTACTTCGGCTTTTGTCACCACGGGTTTCTCGGGTATGGGCATCTCGCCGCGAATGATAGAGAACTCGCCGAGGTAGAGGTCGAGGTTGCTTGCTTGGCGGAACTGTAGGGCTACGAGGGCAAGCGTCTTGCCGTCGAGTTCGTCGCCTACGATAAACTGCGAGGTGCGCCAGTCTTCTTCATCGGCTTCATCGGTAAGGGTAAGCAGTCCGAAATTGCTCAGCGACACGGCACTTCCTTCTGCACCTTCTACGGTGAGTACGAGGTTGGCACGTGTTCTGCCGCTCTTGAGTTTATAGCGCAGCGTGATAACGTCGCCGGCTTGGAGGGCAAACTGGGTCTTGAAGAGGTGGAGATACTCTGTTGTGGTGGAGCCGAAGATGCGCATTGCGCTACCGCCTACGTAGGCCTCGTCCCAGTTAAACTCGGCATCTAATGTGTTGGTGGGTACGTTGCTGGCTTGGTGGCCTAATATCTTGGAGGAGAAGTAGTAGCGCCAGGTGGGCAGGTAGTCTTGCACACCGATGTTATACCACTGTCTGTCGTGTTGGCGTTCGCCTTGCCAGTTGAAGTATTGTCCGTTGCCGAGGTTGAAGTATGTGATAAAGGGTTCTTCGTTGAGGTCCCAGCAAAGTGGGCTGCGTGCCGACATCATCTTTGCCATACCGTGGAAGGAGTAGTTGTCGGCGTTGTAGTTGCCTGTCTCGACGAAGTCGGGGCAGGTGAGCGGGTTGCGTGTGCCGCCTGTGAACCAGCGTTCGGTGCGCATAAGGTAGGTGGCTTGTTTTACGAGCGGGTCGGAGCCTTTTTCGTGGCGGCTCTCAAAAAACATATTGGCACTATGCGCTCCCCAGAGGCCTATGCTATAGCGTGTGGTGCTCAGCAGCGGCCAGGAGGTGGGATTGGCACCTTGCATATTGAAACCGGCGTAGAGGTCGAGCGGGTCGCGTCCCAGTTGTTTGGCAATGTTTTGCGAGGTGGCGATACGATAGGAGAGATTCCAGTTGTAGTTAAGGAAGAGCGAGGTGCGTATGTTCTCGCTGTCGCCAAAGGTTTCTTGATTCCAGGAGCCGAGTTGGCCGGCGAAGTTGATGCTGCCGTAGTCATTGGTGCCGGTGTACCAAATGTTTTCAAAGATGGGGTTTGTCTGTCGCATCTTCTTCACGAGGGCGGCGTGGTAGGGTCGCAGGTTCTCGCTTGCGGCGTAGCTGCTCTCGCTCCACTCGGAGTTGTAGCCCAGGCCGTCCAGTCCGTAGTAGGTCATATACTGTGCGGTCTTGTCGGCACCGGCGGCTATCATGTTTTGGAAGCACGAAGCCCATCCGCTCGATAGTGTGGCATTGGGCACGGAGGCTACGCCGCTCACGGCCACGCCGTTTTTGTGGGCTACGTCAAGCAGTGCGCCGGGTACTCGTCCGAGCGGTGCTGTCCAGTCGCCCCAGTGGGTGACATAACTCCACATAGAGAATACCTCGCTGTCGAAAAGTCCGTCGGGCAGTGCGTTGCGGTTCCATCCTGTCTCGTTGATGCTGTTGATAGGTATCCAGCAGATGAGTTTCTTGTCGTTTTGCACTTGCAGGGTGTCTCTCACCTGTGTGGCGGCGTTGCGGAAGCGCGCTTTTGGCTTCACACGCGAGATAAAGAAGTTATCGTCGTCGGTCAATTGTGTGCCGGGTGTCCAGTCTTGTAGCGTTGAACCGAAGGATTCGCTGCCTGGGCCCCATGTGATGTAGTGCTCGCGAAGATACTGCGCCTGAGCGGTGAAGGCGAGGCCCCAGACGGCGATGGCCAGTAGGAGTAGTTTCTTTCTCATAAGATCTGTTTGGTTTTTAGAAGAAAGGGTTAGTAATTATTCTTAACGCGGCGAAAATAGGTTATTTTCCCGAGGTGGCAAAGAATTTCTGGTTTTATGTCTGTTTACCAGCAATTTCTGCGACAAATAACAAATCAGACAGTATGCTATGCGCCTGATGATTTTTAATGGCTATGCTAATGATGATAATAAGGCGAATAGACAGCAACCATCTTTAGTTGCAGAAAAATTTCAAAGCACTCGAAAAAAATTTCAAAGCACTCGAAAAAAATTTCAAAGCACTTGAAAAAAAATTTCAGAGCCGTCCGGAATTTTTTTTCAAGCCGTCCGGAAAAAAATTTCAAAGCACTCGAAAAAAATTTCTAAGCACTTGAAAAAATTTTCTAAGCACTTGAAAAAAAATTTCAGAGCCGTCCGTAAAAAATTTCTAAGGCCTTGAAAAAAAATTCAAACCGTCTGGAAAAAATCCGGACACATCATAAATCGCGGGTATGCCTTGCAGTAAGACACACCCGCGTAACGTGCATAATTTGTGCTTTTTCGATTGTTTTGTTTAGCGTCCGTAGGAGCGTCCTGCGGTTCTGCCTGTTGAGTTACTTCTTCCGCGCGAGTTGCTGCGGCTGCTGGGTGAGGCTTGGTTTTGCTGGCGACTACTGCTTTGGCTGCCTACGCTTCCTTGTCCGCGTCCTTGCGAGCCTTGTCCTTGCGAGCCTTGACTTTGGCTGCCGACGCTTCCTTGTCCGCGCCCTTGCGAGCCTTGACCTTGCGAGCCTTGACTTTGGCTGCCGACGCTTCCTTGTCCGCGTCCTTGCGAGCCTTGTCCTTGGTTGCCGCGTCCGTAGCCTTGGCCTTGCGAGCCTTGTTCTTGGCTGCCTACGCTTCCTTGTCCGCGTCCTTGCGAGCCTTGTCCTTGGTTGCCGCGTCCGTAGCCTTG
>CALFJG010000082.1 GCA_937877625.1 uncultured Prevotellaceae bacterium
AGCGAGGGCTTCAGCCTAATTTTTATCCTGCTAAAAAACTTTTAGCGGACAGCAATAATTAAGAATAAAGAAAAGGAGTTCTCTCAGTAGTTCCCCTTGTGTGGTATTGGGATTGTCGATGCCTTTGCTTCGTGCGTCGGTGCGTCGAATAGCCGAGATAATGTTCATCACCTTACGTGCCTTATAGTTTTTCATTGCCGGAAGCACGTTATTCCTCAGTTGCCAGTCGGACATACCGAGATAGTTTTGCAGCCCATGTTCCGAGCGGTCGGGAGCATAGTAGGCGATAAACACATTTTGAAAATAGCGAAACAGAACGGGCAGCGTTTTCTGTATGGGATTAGACTTAGGATTTGCGTCAAAATACTTGGCGATTTGAAAGACTTTCTGCACGTTTTTTTTCTCCGAGGGCATCGGTGAGTTCGAATACATTAAAGGTCGGTTCTATTAATCGTAGATTATCACCCAATCGCTTCCCTTTCCTTTACTGCGTTTTATAATACCTTTTTCACTAAGGTGTGCTGTAATATTTTTAACAGTTCTCTCTGATTTCCTTATTTCTTTTGCAATAAACGTTTGTTTTGCCGAAGGATCTTGCCGTATTATTCTAAGCACCGCAATCTCTTCCAAAGTGCAATCCTTGCACTTCGTTGGTAGTGGAAGTGCAGAATTTGCACTTTGAACAAACTCCTTTGCACTTTGGGCTTCAGTTTCTGCCCTCCAGTCTAAATGCATCTCGCGGTTGCGCAGTGGTGTGGTTTCGCCAAGTAGCATATTGCGGAAGAAGCGTTCCAAGAATACAGTCGTCTCTGTCACACCTACTTGCAGATTGCTGTAGTTGGCACGAACCAATGCATTGCGGAAATACGAGGAGTTAGTGGCAAAGAGGTCGTTGGTTACTTTGAAGCCAAGTGCTTTCAGATACTTAATCATAAAGACAGCCGTACTACGGGTATTACCCTCACCAAAAGCATGAATTTGCCAAAGGTTCGCACAGAAGCGTGTCAGATGACTGATGGCTTCATCAATGCTTTTGCCCTCATAGCTATAGTTTCGCTCCTGTCTCATATCATACTCCAATGTCTCGCTGATGGTGTCAGCACTGGCGTAATAGACCGTTTCACCTCGCAACACCCATTCTCGTTTGGTAATATTATAGTCGCGGATGAGTCCTGCAAACTTATAGATACCGTCAAACAGACGTCGATGGATGGACGTTAATTGCGTCGGAGAGAAGTTAAAGGTTTGCTCTTGAAGCAACTCTGTGATACGGGCAGAAACCTTATCAGCCTCTTCTGTCCGTTCACCTTCAATCTCTTTGCATCCAGCCTGCGACTTATAGTAGCTGTCGATAAGTTGTATTGCCTCACTGATGGTGATATCACCTTCGATGTGACGACGAGCTGTTTCTAACAAGTATGGCGATGTCTTCAGACCATCAACCTCCTGCAGTCCTATGGCAGTCTGCCAAGCACGGCCACGTTCTTGTTCTTGTGGTTCACCTTGACGGATGTACTCGTCTAGCCCCTGTATGTATTGTCTATCTTCTGTCATAGTATCTCTTGTGAATCTTGCCGCCTATGATGAGACACTTTCATCAATCGTATAACACCCTAATTAAGAATAAAGAAAAGGAGTTCTCTCAGTAGTTCCCCTTGTGTGGTATTGGGATTGTCGATGCCTTTGCTTCGTGCGTCGGTGCGTCGAATAGCCGAGATAATGTTCATCACCTTACGTGCCTTATAGTTTTTCATTGCCGGAAGCACGTTATTCCTCAGTTGCCAGTCGGACATACCGAGATAGTTTTGCAGCCCATGTTCCGAGCGGTCGGGAGCATAGTAGGCGATAAACACATTTTGAAAATAGCGAAACAGAACGGGCAGCGTTTTCTGTATGGGATTAGACTTAGGATTTGCGTCAAAATACTTGGCGATTTGAAAGACTTTCTGCACGTTTTTTTCTCCGAGGGCATCGGTGAGTTCGAATACATTAAACTCCTTTGACACTCCGATATGGGTTGCCACCAAGTCGTCTGTGATTTGCTGCTGACTTTCGGGCATTGCTATAACAAGTTTGTCTATTTCGCTTGTTAGACGTGCGAGGTCGGCTCCGATATGTGCTGCGAGCAGTTGCGCGGCTTTGATATCTATTTTTAGTCCTTTGTCTGCGACGTAAGAAGTGATAAAAGATGAGAGTCTGTTTTCGTAGACCTTCGGTGTTTCATACACAACGCCGATTTTCTTTATGAGGTTAAACACTGTAGTACGCTTGTCCACCGTTCCGTTGCGATAGGTGATGATAAGCACCGTGGTGGGCTGTGGCTGTTTGAGGTATGTTTCCAATCGTGCAAACCCCTCGAGGTTTTGGGCTTCTTTGAGTGCCACCACCATTCTGTCGCCCGCCATAGGAAATCCGCGAGCGGTGGTCACCACCGTTTCCACGTCGGTCTCTGCCCCGAAGAGTGTAATCATCGACCAGTCGCGCATTCCCTGAGGCACCAGGGCATCAATGAGTGCGCTCTCGAGTTTGTCGAGGAAATAGTTTTCGGTACCCATTAGGAGATAGACGGGCATTATGTTGCCGGCATTCACTTGAGCCATAATTGTTTCAGGCGTAGGGGCGGCGGGTTTGCGGGTCGGTGGCATGCTTTAGGAGGTTAGAACGGTTTATACAGCGCAGGCATTGCCGGTGCTATTGACATTCTCGAGGAAGACAAAAGAAAAAGCGGTTATTGAAAAACGCGCGTGGCGATACGTTTCGGGGCGATGAGGGGTTAAGGGGTGTTCTACACCCATTTCTCAAGCAGCAGTTTCTCCAGTTGGTCGGGGCTGACGGCTCGTGTGAGGTGTCCGGCCTCGGCAACGCTGATGCTTCCGGTTTCTTCGCTTACTATGATGGCCAGTGCATCACTCTTCTCTGTGATACCTACCCCACTGCGGTGTCGCAGGCCAAAGTTTTTCGGCAGGTTGGGGTCGTGGCTCACGGGCAAGATACAGCCTGCCGCCCACAGCCGGTGGTGGCTCACTATGAGTGCGCCGTCGTGGAGCGGGCTGTTTTTGAAAAAGATGTTCTCCAGTAGTCGGCTACTGATTGCGGCATCGATAGTCTCCCCGGTCTGTGCCTCGTCTTTTAGTCCTACGCCGCGTTCTATCACGATAAGTGCGCCGACTTTTTGCTTTGACATTGCGGTGCAGGCGAGAACTAAGGGCATTATATCGTTGTTCTTCTGCTCGTTGGCCTCGTGGTCGCGAAATAGTGCGAGGAACCAGTTGAAGCCGCGGTGTGTGCCGATATTGCTAAAGAAGTGGCGTATCTCTTCTTGAAAGAGTACCACGAGGGCTATCACGCCGATGTTTACCAATTGGTCCATTATGCCGCCGATGAGCCGCATACCGAGTACACGCGACACCACCAGCCACACGAACATAAAGATCATTATGCCGCTGAACACACCGGCGGCGCGTGTGGAGCGCATCAGCCGATACAGGTAGAAGAGTATAAGCCCGACGCAGAGTATGTCGAGCGCGTCTTTGAAACCGAAGGAAAGCATAAGTTATTAAGAGATATTTGTGTGCGTGGCAAGAGCAGAGTACCTTTCGCAGAGCCGACACCGACCGTCCCTATGGAGCGTACCACAAAGGAAGTCGCACGAACCCACCCGCTCATTCTTGCTCATCTGTTCTCCACTTGCTTTATAGGTTTACGCAGCCGAGAGAGCAACAACCTTATAAAACGCCACGATAAGTATCAATAGTACAGACTTAAATCGATTGTTCTTCCGCCGGCTCCCTCGCACGCTCCACGCGTCGCCATATCTCTATGGCTTGCCGTGCGGTGCGTACATCGTGTACACGCAGTATGTGCGTACCGGCTTGCAGTGCGAGTATATGAACAGCGGTGGTGGCGGGGAGTGCTTCGTCGGGGGTTATGCCCAGCGGTTTCCAGAGCATCGACTTGCGCGAGACACCCACGAGCAGCGGTTGGCCTAAGCGCTGAAACTCTTTGAGTGCGGCGAGCAGACGATAGTTGTCGTCCACCGACTTGCTGAAGCCAAAGCCCGGGTCGAGCACCACATCGTTAATTCCCGCTGCCTGACACGCGGCAAGTCGCTGGGCGAGCTCGCGATAAACGCTTGTGGCGCAGTCGTCGTAGTGGGTGGGGGCGTGCATCGTCTGCAACGTGCCGCGCAGGTGCATTATTATATATGGTACGCGCAAGGCGGCGACGGTGGCGAGCATTCGTTTGTCAAACAGCCCGCCGCTGATGTCGTTGACGATATCTGCACCATATTCCTCCACACAGGCTTTGGCCACCTCGGCGCGGAACGTGTCAATGCTCACTATGGCCTCCGGCCACTCGCGACGCACCACACGCAATGTTGCTGCGAGGCGCGCACGTTCCTCCTGCACACTTACGTCGTCGGCACCGGGGCGTGTGCTATAGGCTCCGATGTCGAGGATGTCGGCACCCTGCTCGCGCAGCAGCCCTACGCGCTCGGCCACGGCACTCTCCGTCGGCACACGGCTCGCAGCAAAATAGCTGTCGGGGGTGGCATTGATAATTCCCATCACACGCGGTGAGGCGAGCGAGAGCAACTGGCCGTGAACGTTGAGCGAGAGAGGTGTTGACATAGACCCGTGAAGAGGAGAAGCGTTGCGTCCAAGCATCTATTTCTTCTGTTAGAATTCTTTTTTGCGCTCCTTTGTTGGCAGGCGTATTCATCGCTGCTACGAACACCACAAACAAGCCTTTGACGGTGCATAGATGCTTTTCAGGAGGAAGAGGTAAGCCCTTGTTTCGTACTGAATTTTGCTACAAAAGTAATACTTCCTTACGAAATAACGCACGCTGCTGTGTTTTTTGGCTAACTTTGCAATCAAAAAAACAACCGTTGTTTCTATGACCTCCGAACTTCTTGAACGGCTCTATGCACTCTACTTGGCTCACCCCGTGGTAACCACCGACACGCGCTCGCTAACACCCGGCGCGCTATTCTTTGCTTTGAAAGGAGCCAACTTCAATGGCAACCACTTCGCCGTGCAGGCCTTATCCTGTGGCTGTGCCGCCGCCGTGGTGGACGATGCGCAAGTGGCGGAGAGCGACGAACGTCTGTTCCTCGTGCCCGATGTGCTCACCGCGATGCAGCAGCTGGCTGCGAAACACCGCCGCGAGTGGGGCGCGCCCGTGATAGAAATCACCGGCACCAACGGCAAGACCACCACCAAGGAGCTCTGCGCCGCCGTACTCGCCCGGAAGTATCGCGTACTCTTCACCGAGGGCAACCTCAACAACCACATCGGCGTGCCGCGCACCCTGCTGCGCCTGACGCGTGAGCACCAAATCGCCGTTGTAGAAACTGGCGCCAACCACCCCGGCGAGATACGCGACTTAGCGGCTATAGTACAGCCCGATGCGGGCTTGATAACCAATGTCGGTGTGGCACACATCGAGGGGTTCGGCTCGTTTGAAGGCGTGGTGAACACCAAGTGCGAACTCTACGACCAGCTGCGCACCACGGGGGGCAGCATCTTCCTCCACGCCGACAACGCCATCCTCTCCGCCCGTGCCGAGGGGCTGAAACAATACACCTACGGAAGCCCCGAGAGCGGTGCTACGGTACAAGGCGAAGCCCTGGCGGGCGAAGCGTTCCTACAGCTGCGCTGGCGAGTGAACGACGGAGCCTGGCATATCACACCGATGCAACTCATCGGGGCATACAACGCCCCGAACGCCTTAGCCGCCATTGCCGTAGGCATACGCTACGGCGTAACAGAAGCCGACATAGCGGAAGCACTGCACGACTACAAACCCACAAACAACCGCAGCGAGCTGCGCCACACGGCGAGCAACGACCTCATCGTCGATGCCTACAACGCCAACCCCACAAGTATGGCGGCTGCACTCCACAACTTCGCCGCAATCCCCCACCCCGCCAAGCGCGTTATACTCGGAGAGATGCGCGAACTCGGAGACGTCTCTGCCCAAGCACACGAAGACGTGGTACGCACGCTTACCACGATGTCGCTCACCGGCGTGTGGCTCGTGGGCAAAGCATTCGAAGAGGCCGTACAAGCCGTTTGCCCCGACGGAGCATTCCGTTGCTTCAGCGATGTAGCGGCCGTCAGGCAAGAGATAGCACACGACAAACCCACCGACTGCCTCATCTTAATAAAAGGCAGCAACGGCACACGTCTATACACCTTGCCCGACAGTTTGTAAAAGCCCGAGGCCAGCTGCTCTACGTCGCAGTGTAACGAGAGCCCCGCGCAAAAAACAAAATCTCATAGGATATTTCGTCACAATAGAAGAAATATCCTATTTTTGTGGACACAGAGAACGCTCCATACCGAAGGAGTTTGTTCTATCAAAGACAGCGGGCTTATTCCACGCTTGGCCATCATTCGTGCAGCGTATATAAGCCGCTACAACTGCCATATTGACGCACCACAGGCGGGGCGGCTGACAATTCGGCAGGCAAAAAAATCATTTAGGCGTTGGCACGGCGTTTGCCTAATATAGGGCAAAGAAAAGCAAGCAACAAAAACAACACACAACTTGCTTCTCGCCAAAAACAAACACAAACGTCAAACCTAAAAACCACACAACTATGACAACCATTCGCAGAAACTATCCTACAAACTGGCTTCCCGATGTATTCGAAGACCTTTTCAACGGAAGTTTTATCCACCGCCCCACAGCCACTCGCCCCGCCATCAATGTCGTTGAGGACGATAAGCAATACCGAGCCGAAGTGGCCGCACCGGGAATGAGCAAAGACGATGTTCACATCCACCTCAATGAAGACGGCAACCTCGTCATCAACCTCGAAAAGAAAGAAGAGCATAAGGAAGACCAAGAACCCGCACGCTACCTGCGACGCGAATTCTCCTACACCAAGTTCCAACAAACACTGCTCCTGCCCGAGGACATCGAAAAAGAACAAATCTCAGCACGTGTAGCCGACGGCATTCTCACCGTGACGCTTCCGAAAGTAAAACCCACCGAGAAAACACCGCTCAAACGCAACATTGAAGTACTCTAAACCACACTAAAAAATAAACCAAGGCTTAGAAAATTCAAAGTGTGACTATATTTGTATCAATATAGACTATGTTTGTAAAAATTGTGCCTATGTTTGTAAAAATATAGGCACAATTTTTTTTCTTTGACAGACAAAGAATTTTATTAGTCCGACATTCATTTTCTTAGAAGCGGAAGCTTCTAAAAGGGAAGCGGAAGCTTTTAAGAGGGAAGCGGAAGCTTTTAAGAGGGAAGCGGAAGCTTTTAAAAGCGAACGGACACCGATGAAACGCCCCACCAAGGCGATACCCCGCCATTACCGCGCGAAAAAAGCGCAAAAGACACAGCAGAAACATTGTGCGACAAACTTTTCATTATCTTTGCCAAAAATTGGCGGCGCATCAGAGAGTAAATCCCCCAAACGCCCCTCGCTCCGCTCCGTGCCTCCAACGTCTCAAAAAGGTCAAAGCCACAGACTACGATGAAGATACTTTCAGCAGAATTTGTAGTGTCGAACCAACACGTTGACGCTTGCCCCAAACACCAAAAGCCCGAATACGCATTCATTGGCCGCAGCAACGTAGGAAAGAGTAGCCTAATCAACTGCCTCACGCAGCGAAAAGCACTCGCCAAGACATCCAGCACACCCGGAAAGACGTTGCTTATCAACCACTTCCTCATCAATAAGGACTGGTATCTTGTTGACCTCCCCGGCTACGGCTTCGCCAAACGCAGCAAACGCGAGCAAGAAAAACTCGCACGCATTATCTCACAATACGTAGAGCAGCGCCAAGAACTCACGTGCCTCTTTGTACTCATCGACTCACGCATACCGCCGCAACCTATCGACATAAATTTCATCCGCAAGGCCGGCGAGGCCGGCGTGCCGCTCACTATCGTTTTCACCAAGGCCGACGGCGTGAAACGCGGCGAGCGCGAAGCCCACATATCACAATTCCTGCGCGAGTTGCAAAAGGACTGGGAGCAACTGCCCCCGCATTTTGTCACAAGCAGCACAAAACGCCTCGGCACAGAAGCACTGCTGGACTATATCCAGACCATCAACCAACAAATAAAAACAGCCTGAGAAGCGCAAAAGACATTGCAAAAACAGCAAACATTTGTCAGAAATGCAACAAAACCGGTAAAAAACGACACAAAAACACATTTTTTGACACCAAAAGCCAAGAAGAAAAAAATTCTTTCTATATCTTTGTTAGCGCAAAACATACGGCGCACACCCCGCTCCACTAACCTAACGCCGACAGCCCCCTATGTACACCTCGCAACAAATACACGCATGCCTAAAAGAAATCTTCGGTTTTGACTCGTTCAAAGAAAACCAAGAAGATATTGTGCGCAGCATACTTGAGGGGCACAACGTCTTTGTACTGATGCCCACCGGCGGGGGGAAGTCGCTCTGCTATCAGCTGCCGGCTCTGATGCTCGAGGGCGTGGCCATTATCGTATCGCCACTCATTGCCTTGATGAAAAACCAGGTGGATACCATGCGCTATATGAGCCACCTCGACAGCACGGCACACTTCCTCAACTCCTCCCTCTCGCGCTCCGCAGCCGAGGAGGTGAAACGCGATGTAGCATCGGGCAAGACAAAGATGCTCTATGTAGCCCCGGAGAGCCTCACCAAGCAAGAAAACATAGATTTCCTGCGCAGCGTGAAAGTATCGTTCTACGCCATTGACGAGGCACACTGCATCTCGGAGTGGGGCCACGACTTCCGCCCCGAATACCGCCGCATAGCCGAGAGCGTGGAACGCATCGGCCAAGCCCCCATCGTAGCCCTCACCGCCACTGCCACCGACAAAGTACGCACCGACATAAAGAAAAACCTCGGCATACAAGACGCCATAGAATACAAAAGCTCATTCAACCGTCCCAACCTCTACTACGAAATCCGCCCCAAGACAGCAGAAGTAGACAAAGACATTATCAAATTCATACGCAACCACGAGGGCAAGAGCGGCATCATATACTGCCTAAGCCGCAAACGAGTAGAAACACTCGCCGAGATACTATGTGCCAACGACATCAAAGCCGCCCCCTACCACGCCGGGCTTGAAACACAACGCCGCAGCGAAACACAAGACGACTTCCTGATGGAACGCATCGATGTCATCGTGGCAACCATCGCCTTCGGAATGGGTATCGACAAGCCCGATGTGCGCTTCGTCATACACTACGATATGCCCAAGAGCATCGAGGGCTATTACCAAGAGACGGGGCGCGCCGGGCGCGACGGCGGCGAGGGGCTCTGCATAGCTTTCTACCAGCGCAAAGACCTGCGAAAGTTAGAAAAGTTTATGGAAGGCAAGCCCATCGCCGAACAAGATATTGGCCGGCAACTCATCGCCGAGACACAAGCCTACGCCGAGTCGTCGGTATGCCGGCGGAGGCTGTTGCTCCACTATTTCGGAGAAGAATACAAACAAGACAACTGCCACAGCTGCGACAACTGCATCCATCCACACGAACGCATAGAAGGCAGCGAACTGCTCCAATGTGTCATTGAGGCCATCCAAGCCACAAAAGAAAACTTCCGCGAAGACTATATCCGCAACTTTGTCAGCGGCAACGCCACAGAAGAAATACTGGCCTATCACCACGACGAACTCGAAGAGTTCGGCCTCGGCGACGACAAAGACCCCAACGTGTGGGGTGCTGTCATACGCCAAGCTCTGCTCAGCGGATACCTATATAAAGAGATTGAAAACTACGGCGTGCTAAGGCTCACCGATGCCGGCCGTCGCTTTATCAAAAAACCCAAACCCTTTCCTATCGTGCTCGACAGACAATTCAGCGACGAAGAAATCCCTATGGACAACGCCCCCGCAGGCGATGCCCTCGACCCCATACTCTTTAAGATGCTCCGCACATTGCGCGGGCATGTGGCGCGCGAAAAGAATGTGCCGCCCTACGTTATCTTCCAAGACCCCAGCCTCGAAGCTATGGCCACCGTATATCCACAAACGCAAGAGGAGCTACTCAACATCCCCGGCGTAGGAGTAGGAAAAGCCAAACGCTACGGCAAACAATTCTGCGAACTCATCAAGAAACACTGCGAGGAAAACGAGATAGAACGCCCCGAAGACATGCGTATTCGCACCGTGGCCAATAAGTCGAAACTCAAAGTAAGCATCATCCAGAGCATTGACCGTAAAGTAGATCTTGAAGACCTTGCCGCCGCGCAAAACATAGACTACAGCACACTGCTTGACGAGATAGATGCCATAGTATATAGCGGCACGAAACTCGACATTGACTACTACATTCGCGAGCTGCTTGACGACGACCAGATACAAGACATCTACCAATACTTCCGTGAGAGCGACAGCGACGACATCGATGCCGCACTCGACGAACTGGGCGACGAATACGAAGAGGACGAGCTCCGCTTAGTGCGCATCAAATTCCTTTCAGAAATGGCTAACTAACAGGCGTGAACACACAAAGAAGGAAACATCCTCATAAATATAACGGATTAGCCCCTCTCCTGAAACCCTCATTCAGCAATGCCTAACAACCGTCTGAAGAACCGTTGCCAATACGTCCATCCGTGACACGATGGGCGTATTGTTTCATTACCTCTTCGCAGAAAACAATATCTTTCCACCACATCTACATCCCTTTACTATGACATCCCCCGAAACCACACCGCAGAAAAAATCCCTCAACTTCATAGAGCAACAAGTAGAAGCCGACCTCGCCAACGGGCTCAACGACAGCCGCATACAAACACGCTTCCCCCCCGAGCCCAACGGCTACCTACACATCGGCCACGCCAAGGCTATATGCTTAGACTTCGGCATCGCCCAACGCTACGGCGGCGTATGCAACCTACGCTTCGACGACACCAACCCCACCAAGGAGGATATGGAGTATATGGACGCCATAAAACAAGACATTCGCTGGCTCGGCTTCCAATGGGCCAACGAGTACTACGCCTCCGACTACTTTCAGCAACTCTGGGACTTTGCCCTACGCCTCATCCGCGAAGGAAAAGCCTACATCGACGAACAAAGCGCCGAAGACATAGCAGCACAAAAAGGCACACCCACACGTCCAGGAACAGAGAGCCCATATCGCAACCGCCCCGTAGAAGAGAGCCTCTCACTCTTTGAGAAAATGAACAGCGGAGAAGTAGAAGAAGGACGCATGGTGCTTCGTGCAAAAATAGATATGGCAAGCCCCAATATGCACTTCCGCGACCCTATTATCTATCGCGTAGTCAACCACCCCCACCCCCGCACCGGCACCACGTGGAAAGCATATCCTATGTACGACTTTGCCCACGGACAGAGCGACTTCTTCGAAGGCGTGACACACTCGCTCTGTACCTTAGAGTTCGTACCCCACCGGCCACTCTACGACCTCTTTGTTGACTGGGTGAAAGAAGGAAAAGACTTAAACGACCATCGTCCGCGACAGTATGAGTTCAACAAGCTCAACCTCAACTACGTCTTGCTCTCAAAGCGCAACCTGCTCACTATGGTAAAGGAGGGCATCGTTGACGGGTGGGACGATCCGCGAATGCCTACACTCTGCGGCTTCCGCCGCCGCGGCTACTCGCCCGAGAGCATTCGCAAGTTTGTTGACAAGATAGGCTACACCACCTTTGATGCCCTCAACGACTTCGCACTGCTCGAAAGCGCGGTACGCGAAGACCTTAACGACCGCGCGCAGCGCGTTAGTGCCGTACTCCATCCCGTGAAACTCACCATCACCAACTATCCCGAAGGACAAGTAGAGGAGATGGAAGCCATCAACAACCCCGAGCACCCCGAGCAAGGCACACACACCATTCCGTTCAGCCGAGACCTCTACGTGGAACGCGACGACTTTATGGAAGACGCACCAAAGAAATACTTCCGTCTCACACCCGGACAAGACGTACGCCTGAAAAACGCCTACATCGTCCACTGCGACGGCTGCCGCAAAGACAACGATGGCAACGTGGTAGAAATCCTCTGCACCTACGACCCCGTCAGCAAGAGCGGTATGCCAGGTGCCGGGCGCAAAGTGAAAGGCACCATCCATTGGCTCAGCCAAGAACACTGCGTAAAAGCCGAGGTGCGCCTCTACGACCGTATCTGGAAAGAAGAAAACCCACGCGACGCCCTCGCCGCAATCCGCGAAGAGCAACAATGCGATGCCCTCACCGCAATGAAACAAATGCTCAACCCACATAGCCTCGAAACACTCACCGACTGCTACGTAGAACCCTACGCCGCAACACTCCAAGGCGAACACTACCTGCAGTTCCAACGCATCGGCTACTTCACCTACGACACCTCGCACACAGCAGAACGCCCCGTATTCAACCGCACCGTGGGGCTACGCGATAGTTGGAAAAAATAAATACGCCACCCATCTACTCACGTATGAGAAACAAACAAGAAGACTTTAACTACATACTAAAAAAATACGAGGCAGCACGAGCCAACGGCGGCTCGCTCTACTTTGAAGTGGCCGAATTGCTTGATATCTACGACTACTACGCCAACAACTACCGCAACGACGAAGCCCACGAGGTGTTAATGAGAGCCGTAAAACTCTTCCCCGACGACCAAGACGTAGTGGTGGCACACGCCTATTACCACAAAAATACCGGCAACTGGAAACAAGCGCGTAGTATCATCAACAAACTCGAGCCCGAAAACCTTTGCCGAAAAATCTTCTACGCCGAAGAGGCACTGATGCATTGCGACATAGAGGAGAACCGCCGCTTAGTAGAAGAAATCGTGCAGACAGAGCCAGAAATCACCTACGACACCGCCCTCGACATCGCCGAGATGTACTACGAGGCCGGCTATTACCACCTGGCCGAGCCTTGGTTAGAACGATGCAACACACCCCAATACGCCGAGTTTAGCCGCGCAGCGGGCGAGCTGGCCGACTGCCTCTTTCGCCGGGGTGAGCTCGAGGCAGCCATTGCTGTGATGAACAAGAGTTTAGACGAGGACCCCTACGATGCAGAATCGTGGGTGCAACTGGCCAAGATACAATACACCGCAAAAAAAGATAACGAGGCTCTCGAGAGCTGCGATTATGCCATCGCCGCCAATAAAGAATACGCCGAGGCCTACAGCGTGAGGTTTGATACACTCGTGCGCCTAAAGCAATACGATGAAATGTGGGAAAGCTTGCAAAACCCGATGCAACAAATGTTTTGCTCGGCAGAAAATCTCCTACAACTCGCTCTCGGCTTTGAGAGAGACAAACAACACGAGAAAGCCTCGCAGGTGTACCACCTCGCAGCACGCCTCTTCCTCGACAACAACGAAGCTCGCGACCAGATACACCACCACCTCGCCCACGAAGCCATACTACAAAACAAGCCTGAGACAGCGCGCGACCTCCTCTTCCGGTATGCCGACCGTGAGAACTATTTGATGCGCTATGGCGCGTGGGCAACACTCCTCTTTATCGTGAACAAACCCGAGGAAGCCCTTGAAAACCTCGAATACATGTTCACGCTTCCTGGATTTTCAGGAAAGGAGGCCAATGAGATGTGCGCACTGCTCTTCAACGCAAAGTGCTACGAACAGGCACAAAAAGTGTGGGACAAACTCATTGACTATTCCACCGATGAAGACTTCCATTTTCACGCTATGCTGGCCTACGGCGCATTCCAAATCCATAGCGACAAGTTCCCCTCACTGCTCAACCAGGCTATGAAAGAAGATCTATTTCACACCATACACCTGCTCGGCTCAGATATCGACCTCCTAAACAAAAAGAAAGCGATGAAACAAGCGCACGACTTAGTGAAACAGTGGAAAGAACAACAATAAGCCACTTTACTACACCATAATATATAAATGTCACACCAATTCTCCGCTATGCTCAGAATAGCCATACAAAGCAAAGGCCGCCTGCACGACGACACGATATCGCTCTTGCGCGAAGCCGACATCAAAATCAGAGAGTCAAAACGCACACTCCTTGTGCAAGCCAGTAACTTCCCCGTTGAAGCCCTCTTCCTGCGCGACGACGACATTCCCGAGACGGTTGCCACCGGTGTGGCCGATGTGGGCATTGTAGGGCTTAACGAACTTGAAGAAAAAGGTGCCGATTGCGAAATCGTTCGTCACTTAGGCTTCGGTGCTTGCCGCCTCTCGCTCGCCGTGCCTAAGGAAGAAGCCTATAGCGGGCCACAATGGTTTAACGGCAAGACGATAGCCACCTCCTACCCCGCCATACTACGTCGGTATCTAAAACAACAGAGGCTCACCGCCACCATACACGTCATATCAGGCTCCGTTGAGATAAGCACTGGCGTGGGATTAGCCGATGCTATATTCGACATTGTCTCTTCAGGAAGCACCCTGGTAAACAACAACCTCCGCGAGGTAGAAACAGTGATGCAAAGCGATGCCGTCCTTGTGGCACGTAAAAATTTAGAACCCGAGAAACGTGCCGTACTCAACGAGATGCTCTTCCGCTTCGATGCCATAAAGAATGCCGAGACAAAGAAGTATGTGCTTCTCAATGCACCGGCAGAGAAAGTTGACGAAATCACAGCACTATTGCCCGGCGTAAAAAGCCCCACCGTGATGCCACTGGCCGAGAGCGGGTGGTGCAGTATTCATACCGTGATTGACGAAGACCGTTTCTGGGAACTCATAGGCAAACTCAAAGCCGCCGGTGCGCAGGGCATCCTTGTGATGGACATTGAAAAGCTAATTGCCTAAACACACTATGCAAACATTCCTCAATCCTGCGCGCGAAACGTGGAAAGAGTTGGCACAACGCCCACTCTTCGACCTCACAACGCTCTTCGCCAAGGTGCAACCCATCCTCAACAAAGTGCGTACAGGCGGCGATGAAGCCTTGAGAGAGTTGGAACAACGTTTTGACCACGCACGGCTTCAGGACATAGCCGTTCCCGATGCCGTACTCTCCAGTGCCGAGGCGGAGCTCCCTCAGGAACTCTGCGAAGCCATTCGCACCGCATACCATAATATATATACCTTTCACGCCGCACAACGCTTCGCTCCCATCGTAGTAGAAACACAAGCGGGCATCATTTGCGAGCAACGCGCCGTGCCGATAGAACGCGTGGGGCTTTATATCCCCGGCGGCACAGCACCGCTCTTTAGCACCGTGCTGATGCTCTCTGTACCGGCTACAATAGCAGGCTGCCAAGAGATAGTACTCTGCACACCGCCCGCTGCCGATGGGTCGGTAAATGCTGCCATACGCTTTGCGGCTCATCTTTGCGGAGTGAAAAAGGTTTATCGCATAGGCGGCGCACAGGCCATAGCCGCTATGGCCTACGGCACGGAGAGCGTGCCGCGCGTGGATAAAATCTTCGGCCCCGGAAACCAATATGTTATGGCAGCAAAACAACTTGTATCGCTCAGCCACGTAGCCATTGATATGCCTGCTGGCCCGAGCGAGGTAGAAGTATTGGCCGATGACACGTGCCGCCCCGACTTTGTGGCAGCCGACCTCTTGAGCCAAGCCGAACACGGCGTAGATAGCCAAGCAGTACTCGTCACCACAAGTCGCCAAGTAGCCGATGCCGTGGCACAAGAAACAGAGCGACAACTCTCGCTATTGTCGCGGAAAGACATAGCAGCACAATCCATAGAGAACAGCCGCATCATCGTCTTTGAAGACGACCTCACCGCAGCCATCACCTTTACAAACCTCTATGCGCCCGAGCATCTCATTATTGCCACGAAAGACCACCGCACCGTGGCCGACAAAATACACAACGCGGGCAGCATCTTCCTCGGCAACTATAGCTGCGAGAGTGCCGGAGACTATGCCAGCGGCACCAATCACACTCTGCCCACCAAAGCGTGGGCAAGGAGTTACAGCGGGCTTTGCTTAGATAGTTTTCAGCGTAAGATGACCTTACAAGAAATCTCACCCGAAGCCCTTGCCCTTTTCGCCCCCGTGGTAGAAACAATGGCCAGTGCCGAACAACTTGATGCGCACCGCGAGGCGATGCGCCTGCGCCGCTGTTCGTTGGAATAACTCCATAGCGAATACCTTTTATACTAAAAAACTCCCCCCAATTTCCTTTCTTTGAATGAGTACACCTGACTGGCAATCCCTTGTTCGCCCAAACATCTGGCATCTTGCGCCCTATCGCTCTGCCCGCGACGAATATAGCGGCACCGATGCGCACGTCTTTCTTGATGCCAACGAAAATCCTTACAACCGCCCCTATAATCGCTATCCCGACCCCTTGCAACGCGAGCTAAAACAGCAGGTTTCGCGCGTTAAAGGTGTGCCCGTTGGAAACATCTTCCTCGGCAATGGCAGCGACGAAGCCATAGACCTTATCTATCGCGTATTTTGTAGGCCGAGCAAAGACAACGTTGTTGCCATAGAACCCACGTATGGTATGTACAGCGTGTGTGCCGCCATCAACGACGTGGAATACCGGCGCGTCACGCTTGAAGCCCACTTCTCACTGCGTGCCGATAAACTGCTGCAAGCCTGTAGTCAGAACACCAAAGCCATTTTTATTTGTAGCCCCAACAATCCCACGGGTAACGCTATGGAACGTAAAGAAATGTTGCGCCTGTGCGAAGACTTTAATGGCATTGTAGTGATTGACGAGGCATACGTTGATTTCCAGCGCGAACCGTCTATCGTCTCAGAGTTGTCGGCACACCCTAACCTCGTGGTGCTTCAAACACTCTCCAAGGCTTGGGGCAGTGCCGCAATACGTCTTGGTATGGCCTTTGCACACGAAACCGTCATCGGCTTTTTCAATAAGGTAAAGTATCCGTACAACGTCAATCACCTCACACAGGAACAGGCCTCTGAGATGCTCCACCACATTGACGACGTAGAGAAATGGGTACACCTTATTCTTGATGAACGTCCCAAGGTGATGCGCGCCGTGAGCGAACTACCTTACTGCAAAGAAGTATTCCCCACCGAAGCCAATTTCTTCTTGGCCCGTATGACTAAGGCCGATGCGCTCTACAACTATCTTGTGGAACGTGGCATCGTGGTACGCAACCGTAGCCGCGTAACACTTTGCCAAGATTGCCTGCGCATCACCATCGGCACGCCCGCCGAAAACACCGCCTTGATAGCCGCTCTGCGGCAGTGGGAGGGATAACATCATAATGTCCTCTTGCGCAAATAAAAAAAATAGTTTTAACGCCAATACTATGCTCCGCAAAGCCCTTTTTATAGACCGCGACGGCACCATTATCCAAGAGCCTGCCGACGAGCAGATTGATAGCTTTGACAAATTGCAGTTCGTTCCCGGCGTACTGAACGCTTTGTCGGAAATACGCTGCAAAACGGACTACGAATTCATCCTCGTCTCCAACCAAGACGGGCTCGGCACCAACAGCTTTCCCGAAGAAACCTTTTGGCCCGTCCACAATTTTGTAATGCAAACACTCAAAGGCGAGGGCATTACATTTGAAGCCGAGCACATCGACCGCCACTTCCCCGCCGACAATGCACCCACACGCAAGCCCGGCACAGCAATGCTCACGCGCTATATGAACGGCGACTACGACCTCAGTGCCTCCTATGTGATTGGCGACCGCGACACAGACGTACAACTCGCTAAAAACATCGGTTGTCGCGCACTTAAGCTCGGCGAGGGTATGGACTGGAAACGTATTGCCGAAATCCTACTCGTAGGCGAGCGTTACGCCACTACGCGACGCGTCACAGCCGAAACAGACATCTATGTGGAAATCTATTTAGACAATCCGCAAGTGTGCGACATTAGCACCGGGCTGGGTTTCTTTGACCACATGCTACAACAAATCGCACATCACGGCGGCATAGGCTTGAAGGTAAAAGCGCAAGGCGACCTTCACGTAGATGAGCACCACACCGTGGAAGACACCGCCATCGTATTGGGCGAGTGCCTGCGCAAAGCCGTCGGCAACAAACTCGGACTGCAGCGCTATGGCTTCTCTTTACCTATGGACGACTGCCTCTGCAGCGTGGCGTTAGACATGGGTGGACGTCCCTGGCTCGTTTGGAATGCTGAATTCAAACGCGAACGCATAGGCGATGTGCCGGCAGAGCTTTTCTTCCACTTTTTCAAGAGCCTCAGCGATGCCGCCGCAATGAACCTCAACATTCAAGCCCAAGGCTCTAACGAACACCATAAGATAGAAGGCATCTTTAAGGCCTTTTCCCGTGCCTTGCGTATGGCATTGCGACGTGATACGAACTGCCTACTCCTCCCATCCTCAAAAGGAACTCTCTGAAGGTGGGTTCTATTAATTCGCTCTGGTTAAAAACCCCATCTATGTCAAACTTAACCGTGGAAATTCATAGAACCCACCTTAAAAGCTCACCGTTCAATATGTATAAATACCTTCCGCTCTTTCTGCTACTACTCTTCTCCTGCAATCACATTGATTTGGTTGACGACGAAGAAGAAAACACCGACACGAACACGGAGAACACCAACCCCTCCTCCGATGAAGAGGGAGACGTACTCTCCGTGGCCGACATCATTGGCGGCACTGGTCAGGAAAACATTGTTTTTGTAGATGGATACATTGTGGGCTACATCAAGGGGAATAGTCTTTCAGGGGCTGTGTTCGGTTTGCCCAGCGAAGAAATAAACACCAACTTTCTGCTTTCTGATAGTCCTGACGAAACGGACATCGAAAACATTATTCCAGTTGAACTTCCTCGGGGAGAAATGCGCGATGAACTCAATCTTCTTGATAATCCCGAACTTTTGGGTTGCAAGATACGTATTGAAGCCTATGCTACCACTTATTTCCGTGTAAACGGCCTTAAGCGACTGTATTCTTACGAATTATTGTCTGACGAGGAGTCAGAGGAGGGTTCCGACGAGCCAGATAGCGAATCCGACAAGGGGTTGAGCCTGCCTATTGACCACGAGGCCCTGTTTACAGGCGAAGGGCGATAGATTAAGGCACGCTTCATAATCTACATACGAATGACACTCCACTTCCACATACCTTATAGGTGTCATCCAGGCGAAACCCTGCGCGTGGCATATTGTTTAATGCCTCAGGGCACTAAAGCCAGGCTGACGCTCCAAAGCACCGACGGCGAAAATCACACCGCCGAGCTAACTATAACCGACACCACAGAAATACGTTACCGATACGAGGTGGTTGATAAAAGCGAAAACCTTTTACGCAGCGAAACGATTGCACCGCATCGTGTGAAGATAGAGGGCGACACAGCAATTGTCCTCTGTGACCAATGGGGCGAGGACACGCCCGAGCCCGCCTTGCTCCGAGGCCGGTTTGCCGAGGCAGCATTTCGCACGAGACGCCACACACCGCTCACCGAGCACGAGTTTGTGTTTCGCCTCTTCGCCCCCGAGCCTCCTGCGGGCTATCGGTGGGCTATCAGCGGCGACACCGAATGCCTTGGTCGTTGGAACGAACAAAACGCCGTACCCCTCGTTTGCACCGCCACATACCAATGGGAAGCCTCAGCCGACATCGAAGCATTCGCCACCGGCGCACGCTATAAATACATCTTACTTCCGGAGGGAGGAGGCCACGTAATATGGGAGAGAGGCGAAGACCGCGTGATGTCGGACGTACCATTTATAGAAGGCGCACGCTATCTCCATACCGATACCCACGCACGCTTTGACCTACAACCGTGGCGCGGTGCTGGTGCAGTAGTACCCGTTTTTTCCCTCCGCAGCAAAGGCAGTCAAGGCATCGGCGATTTTGGAGACCTTTATTCTTTTGTAGAATGGGCGGCAGGTTGCGGTATGCGCGCTGTACAAATCCTTCCCATCAACGACACCACCACAAACGGGATATGGACAGATTCCTATCCCTATAGTGCTATCAGCGTATTCGCCCTCCATCCGCTCTATCTCGACTTGCGCGAATGGCAAGGCTCGCCACTCTGGACAGCGGAGCGCGAAGCCGAATTTTCCGCCTTAGAGGACGAGACGCTTAACTATGATGCGGTATTCAAGGCCAAGACACGTTTCCTCCACGCCCTTTATAAGGCCTACGGCAACGACACGTTGCAGTGTGATGGCTGCCAACAATTTATTGCCAGTAATCATCAGTGGTTGCGCCCGTATGCCGTATTCTCCTATCTTCGCGACCGTGAGGGAACAACAGACTTCCGACGCTGGGGAGAATTTGCGACCTACGACAACAAGCGTATCAGCCTTCTCCTACAAAGCGATGCTGCCGCTCAACACGGAGCAGGCTTCTACGTATATGTGCAATACCTCCTCCACCGGCAAATGACACGTGTACACGAATGTGCACATCGCCTCGGCGTGGTACTCAAAGGCGATATTCCCATCGGTGTATCACCCTGCGGAGTGGATGCCTGGACAGACAGCAAGCTGTTTCACTTTAACGGCTGTGCGGGCGCACCTCCCGATTTCTTCTCGCGCCACGGTCAAAACTGGGGTTTCCCTACCTATAATTGGGAAACAATGGCGCAAGACAACTATGCCTGGTGGCGTGCACGTTTCAGACACATGGCGCACTACTTCGATGCCTACCGCCTTGACCACGTACTTGGTTTTTTCCGTATTTGGGAAATCCCCACAGAGCAGTGCTACGGCGTTCTCGGACACTTCCGCCCTGCACTACCCCTCACCCGCGAAGAAATACACAACGCCGGCTTCACCGCCCACCCCGACGAGTTATGCCTCGCATCGTGTTCCTACGCCACAGCATCCTCGCTCCTCAGCGATGAAGAAATCAACACTTATCTCCAAGAAACGAACGGACGTTTTTACCTTAAAGAGATTTGCAACAACCAATCGCGCATTCACTGGCTCATACGCAACAAAAAACTCCGCGAGGCACTTTGTGACCTCTGCGAAGAAGTACTCTTTATCCGCGATCAAGAACATCCCGACCGCTACCATCCCCGCATTATGGCACAAGGGACGGCACGTTATCAAGAATTACCCGAACCACTACGCGAAGCCTTCGACCGCCTACACGAGGATTTCTTTTTCCACCGCCACAACGACTTCTGGGCTGCTGAGGCGATGAAGAAATTGCCCGCAATGATTGGCAACCCAATAGACTTGGACGCAGCCGATGACCTATTGCTTCCTTGCGCAGAAGACTTAGGCTTCGTACCGGCGAGCGTACCAGGCGTGCTGGCAAAACTACATATCCTCACCTTAGAAATTCAGCGGATGCCCAAGACCCCGTGGACGCGCTTTGGCCATCCAGCAGATTACCCTTATCTAAGTGTCTGTGCTACGGGTACACACGATATGTCGCCTTTCCGTCTCTGGTGGCGCGAAAACCACGAACAAACCGAAGCCTACTGGCATGAGATACTGCACCGAACGGGTGAGCCTCCCCAAGAGGCCGATACAGAAACGTGTGAGGCTGTAATGAGCGACCACCTCGGCTCTGCGAGTATGCTCTGCCTACAAGCGTTGCAGGACTGGCTGGCCATAAGCCCCTATCTGCGGCACACCGACCCGACAAAAGAACAAATAAACGACCCCGCTAACCCACACCACAACTGGGCGTATCGTATGCACCTTACGCTTGATACGCTACGAGCCGACACAGGATTTTCCGAGAAAATTCGTGGTCTTATCGCCCGCAGTGGACGTTTTTAGCTTTTAGATAGGTCGAGCGCGGGGCCAGGCTTTACGGTTTGGCCATCCGTGTGTACAAGGCCGCTGGCCTTAGCCTTACCTACAAGAATATGGGCAATCTTCTCGCCCACATGCAAACGAGCCTTGAGTTCTTTGATAAGCCGATTGTGAGAGATGACGGGCTTCTTCACCTCGGTAAAAACCTCCCGGAGTACTCCAGCAAGACGCTCTGTGTCGCCAGCCAGATTGCTATGACCACGATGCTTGAAAAAGTAGAGTACAAGCAGAAAGACAACGATACCAAGCACGATGGCAATTGTTGTTGTAGTAATGATAAGTGGCATTGGCATAGTCTTTTTGTTTATGGTTTTGATATTCTGCGAGCAAATATAGATAATGTTTACCAATCTGCACGACTTTGCGCAGAGAAAAACGTATTTTTGCCGCGCAAAACGAAACACACTCATTTTTTCTTATGGACGAGATTAAACACGCTCCCGAAGTTAGTGAAGACGAACTCACAGGTGACAAATCGTTTGACCGCTGGCGACGCCTCATTGGTGCCTTTTGTGCTCCCCTGTGTGCCTTATTAGTATGGTACGTGGACATTCCAGGGTTGTCAGACCAGGCTCACACGCTTCTTGCTATTATGACGCTTGTGGCACTCTGGTGGATAACAGAGCCAGTACCCATTCCTGTAACATCACTCATAGGCCCCACACTCTGCGTAGTATTTGGTGTGGTAAGTATGAAAGAGGCTTTTGCTGCCTTTGGCAACCAGATGATTTTTCTCTTTATGGGCGGTTTTATCATAGCCAAGGGAATGATGGTCAACGGTCTTGACAAACGCATCGCTTACGGCATTATTTCTATGCCGTGGGTGGGCGATAGCCCGCGACGCATCTTCATTGCCATAGGAATGGCTTGTATGCTTTGTTCGGGATGGATTAGCAATACTGCTACAGCTGCTATGATGTTTCCTATCGCCTTAGGATTGCTCGAAGCCATTCGTGAAATGATGGCAAACAATGGACGCGAAATAAATCTCCATTCTTATAAATACGCCACGGGATTGATGCTTATGACGGCCTATTCGTGTTCCATCGGTGGTGTACTCACCCCTATCGGTACACCTCCAAACATTATGATGCTCGGGTTTCTCTCCGAGAAAAGTGCCGACTATCATATCACGTTCTTTCAGTGGATGACGTGGGGTCTTCTGGCTATGGTGATATATTTTATCATTGCATACATTGTGCTATGGAAAATGTTCCCTGCCGATGTAAAACATATTAAAGGTGCGCAAGACTTTATCCGCAGCAAGAAACGCGAACTCGGAAGTTGGACTACCGCGCAAAGAAACACGCTCTTGGCTTTCTTAGTGGCTGTGGTGTTGTGGGTGACACCTGGTGTGCTGAGCGTGGTGTTCGGTAATGAGAGTGTTGAACTGAAAGCATACAACAAGGTGTTCCCCGAAGCCGTGGTTGCAATGATTGGAGGTCTCTTAATGTTCTTCTTGCCTACAAATCGGCACTTCACACGAATGACTTTACGCTGGAAAGATGCCGTGAAAGGTATTGAATGGGGTACGCTGTTGCTCTTCGGCGGCGGTTTAGCGATGGGCGGAATGATGTATAGCACAGGGCTCTCCGCTTGGATTGGCGACCAAATAATAGCAATGATGGGTGGCGAACCGAATGAAGCCATCTTTGTAGGTGTGTTCTGCGTTGCAGCGTTGTTGATGTCTGAACTCACCTCTCACACCGCTGCGGTAGGTATGATTGGCCCATTGGCTGTCGGTGCCGCGCTGAGTGCAGGCTTTAGCCCTATACCCGTAGCGGTAGGTATTGCACTATCGTCAAGTCTCGGATTTATGATGCCTGTTAGCACACCGCCGAATGCCATTGTCTATGCCAGTGGATACATACCCATTACAAAGATGATAAAGAGCGGGGCGATAATAGACTTTGTCGGCATTGCTTTCGTAACCATTCCCTTGGTACTCTATTTCGTCAGCTGGGTACTTGGGCTTTAAGCATCCCACGCTTTCGGTATAAAGACCGATACCGACTAAATAGCAAAAGACACAAGAGGGCTACGCAGCGTGCGTAGCCCTCTTGTGTCTTTTGCTTTTAGGTGGGTTCTATTCATTTCCACGGTTAAGTTTGACATAGATGGGGTCAATTAATAGAACCCACCTTTAGTATCCCCACGAAAGCGAGAGGAAGAAGTTTCGCCCTGGTAAGGGGTAGCCTTTGACGAGTTCGTAGCGTTGTTGAAAGATATTGTTGACTTCGGCAGTAAGGCGGAAGGCACGATAGTTATATGAGATAGCGATGTCGCTGGTGTACCAAGCGGGGCAGAAGTTTTCGGGCGTATTGGCTCGCTGGTCATATCGTTTACCAGTGTAGAGAAAACTATAGCGAACGGAAAAATCTCTCCAGTCGATGTGTGCTATAAAGCTACCACTATGGCGCGGGATATAGGGAATTTGATGACCATAGAAAGCATCGGCACGATCTGTGACATCACGTGCGCGCTCGTAGGTATATGTAGCGCGCAAGGCAAGGCACACGTTGCCGAACTGCCAATCGGACTGTGCACACATTTCTACGCCTTGAACACTTACACTTCCGAGGTTAAGCATTGTCCAGCGAAACATAGAAGCACCGGGTATTGCCACAATTTTGTCGTGTACCTTATTATAATAAGCATCAACAGATATTTCACCTCGGCGAAAGAGACCTGTAGGAAATAGTTCCCACGTACTACCAATATCAAGCTGCGCTGTTCGCTCGGGGCGTAATGCACTGTTGCCAACAAGTGTATAGTATAGGTCGCAGAGGGTAGGCATACGAAATATACGTTTAGCAAAAGCACGAACCACAAGAGGAGAATGCTCGGTGCAGCGATACGAAATGGATAAAAAAGGAGAGAGTTCAGTGCGTCGGGGGACGGATGAGGCCTGGCTCGTATGGTCATAAACCAATGTGGAAAGCAGGTTGCCTTGAAGGCGAAGCCCAGAAAGACGTGTTTCAGCAGCAACGGAGAGGTATGCCGTATGGCGCGTGGGATTAGGAAAATCATATAGATTTGCTAACATACGCTCCGCGCGATAATCGCCTGCTACGGCAAGTGAGAAGTGATGCAAGGTCAGACGGTGGGCAGAGGAAAGATAGAACGAGGCGGTACGATAGATGTTATCAACATAGATTGTAGCAGGGTCGGCTATAGGATCGTTGGTAAAACGCAGGCGGTCATAAGCCATTTTAGCAGTAGTGAGTGTTTGATAGTTGTCAAAGATCTGATGCCGCCAGTAGGCTTGCAGAAAGAGATTGGCGTCCCATTGGCGATCGCCACTTGTTGTCCTGCCTCGCACTACGGCACCTGGCAATCCTCGCTCGGAAGCGTAGAGATATGCTTTAACGCGCCAGTCGTCGCACAGGCTACTGCCACAAAGGGCGGCTTCTAAACGTAAAGCGTCAATATCGCTGTTGCGACGAACACCAGTAGTATCGTACGCCCCTACCACGCGATAGCGAAACGCATAGTTCCCATCGCTATGCACATATCCACCACCCACACTGGCGGCGATATTTTCAGCAAGGCGCACATCGGTGCGCAGGGTGGTTTGCAGCGCACCGAAAGAACCTGTACGCACCGCGACACGTGTATGATAGAAGCGGCGGGTGTCAGAAAGCGGAAAAGTGGGGCGGCGTGATTCTATGAAAAGTGCCGAGGCCGCTGCAAAATTGGCCGCAGGCTGAAGGAGCGAAGTGTGGTGGCCGTTATAAAGTGTCAACCGCTCCAGCTCCTCCAAGGAGAAACGTCCAAGGTCTATCGTACCATTTTGTGCCTGCGAGAGTGCCACACCATCAAGTACTACGCCGACGTGTTGCGAACCCATAGCACGCACATTGATGGTTTTAAGGCCTCCCACACCACCGTAGTCCTTTATTTGCACCCCGCTAAAATAGCGTAACGCATCGGCTACACTATGGGCGCGCAACTCCTGCAACTGCTCACCGCTGAGGCTGTTCGCAGACACCATATCTCCGTTGTGTGCAGGTGTGTGCCTGACTTCGGCAGCAGAGAGGCGAAGTGTATCGGTTTGTGCTTGAAGACAAAGCGAACTCGACGGAGTTACAAAGAAGAGAGCAATAAATCTGAAAATAATCCGCGCCGCAACAGAGGCTTTTCGGGACGAGGCTTGTATGCCAAGGGACGAGAAAGAGCCACACGCACTACGGACGCTCGCGATCATCAGCGTTTTCTTGGTTGTAGAAATTCTCTTCATCGTCATAGTCTTCATAACGATTATAGCGACGTTCTTCTTTCATAAGGCTATCAGGATAATTATTATTCCATCCATCCTGAGCGGTAAGGTAATATGGCTAATTCTTCCAGAATTGCTTTAGGAGTTGTGGCTGGCGCTCATCGGTGAGTACCTGATAAAAGCCAGGTTCGAGGCGGCCTATATATAATTCGTGACGTCCACGCGGTAGGCGGCGAATGGTGCGCCCCGTTTTATCTACAATAAGCACGGCACAATTTAACGTGTCGGGTACGACAAGGCGAGTATCTTGTGTGGGGAGCGTATCGCTCTGTGCGGCAGCAAGTATAGCCGGTACACTCTCACGCCCATAGCGGTCGCAGGCGGTAACAGCTATACGTGTCCACAACGCCGTGGGAAGCGCGGGGGTGTAGTCGTAGTGTGTTTCGCGAAGATAATAGGCCAAGGGTTGCGCATATTCCAAATCGTCCGACTGGTCGGAAAGGCGATAAACATTGTAGTATTCTGCGCCTTCAACAGGCGGCCACGAGAGATGGAGCGTCCAGCGTTGCTCACTAATTTCGGCACGCGGCATAGCAGGAAGTGGCTCGCGGGTACTCACCAAAGGTGGCACTAAAGCCTCACGGCTATAGAAGCGATTGGTACAATAGCGAAGAAGCCCTTTTTCATTGGCTAATAAAAACTTTGCACGAAAATAGGCTTGCCCCTGACCAAGCGAGCGTAAGAAGTTCATCTCACGCGTTATCGTTTCAAGAGGCCAGTTTTTCTCACGCGCCGAGAGGAAATAGATACCCAGGCCAGGAGCAATCGTATGCTGGTGGGAACGCTCGCTCCAATCTACGGCAAAAGGATAGAAATGCTCACCCGTAAAATACATCATAGGCAGTAGCAAATCCATTATTCCCTCGTTGAGCCACGCCACGGCATCTTGCGCCACGGCATCGCGGGCGTTCCAGCCGCGTGCACTATGAAGCGGAAGGTCGGCATATTTGCCCACGGGCGAACAACTCAGACACACCCAAGGCTTGATAGCACGCACAGCATTGTGGATAGCACGAACGGTGCGTGTGACATTCTCACGACGCCATTGTAAGCGACTTTGTCCCGCGCCATACTTGCGATAAGTGGCATCATCACGGAAAGGGATACTACTCTCTGGATAACGGATATAGTCGAGGTTTATGCCGTCCACATCGTAGCGCCGGACTATCTCAGCACATACGGCAGCAATATGCTCTGCTGTGCCTGGCACGCCAGGATCCATCATCCACTGATCGCCACAAAGTTGACAAAGTGACGGTTTGCATTTTGACAGGGCTTGTGACCCGAGGCGTTTGGCAGTAGCGGCTTTATGAATAGGATACGCCACGACCCAGGCATGCAACTGCATCTGTCGCTTATGACATTCGTCTATCACAAATTGCAACGGATCATAGCCAGGAGCACGGCCAGGCGTGCCAGTGATACAAGCGTCCCAAGGTTCTATTGACGAGGGGTAAACCACTGTGCCACGGACGCGAGTCTGGAAAAACACCACGTTAATGCCTGAAGCCTTTAGTCCATCAAGAATTCTACAAAGTTCTGCACGTTGCTGCACCTCGCCTTGCGACGTGGTGGCAGGGCGCGAGGGCCAATCAAGATTAGAAAGCGTGGTGAGCCAAACGCCACGCAATTCACGACGTGGCTGCTCCACAGTAGGGAGTACATCGCTGGCCGAAAAACACCAACGCGTAGGCTGAGCATAAGAGGCTGTCGCCAACAGGCTAAACCAAACAAGATATAGGAACAAACGAAAAGTCACGAAGAAAAGTTTAACTAAAGGTGGGTTCTATTTATTTCCACGGTTAAGTTTGACATAGATGGGGCTTTAACCTTTTGTCATCTTTCTGACAAAGCGAATTAATAGAACCCACCTAAAGGATTGCAAGGGCAAAAATACAATCTTTTACTGGTGCGCACCCCCAGTAGCGTCCAAAAACTTTGGCTTAAAAACCTTTTTGCCGACACAATGAATAGTGGTTAAGCGAATTTAAGTTACTTTTGCAACTTGAAAGACGTAGGCAAACAGCCTGTGGCACACGCTGAAAAGAAATCGCTAATAGAAAATGAAAAACTTGTTTCTGCATTTTCTCTTTATTGCAACACAGGAAAAGATGCTGGTGTAACAGCTTTTTTCAGCGATTTCTTCTTGAAAAAGCCAAAAACAGCAAGCACCGTCCACTTTCAAACGTTCACGCTTTATTAGGCAGGAATGACCTCCCAACTCGTCCTCGCGGCCTTGGCCGTATATATACTGTTGCTCTTTTTTGCCGCTCGTAGCAGCAAACCCGCGGCTAACAACGATGCCTTCTTTCGCGCTGGCCGCCGCTCGCCGTGGTGGCTCGTGGCTTTCGGAATGATTGGCGCAAGTGTTAGCGGAGTGTCGCTGGTCAGTGTACCAGGCTGGGTACGCACTACTGGTATGACCTATCTGCAAATGTGTGCAGGCTTTTTTGCCGGATACCTGGTCATTGCTGCCGTGCTACTACCGCTATATTATCGGCTACGACTTACCAGTATCTACGCCTACCTCGGCTTACGCTTCGGGCCAAAGAGCCGACGAACGGGGGCAGCATTCTTCTTGCTTAGCAAACTCACCGGAGCGGCTGCACGGCTATACTTAGCCTGCATTGTACTCCACGAACTCGCGGCGGCACCTCTCGGACTGCCATTCCCTGCAACAGTGGGCATCGTGCTTCTATCCATTTTTCTCTATACACGGCGCGGAGGCATCCACACAATCGTACGCACCGATGCCCTGCAAACTCTCTGCCTCATAGTAGCCACAATAGCACTCGTGGGGGTGGTGGCAGAAAAAATGAGTTTAACACCCGATGCTATTGTAGCCACCATTAGTAGAAGCCCTATGGGGCGTGTATTTGACTGGGACATTCACGGCCAACAGTTTTTTGGGCGACAGTTTATCAATGGTATGTTTATCACCATTGTAATGACAGGACTTGACCAAGATATGATGCAAAAAAATCTGACGTGTCCGCGTCTGCGTGATGCTAAGAAAGATATGTGCCTCTATGGAGCAGCTTTCTTGCCGCTCAATCTCTTGTTCCTCTCCTTAGGCGTATTGCTCTACTCCTTCGCCAACAACGAAGGCATCCTCCTGCCCACAGAGGGCGACCGCGTGTTGCCTTATTTAGTAAGTAGCGGCGCGTTGGGTTCGTTTGTCGTTTTTCCTTTTACAATCGGTGTTGCAGCCGCAGCATTGTCAAGTGCCGACAGTGCCATTACAGCACTTACCACAAGCATCTGCGTTGACTTTCTTGGAGTGGAACGAAAGGATTATGGCGAAAGCCGAGCCGAAAGCCACCGCCACCGCGTGCATCTGCTTGTGACAATCGCCTTTGCTCTATGCATTGCCGTCTTCCACACAGTAGGCAATGGCACGGTTATAGACACCATTTATCGGATGGCAGGCTATACCTACGGGCCGCTCCTCGGACTATATGCCTACGGCATCACTACCGACAAACTCGCAGCCCATAAACACGCAGCCCCACCCCACGCCAACACACGTGCCGATGCGTTAATCCCATTCATAGCATGCGCCGCACCTATTGCCTGTGCTGTATTAGACTACTTAGCCCCACGCCTCTGGCACTACACTTTCTCCTACGAACTCTTGCTCATTAACGCTTTGTTCACTATACTCCCTCTGATGATGATTAAAGTGAATAATTTAGAAAGACTTAACGACTCTGCACTATGACAGCCACACATAAGATAACACGCGAAACACACCTCGGAGTAGCCACCATCTACACCTTAAAAGTAATGCCTGCAATGCTCGCCATGGGATATGCAGTTTACTACCTCCTGCTCTCTTTCAACATAGAATTACTGGAACTTTATCGCATCTGCGATGTCTCGCTCTTGCCTCTCATATTTATGTATCTTTGCTCCTATGCCTTTAGATTTTGCACCTACCACCGCGTATTCCTCCACTACATACTCTCTTCTAACATCATAGAGTATTGGGAACAAGGCTACGGCATCCCTATTACCAACGATGCACTACTCCATCTGCGACTCTTACTCATCATTCCTACACTCATAATCGCCATTTACTACTATGCTACACGCCATCAAAAAAATCCTGTTACAACTCGTCGATGAGATTGATGCAGGCAACTCCAACCTCACCGAGGAAGAAACACTCCAGCTACTCAACACCCTCAAAGCCATCCACGAACCACGCATCAGCAAATACCAAGCCTGCCAACTACTCGGCATAAGTCGCGCTACCTTTGATAACTTAGTGCGTGATGGCAAACTGCCCCGCGGCACAAAACAACAAGGATTCAAGGAACTCTCTTGGAAAAAAAGCGAAATATTCCAGTTCGCCGCCGAACGACAAAAGCCACAGGAAACGTAGTAGCACCCCGGCATCTGCGGCATTAAGCACGCCAAAGGTGTGAAACAAAAGGTTTTTTACCTTTTCATTTGGTTTGACAAAAAAATCGCCCTATATTTGCAACGTTCAAAACCACAACATTCCTGGTCTGAACACCAACATAGATATCTGAAGCACTAAGCTCCGACTTGTGGTTAGAAACGTAGGAAATTTCAGTTGCCAAGTATGATGTTTAGTGGTTCACGTTAATAGCGTGGACTGCCAAACCAATTCCTGCAACAAAGGTTCTCCTACGACCTCTAATCAAAGATTTGGTGAGAAGTCTGCGCTTTTTGTGTGAGAGATTTAGCATCGTGTGCTAAAACCAAACATTATTAAATAGGGCGTTTACAGCATATAGTAAGCATCGTTAGACATAAAATCCTAATAAACGTATTTTTGCACAGTGAAAATCAACGTTCGTTCTCAACAGACTTATGCTCCACAAGGTAAAGCTGAAACAAGTTTCGCTTTGCTCTTCTGGCTTAACGCAAAAGTTCATAAAACATATAGATTCAATCAGTTTCTAACAGTGTGTGCGTATGTTCTGGTATCCTCTTTATATATATCATGTGATCAGACTGTATATGTTACACCCAAAGGCACACATTTTCATCTGAAAAAGGACTGTGTGAAGCATCATGAAATAAAAAGTATGTCGCTTGATGATGCAAAGGAATTTTATGAACCTTGTGGGAAATGTGCTAAAGATTATACTCATCTAAGAAAATA
>CALFJG010000083.1 GCA_937877625.1 uncultured Prevotellaceae bacterium
GTCGGCGGAAAGAAAGTGCGCTTCTGAAGCCACAACCCACAAACCGCCACACACAAAGCTCAGGAGTCATAGGCCGAAAGCCTATGGCTCTTGTGCTGTTAGGAGAAGACCGAAGCGCACGCGTTCTGGGAGTACGCGCGGCTCAATGCCGGAGCGCACGCGGCCTCGCGTGCAATGCCCTGCAAGGGCTATAGCTATCTTTTAGCGGACACCAATAGTTAGAAATGCCAGGATTTCTCAGAAAAATCCCTATCTTTGCCGCAAATAATCGCTATCACAATGACGCTCGTTATCTGCGCTATCGTTTTGTTAGGTCTCGCACTGTTGGCCACCGCCCATCTCCACCGCCTCAACACCGCAACCACGGCAGTGTTTATGGCCGCCGTATGCTGGGTGCTTTTTCTTATTGATGCCGACCAATACGTCGTGTCACAGCACGCCGATGCCTTTCGCGAGTTTCTCAACGGCGCACCCGCCACCCACCACGCCGCCAAACGCTTCGTGGCTACCGAGGTGTTTCCTTACTATGTCGCCGTAGCATCAAACATTGTTCTCTTCCTGCTCTCTACAATGAACATCGTGGAAATACTCCACAACAACGGTTGCTTTGACTTCCTCACCCACTGGCTTCGCACGCGCTCGCCCCGACGCCTGATGTGGACGCTCGGCGCACTGACGCTCCTCCTCTCGGCCAACCTCGACAATCTCACCACCGCCGTGCTGATGCTCACGCTCACCCACACGCTACTCTCCAACGACCGCCTGCGACGCATCTACGGATTTGTCATTGTCGTATCGGTGGGCTGCGGAGGTGCTATGACCGTTATTGGCGACGTCACCAGCCTCACCCTGTGGGGCGAGGGACTCGTCACCCCAACAGCCTACAGCGCACGCCTCGCCCTGCCCTGCCTCACCGCCTGGGCGGTGACGCTACTGCTGCTCACACCGAAGCTCCCCTCACGCCTCGACCTACACAGCAACGCTGCACCGTATCGCGGCGACGACAACCTATTACCCGCCTGGCAACGCTTGTTACTGCTCTTTATCGGCATCGGGGGGTTGTGGTTTATACCCACGTTCCACCACCTCACGCTGCTACCACCCTTCCTCGGCGCACTATGTGTGATGGCCGTGTTGTGGGTGGTCAACGAACTCTGCAACCGCGCACTGATGTATAGCGACCGTATGACGCGGCGGCGCTTCCCCACCGCCCTACAGTATGCCAACATACAGAATATGATGCTCTTCACCGGGCTGCTGTTTGCCATCGCTGCCGTGCGCGAAACGGGATTTCTACACACCGTGGCGAGCGTCCTTGCCCCACACGGCGGACACATGTACCTCAGCGGAGTGGTGGTAGGCCTGCTTGCCGCACTCGTAGGCAACGTCACGGCACTGATAAGCGGAGTGGCCGTGTTCCACACCCCGCTGTTTACCGATATGCTACCCGCCGCCTACGCCACCGACGGCCTCTTCTGGCCTTGGCTCAGCCTGTGTGCCTCGCTCGGAGGGGCACTGCTGCTCGAAAGCACCGTGGCAGGCATCTTCTTTAAACGTATGGAGAAAGCCACACACACCTGGTACCTGCGCCACGCCACGCCGCGCGTGGCACTCGCTTGGCTCGCCGCCGCACTCGTCTTCGCCGCACAAGCCCTCTTCTTATAGGTGGGGTCTATTCATTCGCTTTGGAACTTAAAAGAACCCACCTATAATGCCGTTCCGCTTCCAACGCTTCACCATTGCCCACGAACGTTGTGCACACAAGGTGGGTACCGATGGCGTGCTGCTCGGTGCGTGGGCCGACCTCGCACACGCACGCCACATCCTCGACATAGGCACCGGCAGCGGGCTTATCGCACTGATGGCAGCACAGCGAGCCACGCAGGCTACCGTGGTAGGCATCGACATCGACAAGCCGAGCATAGCACAGGCACGACAAAACGTTGCCGCAACGCCCTTTGCCGAACGTGTCACAATCCTTGAAAACGACATACGCGCCTTTACCGATGCCGAGGGTTTTGACCACATACTGAGCAACCCGCCCTACCACACCGAGACACTCCTGCCCCCCGATGCACGCCGCGCACGCGCACGCCACACCGCCGCACTGTCGCTGCCCCAACTCATCACACACGCCGCACGACTGCTGAGCCCCGAAGGAATGATACACCTCATCATACCCACAGCGGCACAAAACGAAGTGACCACCGCCGCCACACACCTCGGACTACACCTCGTGCGCCTCACACTGGTGAAGACCACCGCACAGAAGACACCACGACGTACCTTGCTCACCTGGCAACGCACTAACTCCCCCGCCCCGTTGCAGCGCGACACCCTCGTACTCACCACACCCGAAGGCACACGCACCCAGCAACACCAAACACTCACACAAGACTTTTATATCCGATAACCACACCGCCACACACCCATCCCGCGATACGAAACAAATCTCAAACGCAAAATAATCTCAACACAACGGCTACATATAAGGCATTTATCTTACTTTTGCAGCGCAAGAGGGGTGCGCATCAGTATTTCCTCCCATTGCGCACCGCTTGCATAGGCTTTTTTTTAGGGATTTAGCCACCCTTGCCAGCCGATACACTCCCCCTCCCCCTATCGGCTGGCTTTTTCGTGCCGCGAAAAAAAAGATAGTATGCCATTCGTCGCGGACGAGGACACCCGCCTCGCAGGAAGAAGAAAAAGACACGGCGAGGGTATGTGCGTATTTTTTTTCACTAACTTTGCGCGCATATCCCCCCTGTTTTTCTCGGTGTGCCCAAACGCACACGCTATTATATATACACACGACAATACTGCAGACGATGACGACACCCACCACGTTTCAAGAGAAAGTGCCGCTCGTGGAGCGCAAATACTTTGTGACGTTTGTACTTATCACCTCGCTCTTTGCCCTATGGGGATTTGCCAACGACATCACCAACCCGTTGGTGGCGGCCTTTCAGACGATAATGGAACTATCGGCGGCAAAAGCCTCCCTCGTACAGTTTGCCTTCTACGGTGGCTACGCCACGATGGCTATTCCCGCCGCGCTATTTATCCGTCGCTACAGTTTCAAGAGCAGCATACTTCTCGGCCTCACGCTCTATGCCGTGGGGGCCTTCCTCTTTATCCCCGCAGCCGAACAACAGAGTTTTGCCTTCTTCTGTGTGTCGCTCTATATCCTGACATTCGGTTTGGCATTCTTAGAAACCACGGCCAACCCGTTTATCCTCGCCCTCGGAAGCAAGCAAAACGCCACGCGCCGCCTAAACCTCGCCCAGGCGTTCAACCCGCTCGGCTCGCTTTGCGGTATGGCTGTGGCATCGCAGGTTGTGCTGCCCAACCTTCTCTCCGACCGCCGCGACGACGCGGGAAACATCATCTTCCCCACCCTCTCCGAGGCCGACAAAGCCGCGATACGCATCCACGACCTGGCTGTCATACGCGACCCCTACGTGTGCATCGGGCTGGTAGTCGTAGTGATACTCGTGGTGATAGCACTGAAAAAGATGCCCATCAGCAGCAAAGGCGAGCAAGTGGCAAACAACGGCGCGACACTACATCGGCTTTGGCACAACAAAGTATATCGCGAGGGCGTAGTGGCGCAGGTGTTCTACGTGGCAGCACAGATAATGACGTGGACGTTTATTATTCAGTATGCCGACAACCTCGGCATAGACAAAGCCACGGCGCAGCAATACAACATCATCGCTATGACGCTCTTTCTTTGCAGCCGCTTTGTGAGTACGCTGTTGATGAAATACGTGAACTCGCGCGTATTGCTCGCCCTATTCGGCTGCGGCGCGGCACTATGCACCGTGGGCACTATCGCCTTCGTGGGTATGGCAGGACTCTACTGCCTGATAGGTATTAGTGCCTTTATGTCGCTGATGTTTCCCACAATCTATGGCATAGCCTTAGAAGACGTGAACCGCGAGGACAGCACCCTCGGCGCAGCCTTCCTCGTAATGGCTATCGTGGGCGGCGCGTTAATGCCACCGTTGCAAGGTATGGTAATAGACCTCGGCAGCGTGGGCGGACACCCCGCCGTAAACGTGAGTTATGCACTGCCGCTATTATGCTTCCTCGTCATTATAGCCTATGCCGTACACGCACGCGCCTTGCAAAAACACTAACGCAACCCTAACCGGTCGTTTGACCGCCAATGCCGCGTGCAACATTCTTTTTCTCATCCTCTTCACTCCTTTATCTTTATGAGCGAGACAACCCGACACTTAAGACGCGACGATGTGAAATATAGAGAAGCCATCATCAAACAAGCGTTACACGAATTCCATAAGCGCGGCATACGCGGCGTGACGATGAGCCAAATTTCCGAAGAACTGCACATCAGCAAGCGAACACTCTATGAGATTTACGCCAGCAAGGAAGACCTTATTGTGGAGTGCTTGCAGACCAAGCATCTTGAAAACTGCAGGAATATGGAGGCCATCATTGAACAGTCAAACAATGTTATGGAAGCCTTACTGCAAATCTTTCAACAGAGGCTCAACGAGACCAATCATATCAACTCGCAATTTCTGGAGGAACTCCAAGAATACCACGCAGCGAAAAAGTATTTCGCTCAGATACACGCCAAACAACGTGTGGAAGCAGTAGAATACTTACGTAGCGGAGTGGCAGAAGGCGTGTTTGAGCCTACGGTGGACTTTGAGATATTCTACGATATGCTTCACATGATGGTAGAAAACATCTTTACACTCGGCCTGCTTTCCACCCACACTGTAACACAAACGTTTACCGCCACACTGATCACCTACATTCGCGGCTGCGCCACTAACAAAGGCCGACAAATCATCGACAACTGGCTTAGAAAATAAACACAAAGAGCCGTAAAGAGGACAAAAGATTAAAACCCCATCGATGTCAAACTTAACCGTGGAAAGAATAGAACCTAAAAAATACATTATGCTTAAGAACTCTCTTATCAAACACCTGTTCGCTGTGGTAATAGGGCTGTGTCCCGCCATAGCAGCAACGACACTTGCTGAAAGCATCACCGACGTACACATGGCAGGTGCTACAGCAGTGGTAGTGACATATAACAGCGGACGTACGCTCACCGCCGACTTCTACGGCCCAAACATCGTACGCCTCTTCTCCGACCCGGAGGGCGGCACGCTGCGCAACCCCGAAGCCACTCCGCCGGCAGAAATACTTGTGAGGCAGCCACGTAAAACCACCGGGCATATAAGTCTGGAAGACAGCGGCGCAGCCTTCGTTGTGAGTACGCCACAGGTGAAACTCACCTTTCAAAAAACCAACGGCACAATAGCGGTGACCGATAAGCGCACGAACAAAGTCGTGGTGCAAGAGGTCGCCGGTGCCTCCTTTGAGACGAATAAGGTGACGCTCCACTTCAGCCTCGCCACCGATGAATACCCCTACGGCGGCGGTGTGCAGAACGGGCGTTTCTCCCACCGTGGCAAGAGCATCGCCATAGAAAACACCAACAACTGGGTGGACGGCGGTGTGGCCTCACCCACGCCATTCTACTGGACGACGGGCGGCTACGGCCTGCTCTGGCATACCTTTAAGCCTGGACGCTACGACTTTGGCGAGACAACGCCCGGCGTATGCGAACTCTCACACAACGAGGCTTACCTCGACATTTTTTTGATGGTGGACGAGAGGCCTACCGATTTGCTCGGCGACTTCTACCAACTCACCGGCAACCCCGTGTTGCTGCCGAAGTTCGGCTTCTACGAGGGACACCTCAACGCCTATAACCGCGACTATTGGACACGTGCCGAGAATGGTGGTTTTATGGCCTACGAGGACGGCTACCGCTACAACGAGAGCCAGAAAGACAACGGCGGCATTCGTGAGAGCCTCAACGGTGAGTTGCCCGGCGGATATCAGTTCTCTGCCCGTGCAGCCATCGACCGATACCTCGCAGCAGATATGCCTCTCGGATGGTTCCTGCCCAACGACGGATACGGAGCCGGCTACGGACAGACGAGTTCGCTCGAGGGTAACATCAACAACCTGCGACAGTTTGGCGACTACGCACGCAGCAAAGGCGTGGAGATAGGCCTCTGGACACAAAGCGACCTATACCCCAAGGAAGGCATTGAACCACTGTTGCAGCGCGACATCGTGAACGAGGTGGGTACGGCAGGCGTGCGTGTCCTCAAGACCGATGTGGCGTGGGTCGGCGCAGGATATAGTTTCGGGCTCAACGGAGTGGCCGACGTAGCCGACATCATGCCAAAGCACGGACGCAACGCCCGTCCTTTCATCATCTCGCTCGACGGATGGGCCGGCACACAACGCTACGCCGGCATCTGGAGCGGCGACCAAACAGGCGGCGACTGGGAATACATACGTTTCCACATCCCCACATTTATCGGTAGCGGACTGAGCGGACAGCCTAACATCACAAGCGACGTGGACGGCATCTTCGGCGGGAAGAACACACCCGTCAACGTGCGTGAGTTCCAGTGGAAGACGTTCACGCCGATGGAACTCAATATGGACGGCTGGGGCGCAAACCCCAAGTACCCGCAAGCACTGGGCGAGCCCGCCACGAGCATCAACCGCACATACCTAAAACTCAAGGCAGCACTGATGCCCTATACCTACAGCATAGCCCGCGCCGCGGTGGACGGCAAGCCGATGATACGCGCTATGTTCCTCGACTATCCCAACACCTACACGCTCGGCACGCAGACACAGTACCAATATATGTTCGGCCCCTACCTCCTTGTAGCACCCGTCTATAAGAACACCGCCGCCGATGCCCTGGGCAACGACGTACGCAACGGCATCTACCTGCCTAAAGGTCGCTGGACCGACATCTACACCGGTGAGACCTACCCCGGCGAGCGCATACTCAACCATTTCGACGCACCGCTATGGAAACTACCGGTACTCGTGAGCAGCGATGCTATTATACCGATGACACGCCCACACAACACACCGGCAGAGACACCCGCCGACTACCGCAAATATGTGGTTTACGCCCTGCAAGGCACACAGTTCACCGAGTACGACGACGACGGGCGCACACAGGCTTATCTGCACGGCCAACACACCACCACGAACATAAGCACTTGCCTCACCAACAACGGCACGCTGACCATAGACATTGCTCCCACCACAGGCCTCTTCCAAGGCTTTGAGCCCGTGAAACAGACCGACCTCGTGGTAAACACCGCCGCCGCACCCAAGAAAGTGACGGCCACCGTCGGCGGGAAGAAGATAAAACTACGTAAACTAAGCCCCACGCAGTTCGCCACAGCGGAACAAGGGTGGACATACACAGAGGACGAAGCACCGATAGAGATGTTTATGTCCGAGGGCACGCCCTCGCCCGTAGAAGGGCTACACACCAACGCGCGCATCCTCGTGAGGCTGCCGAAGACAAATACCACACAAAACGCCATCAGCGTAGCCGTGAGCCGCTTTGCACCCCTCGCACTCAGTGTGCCCGAAACCGACGACCTACCCACCACGCTCCAAGCCCCCGTCGTAACGATGAAACAGGCCAACGCCTACAATGTTACCCCGCAGTGGCAGACAGTAAGCGGCGCACAGTTCTACGAGATAGCACACGACGACATAGTAGAAAGTACCATACGCACCACATCGTTCACCCTCGACGACCTCACGCCCGAGACCGACTACGCGTTCCGCGTGCGTGCCGTGGCCGACAACGGCGTGTCGCCCTGGACGGACATGACGGTACGCACCGCCGCCGACCCGCTGAAATGGGCCGTAAACGGACTCACGGGTATCACCTCTTTCAACAACCAAAGCGGACAAGGCATAAACAAACTCTTCGACCGCGACGAGAAGACAATGTGGCACAGCGACTGGGCTACACACGACGCTGTGGGCGGCACACTCACCATCGACCTACACAGCGTTAACGAACTCGCCTGCCTACGCTACCTGCCACGCGAAGATGCCGGCAACGGCAACATCACCGCCGGCACCTATAGCCTCAGCACCGACAAACAGACGTGGACTACACCGGTAGCCTTCAACTGGCAGCGCGACGGACAACCTAAGACAATCCTCTTCGCCGACAACATAACGGCACGCTATATTCGTCTGAATATCACCGAAGCCGTGGGTGGCTTCGCCAGCGGGCGAGAACTCTATGTCTTCAAACGCGAAGGCAGCGAGAGCCTACTGCAAGGCGACATCAATCGCGACCGCCGTATCGATGAAAACGACCTCACGAGTTATATGAACTATAACGGCTTACGCCAAGGCGATGGCGACTTCGACTATGTGAGCATCGGCGACATCAACGGCAATGGCCTCATCGACGGCTACGACATCAGCGTCGTAACGACACAGCTCGACGGCGGCGTGCGCGAGAGCAACGACCACGTAGCAGGAACACTCCGGCTCACCACCGACCACAACACCTACAAAGCCGGGGACGAGATACACATCACCGTTTCAGGACAAGACTTGCACTATGTCAACGGACTAAGTTTCGCACTGCCCTACGATGCCACCGAGTTGGAATACATAGGACTGGAAGCCGAAGGGATGAAGAATATGATAAACCTCACCTACGACCGTCTGCACACCAACGGAACAAAGGCACTCTACCCCACCTTCGTAAACCGAGGCAACGACTTCCTGCTCGACGACGGCGACCACACACTCTTCATTCTCAAGTTCCGAGCCAGAAAGAACGGCACATACTCTCTGCTCCCACAGGACGGACTGCTTATCGACCGAAACCTTAATACTATAAATCCGATTTAATTCGGAATAACGTGATAACGTCATAACGTCATAACGTTATAACGAAGCTTCGTTATAACGTTATGACGTTATCACGTTATCACGTTATCACGTTAAAAAAGCCCAAACAGCATGGCAGCAAAAACAATAGCGATCAAACACTTCGGTTATTATTGGCTGGACACGTGGGTGCTTGCTAACGTGATACAGTTGTCCACTCAGGATTTCTGCTGTCGTTTTCTGAATCGCGCAAACGACCCGTGTGGCCGCCAGTTCGACCAAATGACACAGGCGGCGCGTTCTGCTCCGGCCAACATCGCCGGAGGAAACTCACGCCACTCCACGTCGAGAGAAACAGAGATGAAACTGACGGATGTTGCCCGCGCCACCTTGTCAGAACTGGCCAACGATTACCTGAACTGGCTCCTGCGACAGGAAAGCATCCCCTGGTCGGTCAATGCTCCGGAATATCAAACCGTCAGCAACCTGCGGCTTGACCGTCCTACATACACAGATGACGTGCAACATCTGAGCAGCATCCACATTCTGGCGCAGAAGCACAAGTTCGACCGATGGCTTAAGAGTGAGGACTCGTGTGTGGCGGCAAATTGTGTACTCATACTATGTAATCGTCTGATTCTGATGCTCAGCCGCCAGATGGAGCGTCAGCTGGAATGCTTCAAGGCAGAGGGAGGTTTTACCGAGGGGCTTACTGCGGAACGTCTGGCTTATCGCAAACAACAAAGCGTAGAAGACGACGCGCCACGCTGCCCGCAATGTGGCAAGCCAATGATTAAGCGCGTAGCAAAGAAAGGCATCAACTCCGGAAAAGAGTTCTGGAGCTGCTCCGATTATCCGCAATGCTATGGGACAAGGAGTATAACGTTATAACGTTATCACGTTATTACGTTATAACGTTATCACGAAATGGCGTTATTACGTGATAACGAAATAACGTAATAACGCCATAAGGGAGAAGCCTCGCCGCTTGGGGCGGCGGCGCGGTTAGGATGCGGCGCGGTTAGGCGGCGGCGTGGTTAGGCGGGCGGCGCGGTTAGGATGCGGCGCGGTTAGGATGCGGGGGTTAGAAGGCTACTTTGCGTCCGCCTACCACGTAGATGCCTCCTTGCTGTGGTGTGACGCGACGGCCTTGGAGGTCGTAGGTCGGAGCCGCAACGAAGGTGTCGCATGGGAGGCTGTCGATGCCGGTGAGGACATCGTTACTGTCGAGCGACAGATAGCGGGGCGCATAGCCTCCGGTATTTACGTAGTAGGCTTTGAGGCCGTGTACCGCGCGGTCGGTGGGGCTGAGCAGTCGGAAGGCAGCTCCGTCGCTCTGCGCATTGACAGCCAGGATATACGCGGCATCCGTGGCGGGTATGTCAACACCACAAAGTCCTGTAGCGGTGAGTAGGTTCTCGGCCGGGGTATCGCCCTCTGTGGCAACGCTCAGCGTTACATTTCCGCCGCCGCCTTTATAGAGCATCACGGGAGTGTTAGCATCCACAGCGGTAATGCCTGCATCTTCTATGCTCAGGAGGCCGTCGTGGAGCGTGGTGGGTGTCATCACGGTAACGGACGACGGCACGCTGAAAGGTGTGGGCAGGCACAGCGTGGCATAACTGGCTATGGCGTTGATGGTGAAGGGCAGTTCGGTGACTTCTTCTATCACGAACTCACAGGCGGCATCATCGCCATCGGCGGAATAAGCAAGCCCCGTGGCGGTGGCTTGTAGGTAGCCGTTAGCCGTAGCGATGCTATAAGTGCCGTCGGTGGCACCCGATGTCACGGCACTGGCGGCAAAGGTAAACTCGCTGCCCTCCTGTCCCACGTCACAGAGGGGCAGGCCTTCGGCATCGGAGAGGAAGAGCCCTTGCTGATAGGAGAGCATCTGGCCGGTGGGTGTGACATAGTATATGCCTGCGGCATCGGCGGCAGAGGCCATCGGCAGCGTGCCCGTAGCGGTGGTGCCGAGGTAGGCACCGGTGCTGTTCGATTTTACACGAACGTATTTCCCCGCCGGCTGCTCCACAGCACCAGGCAGCGTAAGCGTAAAGGTAACATCGGCGGGATAATAGCCCACGGACGGATCATCATTGCTGGCGAGGAGGATGCTCGTAATTCTTCCCTCGAGGCTGGTAGTGACCGTTGAAGCCACATTGAGTGTGAGGGTGAGCAGCGCGCCCGAGCCCGTCTTGATAACCTTCAGTGTGTTAGAAGAACAAATCAAACGCCAGTGTCCCGACACGTCAGAAAGTTGATTGAACGCCAGGACGTGGTCTTTCTTATGCCTGTTGCTTAAATCGTACATTTGGTCTTCCTCGTCCTCGTCGTATGCCCACGTGACACCATCGGGCAGGTAGAGGTCGAATTGATAGAGCGTGATATTCGACGTTGTCAGTTCGAGATTGATAACCAAATCTACTTGGCTACCGGGCTCAAGGGTGATAGGGTCAACCGACATTATATTGTCGGCGCGCATACCCTGGCTGAAGGCGACCAGGGCTACGACGAAAAACGTGTAAAGATGTTTCATACGTATGATAAAAGGGATTTATTGTGCAGTAAGTACGAGGTTTATTAGTCCAACGATGTCGAGGCCGTTGATCGTGTCGTCGTTGTTGAGGTCGGCGGCGGCGGTGTCGTAAGTGTCGCTCTCGCTTCCCAGCACGATACTTATTACCGCCACGATGTCAAGTCCATTAACCGTCCCGTCGCCGTTGACATCGCCTCGGAGGGTTGTTTGCTTCGGCGACAAGGCGACGGTCACAGCGGGGAGTGTGGCTTCGTTGTATTCGTCATCGGTGAAGAGGAGGTTGCGCAGTGTCACTGTGGCGGCCTCGGTAAGCGGTGTCTCGGCCACGAGGTTGATGCTGAAGAGTGTGCCGGTGCTCTCGGCGATGGCAGTGTTGGTATTGCTATAGGCCACGATGCGCACACGGCCGTCGGAGAGCGTGGTGGCACTGACGTTGTGGTCTTGCAGACGGGCGGTGGCTTGCAGCGAGCCATCTTCGAGCGTCACGCCATCGGGGAGTACGACATCGGCCTGAAAAGCGATGTATGTGGCGGTGTTCGCGAGGGAGGCGGTGAGCGTCCACCGCTCGCCGTCGGTAAGCGAGGTGGCCTCGGCGGTTATGGTGTTCTGTGCCTCGGCGTATGGGCTAAGCAAACAGCAGACAGATGCGAGAATTAGGATATGTCGAAGAAAGTGCATAGGATAAAGTGCGTAGATATTTAGGGTTGCGCTTGGTTTCTCGGAGTATCAGAAGTGTCGGGGCATTGTTGGAGGTTACGCCACAATAAGCCTTTTGTTTAGTACACCACCTTCTTTCCGCGTACGATATAGATGCCTCCGTGCTGCGGGTTGAAGACGCGACGTCCTTGCAGGTCGTAGATGGCATCGGTGGCGTTGGGGGTGAATGCTCCTCCGGTGAGGCGTGCTATAGCAGTAGTCTCGTCGGGCATGTGGAAACGCACGGAGATGCTGGCGAGGCGGTTGTCCTCGGCATCGGTATCGACGAGCATCGCATCGGTGATGCTCACGAGGCGTTGGTCGTCGGCAATGTCATCATCGGCGATAAGCACGAGTTGCATCGCTAGCGTGCCGAGGGGCATAGCGTTATTGGCCGCGGCGTAAAGGCTGACGCGATAGTGGCGCTCATCGAGGCGAGCCATCGTGGAGCTATATCCGTGGAGTGTTTCTGGCAGGAGGAAGTCGATGAGCTGCATACCCTCGGGTACGGCGACGTCGAACTGCAACGCGCTGTAGCCGCCCTCTTCTATATATAAGGTGAGGGGCATCGTTGTCTGCTCGCCCACGGGAGCGATAAACGTTGCGGTGCGCAGGGCGGCATCGGCGGCCGGCAAGCGCAGGTGGCGCGTATAACTGGTGGCCTGCTCCAGGGCTTTGCGTATGACGAGCGTGACATCGCGCACCGTGACGATGTTGTTGGCATCGACATCGGCCTTGCGTATCTCAAAGTTGTCGTTCACTATACCGAGGATATAGTTGATGATACTCACCACGTCGGCGGTGGTCACTACGCCGTCGCCGTTGGCATCGCCGCTGCCGTTCTCGTTGGGGGCGTTTTCTTCGGAGATGTCGTAGGCGGTGAGGTTGTTGAATATATAGTTGGCACGCTTCTGTAGCCAGGCCTTGGCTTGCGTGTTATAGTAAGCGTAGTTATTTCCCCATCCGTTCCAAATGGTAGCGTTGTGAACGAACGAGGGGTTGACGTAGGCCAGGAAGTCGTCGCAGTACTCTAAGAGTTCGTCGAGGCCGCCACCGGTCATAAAGTCGTACCACAGGGCGTAGTAGGCCTTCTTTACCTCATCGCTGCCGCGCAACAGGCGGTTAAAGAACGTGGCATCGGAGTTGAAGAGGTCGGCCTCGGCCTCGTAGGTGAAATACACACCGTGGCCATCGTAGCCGTAAGCCCAGTCGAAGTCCCACACGGGGCCTATCACGTAGGGCGACTCATAGTTGAGCGTGAAGCCGCCGAGGCCGTCGGAGGCCAGGGCGTTTTCGTTGTAAAGGAAGAAACTCTTGGGGTGTTTGATTTCTCTGTTGCGTGTGAAGTCGAACACAAACATTCCGCGCACCAAGGCATCAACATCAACATACGGCACGTAACTGTCGTCGCCCTGAGCCACTACGCTCGTGAAGGTGTTGAAGTGGTTCTTTATGGCTTGAAACTGGTTCGTGCGCTCGGTGTCGTCGACGACATCGACGAGGTCGGGCTCTTTGATGTTGACGCGCAGAGAGTAATTGCTGTCGAGAAACTTATAGGTTTCATCGTAATACGTGTCGAGTTCAAGCATAAAGGCTCCCGTCTCGTCGAGCAGGTCGATGCTGTTGTTGGAAAAGCCGACTTTCTCGGTGAAGTTATAACTGCCACGATAGTCTCCGTTGAGATAGAGCTCTACGGGTATCATGTGGTTGCACCCGGCACTCTGCACCATATCGGCCATCTTCATCGCTATGGTGTTGGTAATCATTGAACCATCGGCCTGGTGGTTGGAGAGTAGTGCCCAACTCTTGCCCTTCTTGAGGTTGAAGAGTTTTTGTTTCGTGTCGAACTTTAGGCGATAGGGTTTCTTATTCCACGAGGCACTGGTGTTGCCGCGTATGCGGATTTGCACGCTCGTCTCGGGGAAGTCAGGATAGACACCTGCGCCATCAACGCTTATCGTGGCGTTGACGTAGGTGGTCTTACTCGTGATGCTCGCTCCGTTCTCGGTAGTGATATACACGGCGGGTACGTTGTAGTCACTCGTGGGGCTGTCGGTAGCCCAGTCAACGTGTACGGTATATTTCCGGCCATAAGGCTGCCAGGCGTAGCCGTCCTGGTTCTCGTCGGCAACGAGGACAACGGGGTTGGCGATGTTAGAGATGTCAATGATGTCGGCCCCCTCGTTCAAGGAGCTAAACACTTTGTAGGAGCGTGGGGCGATGGTATAGACTATGTCGTGGTCGAAGCGCTGACGTGTCTGTTTGCTCACCTGCTCAATGCCGTCAACGTAGGCTGTGGCATCGTCGGAGGAAAGATTGAACGATGCCGTGAGGCGTTTGCCTATGGCCGAGGTGACACGGAGGTTGATGGTGTCGGGCAGTCCGATGTCGCCGCTCTCGAGGATTTCCTCCTCGGCAATGACATCGGCGGGCAGTTGGTCGTTGTATTTGTTGTTGAACTTATAGGTAACGAGCGTTGGCAAATTGGTGGGAACGTCGTGGCTCACCGTCACGATTTCGTAACTCTGATACGTCTGTGTCTGTCCGTCGGGCGTGGTAATGGTGATGTCGCCGCTGGCGCTCTGCTCGCGCGAGGCAATGAGCTCTTCGGGATAGGCAAACAACTTCCCGTTGGCCAGAGAGATAAATAGCGTGTCGGCAGAGGTTGTCACGGCCTCCGCCTCGGGATTATAGACGGTGACAAAGCATGTGGCGGTGATGCCCGAAGCGTCCATAGCAGCAACGGTGACGGTGGCGTTGCCGGTGGCTACCGGCGTGAGTAAGCCGGCGGTGGAGACGGTAAGCACGTCGGTGTTGCTACTCGTCCAGGAGAGTTTTTTGTTCGAGGCATCGTCGGGGCTGATGCTTACGGGGAGGGTATAGGTGCGACTGAGAGGCAGTTTTATCGCCGTGCTTCCCACGATGATGTCGCGCACGGTAATGCCCGTGGTGGCCTGAAGTTCTACGATCTCTAACTGGCTACCGATGTCGGACACGTCGCCGTAGGTAACAATGGTTCTTCCCGCAGCCTGCTGCGGTGCCATACAGAGATACGTAGAGTTGTTGCTCTCGGGGCTGAAAACGTAAACACCCTCGCTACGTTCTATGGCGGTGAAATAGGTCGGCGTGTCGGAGAAGACGAAGGAGGAGTTCGAGAGGGCGATGTACTGATCCTTTCCGATATTATAGAAGCTGTACAGTCCGTTGCTGTTTACTCCTATGCGCCACTGGTTATTCACATCGGTCTCGTCCATCTCGTTGTAATAAGCGGTGTTGGCGGGTGTGCGTCCGCTGTAGGTATAGCCTGCCACCACGGGTGCGGTGTCGATTACGTCGGGGTTGTAAACGATATAGCCAAAGCCGTTGATGCTGTGTATGGCGTAGATGGCGGAGGAGCTCCAGAGTGCGCTGCTGGCGAGTGTCACGGTGACTTGGCAGGTGGCTTGTATGCCCGAACCGTCGCGTGCCGAGCAGGTAATGGTGGCCGTGCCGACACCGATGCCCACCACCTGACCGTCGGAGGTGACGGTGGCCACAGCGTTGTCGCTGCTATACCACGTCACTTCCCTATTTGTAGCATACAAGGGTTCTACGCTGGCGGTCAGTGTTGCGGACTCGCCCACGCCGATTGCGAGTGTCGTGTGGTTGAGTTCGATATACTCCACGAGATAGCGTGTCTCGTTGGTCGTTTCTATGAGTTCAAACTGGCAGCCCTCGTCGCTGCTTTGTGTCCAGTGGGTAATGGTGCTGCCCGTATATTGCTGCGGTGCGCTACAGAGGTAGGTGGTGGGGCTACTACCCACAAGGGCGAAAGCATAAACGGCGGTGGAGAGCTCGGTGGGGCTGTAGTAGCAGGGTGTCTCGGAAAAGGTGCAAGCCGTTAAGAAAGATGAAGCATCGGCGTAGATGTACTGTTCTTTTCCTATGTTGTAGAAAGCGTAGTTGCCGTTGCCGTCGGGCAGAACGCGCCACTTGGCATTGGGGTCGCTTTCGTCGAGCGTTTCAAGGAACGCATCGTTGCAGGCAGCATGCGAGCCGCTCGTTACGGTACATCCCGCTAAGACGGGGGCGGAGTCGTAGAGGTCGGGGTTATAGACCACATAGCCGTGGCCGTTAATGTTGTGGAGGAAATAGGCTTTCGTGCTGTCCCACGTATCTTGCGTAGTGCCGCTCTCGTCGTTGTCGTCGCCGCCGTCGTTGTCGTCGTCCTCGGCGGCGTAGAAGTTGAAATAGCCGTTGCTACCGTCCACGCCGGTGTAGCATCCCATGAGGTTCGTCGTACCACTCGTGCGTAAGTTCCAGTAGTACGATGTCTGCGCCACGTTTTGGATAGTGACGTTGGTGGAATAGGAGTTGAACAACCAACGCGCGTTGTCGTCCACATCGTCCACTAAGGTGAGGTACTTACACGTGCTGCTTTTCGTGTTACACCAGGCCAAGTACTGCCCTGTGGCCACATGCTGAATGGTGTAGCCGCTTCCGTCGGCCTCGACGTACCAATAGCCATCGTCGGCGACTTCGGTGTCGCGCACATAATAGAGTTCGTACGTGGAGCCGTGGTTACTGCCGAGTGCCACGTAGCCTGTGGCATACTCGCAGGCGATGTAGTACTTCTTTCCTGCGACAAAGGAATAAACGGGTGTGGTGTCGGCCAGGGCCGCTGTGCTGATAGACAGAAGGAAACAAAGCGTGGGTAAAAATCTCTTCATAAAATGAGCCGTTTGTGGGACGTTTTTTCAAGCAGATGCAAAAGTAAAAAACGCCCACAAGAATGCAACATCAAAAAGAGGCTTTTTGTCGCTTTTGACAAGCATTAGCGAGTTTTTTACTAATGCAGCAGTTTCAAAATAGTATTTTCCACGTCGCTCATACTCGCCGTGGGTTCAAAGCGTGCGACGGGGCGTCCCTTGGTGTCAACGAGAAATTTGGTGAAGTTCCACTTCACATCGCTGCTCTTCGCGTAGTTGGCATCGTGTTGGCGTAGCATGTTGTCCATCGCCAGTGCCATTTCCGACGTGCCGAAACCCTTGAAGGGCAACTTGCGCTTCAGATAGGTGAACAGCGGTGTGGCGTTCTCGCCGTTGACGAGACATTTGTCGAAGCGTTGGAACGTGGTGGCGAAGTGTGCTGAACAGAAACTATTGATCTCGGCAATGCCCTCGGGGGCTTGGCCGCCAAACTGGTTGCACGGGAAATCGAGGACGACAAGCCCTTTGTCCCTATACTTGTCGTAGAGTTGCTGCAACGCGGTGTATTGTGGCGTGAAACCGCAGTGGGTGGCGGTGTTGACGATAAGCACTACTTTGCCGCGATACTCACTCATCGAGATTTCGCGCCCGCCCTGTCCGCGAGCGGTGAACCCGTAAATGTTGCGTTGCGCCGTGGCTGTGAGACACAACAAGGCAAGAAGGAGGAATAAGATACGTTTCATAGCATTTTGTTTGTTTATATGTTCGTTCTCAACAGTCTTTTGCTCGCCGAGGCAAGGCTGGGGCAAGCCTCGCTCAGCTCTTCGGTGGCTTAGCGCAAAAGCTCGTTAAGCAAGTGCTCACAAGCGTCCTCGAGCATATCGAGAACGAGTTCAAAGCCTTGCATCCCCTCGTAGTAAGGGTCGGGCACGTGGTCGTAGCGCGGGAAGCGGGTGAGATAGTCGGCCATGCGCCGCACACGCTGCTGGGCTTGGAGCGTAGGAGCAAGGCGCAGGAGTGTATGGAAGTTGCTGTCGTCCATCGCCACGAGGAGGTCGAAGTCTTGAAAGTCGCTCTCGCGTACCCGGCGGGCCAGGTGGGTCAGCCGGTAGCCACGACGCGCGGCGGCCCTCCGCATACGCGCGTCGGCTTGCTGCCCGCTGTGACCACCGTATATGCCGGCACTATCTACACGAAAGCGCGCCGAAAGATGGCGCGCGGCGGCAAGATGTTCAAAAATGTGCTGCGCCGCCACGCTGCGGCAGATGTTGCCCAAGCAGACGAAGAGTACGCCAATAGGCTTTGACGCGGAGGAGGGAACAGCGGGTTGATGCATATTGTTAAGTGGGAGACTTTTCCTAAGATGCTGCATAGATGCTACACAGACGCTGCAAAAGTACAAAGAAAGTGCTGCAGTTTTCGCCGATATGGGAGAAACATTTTTCTTAGTCCGAGAAAGAAATCAAATTGTGACTATATTTGTAAAAATATAGACTATATTTTTATAAATATAATTTTAGTTTTTACAAATATAGTCACACTTTTACGAATTAGTCCGACCTTGTCATTTTTTTGTCGGCACTATCATTTCTTTTGTCGGCACTATCATTTTTTCTTGTCGGCACGCCAAAAGGAAGATAACCTGTTAGAAACTTCGCGTATTCATCTGTTTTTTTTACTTTTGCCGAGGAAATCGTTTCTTGAACCCAGAAACGTTCCGCAACAACCAGTATCGGGGCAAAGAAGGCTCCAAACAGCATTTTCCAACAAATCACTTTTCACTACACTATGGCCAAGTTCAAAAGAATACTCTTGAAACTTAGCGGCGAGAGCCTTCAAGGCAGCCAAGGTTACGGCATCGATCGCACCCGTCTGGGCGAGTATGCTGCACAAATCAAAGAAATTAGCGAGTTGGGCGTTCAGGTGGGCATCGTTATCGGCGGCGGCAACATCTTTCGTGGCCTCTCGGGAGCAGCGAGCGGACTTGACCGCGTGAAGGGTGACCAGATGGGCATGCTCGCTACGGTAATCAACTCCCTTGCTCTGAGCAGTGCGTTGAAGAGTGTGGGTGTAAAAGCCCGTGTGATGACCGCCGTGAGAATGGAACCCATCGGCGAGTTCTATAATAAGTGGGCGGCAATAGAAGCGTTGGAGCGCGGCGAGGTAGTGATTATGTCGTGCGGCACCGGACAGCCCTACTTCACCACCGACACGGGGTCGTCGCTTCGCGGCATAGAGATAGAGGCCGACGTGATGCTTAAAGGCACGCGCGTAGATGGTGTCTATACCGCCGACCCCGAGAAAGACCCCACCGCCACACGTTTTGACAAAATCACTTACGACGAGGTGTTGGCGCGCGGGCTACGCGTGATGGATGCCACGGCGACGCTGATGTGTAAAGAGAACCACCTGCCCATACAAGTCTTTAACATGGATAAGCCCGGCAACCTGCGCCGCGTCATCGACGGAGAAGCCGTGGGCACCTTTGTTTATTAACCGACAAACAACCGACAAACGTCTCACACAAAGGGGCTATCGTTCTTTTACCGCCAAGTCATAGCCGCCACGTTTGCCGGGATTTATTCACACCGCCTATGTCGCCCCGCCTTGCCATAATCGCCGGCAACACGCTGGCAGCCTTGGGGTTGGCATCGCTCCTTGAAGAACTGATGCCAAGGGGCGAGGTGTTTATCTACTCGTCGCTCGGCGAGATGGCAGAGAAAACGGGAGCGAGCCACAACGCCGCCGACGACCCTTTTGTACACTACTTTATCACGGCGGACACCCTGCTAAACCACGCACGTTTTTTCCTGCCACGACGCACGAAGACCATTGTGCTGGTGCAAGGCGTTGAGGCGGCCTCGCTGCCCGACGGCTTTATCCAGATAGACGTAGGGTTGCCGCGCGAACAATTATTGCGCAGCCTTATGACGCTCCACCAACGTGCGCACGGCACGCACGGAGTACGCCCGCACGCCGCCCCGCCGCATACCGTTGGTGGCGGCAGCGGAAATGTGGCACTCACACGCCGCGAGACCGATGTGCTTCGGCTACTCGTGCGGGGCTTCTCTAACAAAGAAACAGCCGGGGCACTCGGCGTGGGACTTACCACCGTGATAACCCACCGCAACAATCTTACCGCAAAACTCGGCACGCGCTCGCTCGCAGCCCTCACCATATTCGCCGTTTCACACGGCATCGTGGGTGTAGAGGAGATATGAGGGCTACACACGCTGTCGCGCATATAGCGGTGGGGCTGCAAAGTTTAAGCATCAGGGTGTATGCTCTCCGAGGAGAGCACCATTGCCTGCAGCACCTGCATCACAGAATAGAGGATGATGAGGCCTTTACCATAGTATTTCTCACGAAAGGCAAAAGCCATTGACGGGAACAAAACGACTTCTACGACCCCCGTCAGTTCGCTCACACGCCACGCAAAGACGGGCATAAACGAAAGTACGAAGAAGCCAAAGAGCGAATAAGCGTAAATCTTCAGATAAAGCGAAATAGCGGGCATCGCCTCGGCAATGAAACGCTCCTTCCAAAGCAGGAAATAGAACACGGCGAGTTTAGCCAAGAACACAAGGTTGAACGTGTTGATTTCATCGCCCATCACGCCCGAGTCGCGCATCGTTTCGTAGAGTTCTATCTTGTCCTGCACAGCGGCAACGGGCAAGAACACCACGGGGTCGATATGCATCAGATTGATGAACACCCCCACCACAGGAATGGCGGCCAACACAGCGCGCCAGCGGTTAGACATCGGCTTCACCCCGAGGAATATCAGCGGCAGATAGAGCACCGCCGTGCGGTGGAAGAAGATAGCCAAGAGGAACAAGGCGAAGGTGAGTACACGCTGGCCTTGTGCCAAATAATGAAGCGCGAAGATAAAGATGCCCGTAGAGACTGCGACGCGTATCTGTGTGAAGTCCTGATAGATGTAGTAATACCCCATCCACACCACGAGCGAGAGCATCCACAAACGTGAGGCACGTGCCATACCCACGGCCTTTATAGGAATGGAGAGTAAGGCATAGACCACAAACATCACACGCGGGTCGTCGCCTATTGCCCGACACATCGCCAGAATCATCTCAAACGAGAACTCCATCTCCACCATCTCGTTGGCGCGTCCGTAGAAGAGGTCAACATAGTTCTGCGAATCGTTGTCGATACCCACCGTGCGAAAGGCAGCCAACAGAAAAAGCACCGTGACAAATAGTACATAGACCATCGTCTCGGTCTTGCCCTTGCGCACATCGTCGTTCTCAAAGAAAGCAAACAACGAAGCCGCAGCTATCAAGACGAAATATGCAACGATAAAAAACATAAGGTGGGTTCTATTGATTTCTACGGTTAAGCGACTGCAAAGGTAAAAAAAGGAGAGCGAATTACAGGATTATACGGTTGAAAAGGTTTTGCGGCGGTGTTCTGCCAATGATTCCTGTTTTCGGAAAGGAAGAATACATTTGCGTGTCGCTGGTATAGCAGCAAAGCACATACAGGAGTACAGGCGGCTCGCGTGCTATATTGTGCCGGCGAGCCGCGTGCGCTCCGGCGCAGGCTCTGTGCCGTTCGTGGGTTTCATTTGTTCAACCCTCGTCCATAGAGTTCAAAAAATTAACGTTCGTTTGCAATAAAACGGCGCAAACGTGGTTATATATTATAGCATACACACCTTTGACGAGATGAAAAGAGTACTCTTCGTAGCGAACTCTGATTGGTTCTCAAACTTTAACGCCCCGTTTATGGCTTGGTTCAAGAGCCAAGGTTGGATGGTGGACAACGCGTCGCCGGGCATAGAATCCGGAGAGGTTGATCACCAATACGATGTTTGCATACAACGCTCACCATATTCCCTAAAGAATTTCACAGCGTACCGCCAACTCAAACGTATCATCGATGAAAACGACTACGACCTCATCCACTGCCACACGCCAATGGGGAGCATCCTGGCGCGCTTGGCAGGCCGTGCGGCACAAAAGCGCGGCACAAAAATAATGTACACCTCCCACGGTTTTCATTTTTACGATGGTGCGCCTAAGTTAAACTGGCTCATCTACTTTCCGATAGAGCGTTTTATGGCACGTTACAGCGATACGCTCGTCACCATCAACGATGAAGATTACGACCGTGCACGACGGTACGGCATGTATCGCAGCCGTATATACCGCATAGATGGTGTCGGCGTAAACCTATCGCGCTTTCATCCACGTGGAGAAACCGAAAGACGTTCCTATCGCGAACAACTGCGCCTTGGCAACGACGACTTCGTCGTGTTGTATGTCGCACAATTCGCCCCCGACAAGAACCACCGCTCACTTATTGCACAAATCCCCACGTTGTTGGAGCATATCCCGTCGCTAAAAGTGGTATTTGCCGGTAGCGGCCCGATGATGGAGCATGCCAAAGCACAGGTGGCACACTTAGGCCTCAAAGAAATCGTACGCTTCCTCGGTCGGCGCTACGACGTAGAAATGTTATGCAACATGTCCGACATACACGTCTCGCCAAGCATACGCGAGGGGTTAGGTATGAGCAACATAGAAGCGATGGCCAGCGGGTTGCCGCTTGTTATTACCGATATTCGCGGCCATCGCAATGTGTGTGTGGACGGCGTGAATGGTTTGCTCTTCAACATCAATCATCCGGAGGAACTCACACAACACATTATCCGTTTTTACGACGACCCCGAACTGCGCAAGACAATCTCACGCCAAAACATACGCGATGCGCAGCGTTTCTCCGTAGATAAAATTGTAAAGGTAATGGCAGAAATCTATCGGGAGACACTGAACGACACTGAACGATAGGGGGCGTTCCAACACACACAAAAACGAGTGGCAAGGCTTAAGGTGTGCTGACAAAGCGAATTATGAGAGAGCACACCCTCGAATTATTTGCTGATTAACGCCCGACAGTTTTTCCACATCAACAAACAAATAAGCCCCTCGGCACCAAGCAGTACGCCAGCAGCACCTACCCCGTGCCAAAACGGCACGCACACCAACACCGCAACGAGAGCCAACAACGCGGTAAAGATATAAACGTTGCGGAAATGCACGCGCGCTTTAACATCGCCTAAAGCCACCAAACCAAACTGGCCATACACACCCCCCAAAGCGATAAAGAGAGGAGCGACAGAGAAGATGCGCAAGATAGCGGACAGTCCCTTATAGTCATCGCCCAGCCACGCCTCCGCCCACGGCGCGCCGACAAAAAGGCATAGCCCGATGGCAAGCATCACACCAAACATCGCAAATTTCACCAAACGGAAATCCTGAAACGCACGCTTTCTATCCGTCTGCGAGAGGGCACTAATTTTAGGAAAGAAAGCCTGGCTTACGGGCAAGAACACCAAAAACGTCAGTGCCCGCATAATACGCTCTGCGGCGGTGTAGCACCCCACCTCGGCCTCTGTGCAAAAAACACCGAGGATTACGGCAAACAACTGCGTATATACACTCGTTGACGTTTGGGAAAGAAAGAGCGGGAAACTATCACGCGTCTCGCGGCGCATTACCTCACGATCAAAGACGGGACGGCCTATTATATGGAGAGAATAGAGCTGTACGCCCGTTAGCACAGCGGCCAATAAAAACACGCTCGCCTGCAAGAACGCCGCCAGCGCATAGTCCGACGGGCTATGAACCAACAAGAGGATAAGCGGCAACATCGCCAGTTTGCAGAGCATATTTATCGTACTCATCACCCGCACCTTGCCGATGCCTTGGAAGAGCCAAAGGAAAGTATATGTGTGGCCAATGATTTGCGGAATGGTCATCCACACCGCAAGGCGATACGTAGCAAATTGCGGCACAAGATACATCGCCGCCATCAACAAGGCAAGCGAAGCAATCAAGAGACCCGTCTTCACCCACACCACCGACCAAAACAACCGAGTGAGTTTCGTGGCATCGTCCTTTACCAACGCCGCACTCTTGGTGGCACTGAGATTAAAGCCGAAATCTATTATTATGATAAGGTACTGCGCCGCGCTTAACGCAAAACCGATACGCCCATAGTTCGTCGCACCTAACACCTTCATTAAATAAGGTATCACCACCACCGGCAGCAACATATTCGCCGCCTGCAGCACCATTAAAAACATAGCATCGACAATCTCCTTGCGATTAGATTTGAGCGCAGATGTATTCATAAGCGAGGCAAAAGTACAAAAAAGGTTTTAAGGGGTGTTTTAAGGTGTGCTCTATTCATCCGCCTTGTCAGATTTCTGAAACTTCTGCTCTTCTGACTTAAGGCAAAAGTTTATGTTTCGGAAGCAGAGTAAGAGTCCTATAAGGGCAGGCAAGCAGGCAAGCAGGCTGGCGAGCCGCGTGCGCTCCCATACTTCTCTACAGCGAGGGGGTTACTCCATAAAAAGCGTCCGCAACGCCTGTTTATGGGCATTGCGGACGGAGATTTGATGCGCTTGCGCGTTTTAGCGGACAGCATCAATATACAACAGAAATTTATGGAAACTGCAGGACGAGGCGCAAGCCGAGGCTGCCAGTGCGGATGCCTGGCGTGTTGCTACCGCGATCAGAGACGCGACAATCCTCCGCATCGTTACCATAGCAACCGCCACGCTCCACGCGTTTAGAGCCAGAAACTGCGCCCGTAGGGTTCGTCTGAGAGCTACTGCTGTAGTCACCAAACCAATCGCTACACCACTCCCATACATTACCCGTCATATCGTACAAACCCAATTCGTTCGGACTCTTCTGACCCACGGGGTGGGTACGCATATCGCTATTATCCCAATACCACGCCACGGCATCTATATCGTCCGAGCCGCTGTAGCAATAGTTGTTTGACTTATTCCCGCCTCGTGCGGCATACTCCCATTCCGCCTCTGTAGGCAAGCGAAACGTCTTGCCCGTCTGAGCATTCAACTCGCTGATAAACGTCTGGCAGTCGTCCCACGAAATACTCTCTACAGGCAAATCAGCACCTTTGAAACTACTCGGGTTACTGCCCATTACGGCCTCCCAAAGGGCTTGTGTCACCTCTGTTTCTCCGATGTAATAATCGGAGAGCGTCACCTCGTGCGCAGGTTTTTCCCAATCATAGGCATCGTCAAGCGTACTGCCCCACGCACCCATCTGAAACGTGCCGCCTGCAACGGCTACCATTGTAAACTCTACATCGCCCACTCGGACAGTTTGGTTCTTGAAAGAAGAATTGTCACCGGTCTCCGTGTTGTCTTCGTCAGTGGTGGCTGTGTTGTCTTTGTCATTGTCATCGTCGTCGCCACCGCAGGCCGTAAAACCGCCGACACTTGCGAAAAGAAGCATAGCAAAAGCCGTGAGAGAAAGAAACTTTTTCATAGCAATTAAAGAAAGATTTACGAAAATGGGGTTTAGATTGCTGCAAAGGTACGTAAAAAGGCGAAAGGAAGTCTATGCTGCGCAGGAAATTCTTCTTTGGTTCGTCGCAACCTTGCATTGCTGCTGCTTCTTTGCAACGTTAGCATAGGATTTCGGTGTCGGATTGAAGAACTTTTGCGTTAAGCCAAAAGAGCAAAGCGAAGCTTGCTTCAGCTTTGCCTTGGCGAGCAAAAGTCTGTTGAAAACGAACGAAGAAGGAACGCAGATTTATCTATAACGAAAACTTTTCCGTGTCGCCTTGGCGAGCAAAAGCCTGTCGAGGTGGGTTCTTTTAATTGGCTTTGAAAACGAACGGCTCTTAGAACCCGAACGGCGAAGTGGTAGCCGATGGGGCAGTCTGTTCCCGTCGCATCTGCTGCTGTATCACGTCTAAGCCTGCACGTCCTGCAAGGGTTTCGGACACGGCGGAAAACGCTTGCTCGTATTGTGCGGAGAGTTTGCTGTCAATGTCTTGTAACGAATCAATGCAGAGCGAGCAGATCTGCAACTCGCGATAACACTGGTCGGCAAGGTTAGCATACACAAAGTCCTCAGAGAACGAACTCATCCAAGCAAGTTTGGCAAACGACTGTTTCAGTATGCCTTCGTATATCTTCGAGCCTTCTGCCTTGTTGCCCACCGCCACCCACATATCGGCAATATCAAGGTCGGTGACATCGATAGGAATGGTGGAGAAAGGCAGCTCGGTCTTCACCTTCTGAAGCACTTTCTCTGCTCTCACGGTGTCGCCCTTTGCCACGAGGGACTTGGCGAGCAAGCCCATCATGTGTCGGTGGGTGCGACACATCCGCATATTCGTTTCGTCAAGATAGATGCCTTCCCACGACACGTTGCCCCAGCGGAAGCGGTTCACCATATTGTCGTACATCTTATCCACATCGGCTTGTTGGTTCCACTCAAACGGCGTGATGCGATAGGCCAGGCCTTCCAAGGCGAGATACTTCTCCAGCCCGGCATAGTTGCTCTGCCCGAGCGTCACACTCATAAAGATAGGACGTTTCCAGTCGTTGCGTGCCAGCATTTCATAGATCATCATCTTACTCTTCTTGATGCCGCGCTCGCCTTTCCACGAGATAGTGATATATTCGGGAATACTGTCTTTGCCGTTGGGCAGTGTCATACCGCTGGCTATGACGTTGGCTTTGTTCACAGGCACTACCACGCTGTCGGTGGGTACCACCTTCTCCGTGCGCACGTAGTTGTCGATGATATACTTAAGTTCGTAGGGGTTTACCTTGGGGTTCTTCGCCTTTATCTCCTCCAGCTCGCTACGCCTCTCGGGCTGTATCGCGAAATAGTCGTAACCCATATTATCAACGTACTGATAGGGTTCCCAGGCAATAGGTAGCGACTTAGAGTCGTAGGCGGGGCGTATCATCTGGTCGGTGTACCAGGAGGTTTGCAGATAGGAAAGGTTGCACACACGTGCATCGGTGCGGAAGCCTTCCACCTCCTGTGCATACCAAAGCGGGAACGTGTCGTTGTCGCCGTTGGTATATATAATAGGATTGCCCTCCTCGGGCAACGAGGAGAGGTAGTTCATACCGAAGTCACGGCAGGCGTAGCGTCCCGAGCGGTCGTGGTCGTCCCACGTTTGCGACACCATCTGTATGGGCACAAGCACTCCCAGCACGCTGACGATGCAAGCCACTGCCACATCGTTTTTCACCACTCGGCGCAAGCCTTCTGCCAGGCCTGCCACTCCGAGGCCTATCCATATAGCAAAGGCATAGAACGAGCCGGCATAGGCATAGTCGCGCTCACGTGGTTCCTGCGGTTTCTGATTCAGATAGAGTACTATGGCAAGCCCCGTCATAAAGAAGAGGAAGAACACCACCCAGAATTGCTGAATGCCCCGCTTTCCACGGTAGGCTTGCCAGAAGAGGCCTATCAAGCCGAGCAACAGCGGCAGGCAGTAGAACACGTTATGACCCTTGTTTGTCTTCAAGTCGTCGGGCAAGAGGTCTTGGTCGCCATAGAGTGCATTGTCAATAAACGAGTAGCCGGTAATCCAGTTTCCGTGTTCCTTCTCACCAAATCCTTGTACATCGTTTTGTCGCCCGGCAAAGTTCCACATAAAGTAGCGCCAGTACATAAAGTTGATTTGATAGGAGAAGAAGAAACGTAGGTTGTCGGCTTGCGAGGGCATCTCGCCCTGGAAATAACGACCGTTCCACTCGCCGTCCACGAGTTTCATATCCAGTCCGCCGAGCCACTGCTCATAGGCTTTGGTATGTAGTGCGCTGTGCATACGCGGGAAGAACATCTTCATCGCCGAGGGATAGACGTAGCCGTCGGTGATTTCTACCTCATCGTAGCGGTCGGGTTCGTCGGCGTTTTGCTTCTCGTGGCGTTGGTAGCGTTGTTTGCTACTCATCTCTACAGGTTGGGAGGAGAAGGAATAGCCATACAACAACGGCGTGTCTTCATACTGCTCACGGCCTAAGTATTCGCCGAGCGTAAAGACGTCCTCGGGAGAGTCTTGATCCATCGGCGGGTTGGCGGTGGAGCGTATCACAATGAGCGCATAGGTGGAATAGCCTATCATCAGCATCAGCATACAGAGGAGCGACGTATTGAGTACACGCTTTCTCAGCAGATACTCCTTGCCCTTCTTGTATTGCAGCAAGAAGTAGAGTGCGCCGAGGATTATAATGCCGAGAATGATAGAACCGTATCCGTGTCCGAAGAAGGGAATGCCGAGCAATGCCACGCTCACGAGGAAGAGTGCGTTGATAAGGCGGCGGTTGGATTGCGTGGTACTCCATATAGCACCGAGCACCACCGCTACGAGTACAAAGATATATACCACAAACCCGCTGTTGAACGACAATCCGAGGGTATTCACGAAGAACAATTCAAACCAGCCGCCCACTTTCACGATGCCCGGCACTACGCCGTAGAGCACTGCGGCAATGAGACAGAAACTAATCAGCAGAGCCAGGAGCGACCCCCAGAGGTTGGCATACGGGTTCTTTTTGTAGTAATATACCAACGTGATGGCCGGCAAACAAAGGAGGTTGAGCAAGTGCACACCGATGCTCAGTCCTGTAAGGTAGAAGATAAGCACGAGCCACTTGTCGCTACCGGGCTCGTCGGCACGTACCTCCCATTTTAGTATCAGCCAAAACACCAAAGCGGTGAACATAGAAGAATAGGCATAAACCTCGCCTTCCACCGCCGAGAACCAAAACGTGTCGCTCCAGGCATACGCCAAGGCTCCCGTCAGCCCGCACCCCATCACGAGCAACGTCTGCGCCAGCGATGATGCCTCGTTATCTTTAATAATGAGCTTACGGGACAGTGCCGTTATTGTCCAGAAAAGGAAGAGGATGCATAGTGCCGAGAGCAGCGCCGACATAATGTTGACCATCAGCGCCACCTTTGTAGGGTCGGACGTAAACTGCGAGAAGAGGTTGCCCGTAAGCATAAAGAAAGGTGCGCCAGGTGGATGACCTACTTCAAGCTTATAAGCCGTAGTGATAAACTCGGGGCAATCCCAGAAGCTGGCCGACGGCTCCACGGTGGAGCAGTATGTGAAAGCGGCTATGACGAAGACCGCCCAGCCTAACACGTTGTTCAGCAGATTGTATTGCTTCATAAAATGAATAGAGGAATGATATTTTACTTCTTCAACTTTTTACGCCGTTTCGTGCGTGGAGCATCGAGCATCGTGTTACGCACGAGTGTATAGAGAAAGATATTGAGCAGAAAGAAAAAGAGGAAAGCCACGATAAACAGCAGGATGTTCGTTGTCTCATAACCTAAGCCGGTGGTCTCTCCGAGCCAGTGCATATCTGCGCATAAGGCATCGCAGGCCTCCTCGAGCGTGCCGCTATATCGCTGCCAGAGTTTCAGCGTGCCGAAGGCAAACGGCAGAAACCATACCACACTCATCGCCGTTATAGCAAAGCGGTGTGGTGTGCGGTGCTTCCAGAGTTTTACTATCATCAACAGCATCGGCAGCGCGGCGGTGAAAGAAAGAAGCGCGGGTTGCAGATAAACGAAACTAATGCTTCCCACCTCCTTATAGGTATAGCCCGAGAGAACGGCCACCACCTCTATTACACCACAGCAAAAGCGGAAAAGGGTATCTATCATTACAGTAATACGACGTGTCGCCCAGTGTTTCAGCGTGCAAAGATAGTGCAAGGCGAGCGCAAAAGAAAGGAAAACAAAAAGTTTTCATTTCTTTTGCC
>CALFJG010000084.1 GCA_937877625.1 uncultured Prevotellaceae bacterium
ATACGGGTTTGCATATTGTTTACTGTAGTTCTTACTCTTACTTCACCTCCTCGAAGTCGGCTTCTTGGATATCGTCTTTGTTCGTGTCGGAAGCAGTTGAAGTACCGCCTGCGTTAGCTCCGCCAAAGCCTTGGGCTGCATCAGGGCCGGGCTGTGCGCCATTTTGTTGATACATCTGTGCGCTGGCTGTTTGCCAAGCAGCGTTGAGAGCGGCCATTGCGGTGTCGATAGCAGCGAGGTCTTGAGCCTTGTGAGCTTCTTTCAATTTTCCGAGGGCTTCCTCTATGGGTGCTTTGGCGGCTGCGGGGAGTTTGTCGCCGAGTTCCTTGAGTTGGTTCTCTGTCTGGAACACCATAGAGTCGGCCTGGTTGAGTTTGTCCACACGCTCTTTCTCTTTCTTATCGGCCTCGGCATTGGCAGCGGCCTCGGCTTTCATACGATCAATCTCTTCTTTGGATAGTCCGCTGCTGGCTTCGATACGAATGGCCTGCTCCTTGCCTGTGGCTTTGTCTTTTGCACTAACGTTGACAATGCCGTTGGCGTCGATGTCGAACGTCACTTCAATCTGTGGCACGCCACGACGTGCTGGAGCGATGCCTGCGAGGTTGAAGCGTCCCAGGCTTTTGTTCTGAGCGGCCATAGGACGCTCGCCCTGTAGCACGTGGATGGTCACCTCGGGTTGGTTGTCTTCGGCTGTGCTAAAGGTTTCACTCTTGCGGATAGGAATAGTGCTGTTGGCCTCTATCAGACGTGTCATCACGCCGCCGAGCGTCTCAATGCCGAGTGAAAGCGGTGTGACATCGAGCAACACCATATCTCCCACGCCGCTCTCTTTGCCAAGGATGGCACCTTGAATGCTGGCACCCACGGCCACTACCTCGTCGGGGTTTACGCCCTTGCTCGGGGCTTTGCCGAAGAACTCTTCTACGAGTTGTTGCACGGCCGGGATACGGCTTGAACCTCCCACGAGTATTACCTCGTTAATCTCATTCTTATTGAGTTTTGCATCGCTCAGTGCTTTTTCGCACGGGATGCGGCAAGCCTGTATCAGCTCGTGGCTCAGTGCCTCAAACTTAGCGCGGGTGAGTGTCTTCACCAAGTGTTTGGGTACGCCACCCACAGGCATAATATACGGTAGGTTAATCTCTGTGGTGGTAGAACTGGAGAGTTCTATCTTCGCTTTTTCTGCGGCCTCTTTTAGGCGTTGCATTGCCATAGGGTCCTGGCTAAGGTCTGCGCCTTCATCGTTGCGGAACTCTTCGACGAGCCAGTTGATAATCACTTGGTCGAAGTCGTCGCCGCCGAGGTGGGTGTTGCCATTGGTGGAGAGTACCTCAAAAATGCCGTCGCCGAGTTCCAGAATACTGATGTCAAACGTGCCGCCTCCGAGGTCGAACACAGCGATTTTCATATCCTTTTTCGACTTGTCAAGGCCGTAGGCCAAGGCTGCCGCTGTCGGCTCGTTGACGATACGCTTCACCTCTAAGCCGGCAATCTGTCCGGCCTCTTTTGTGGCTTGGCGCTGCGAGTCGGAGAAATAAGCAGGCACGGTGATTACTGCTTCGGAGACTTCCTGTCCGAGATAGTCCTCGGCTGTCTTTTTCATCTTTTGAAGCACCATAGCACTGATTTCCTGCGGCGTGTACTGACGTCCGTCGATGTCCACACGTGGTGTGTTGTTGTCGCCACGCACTACACTGTATGGCACGCGACCTATTTCAGTCTGTACCTGGTCAAAGGTCTCGCCCATAAAGCGCTTGATAGAATAGATGGTCTTTTTGGGGTTGGTGACAGCCTGGCGCTTGGCCGGGTCGCCCACTTTGCGCTCGCCGCCTTCTACAAAAGCCACTACCGAAGGCGTGGTACGCTTGCCCTCGCTGTTGGCGATAACAACGGGCTCGCCGCCTTCAAAAACGGATACACACGAGTTTGTGGTTCCAAGGTCAATTCCGATAATTTTTCCCATAGTTGTGTTGTTTTTTTGATTTTCTAAGTAATAGGTTGAAAGCTCTGCAAAGGTTTTACCCACAAAAGACAATAGGAAGAGAGAGTAGTTCTATCAAGCCGCTGCGTTTGTGTGATATAACACCCTTGCACAAAACCTTTAAGAACAAAGATTTTAGTTTGTTTGCTTTCAATAAAGCAAAGAGCGTGCCAAACCGTATTCTTCTTGCAGACACAGTTCTTGCGTTGTAGGGCCACGTGTTCGTCTTGCTATGTTTGATAAGAAAGGTAGGGGGCAGCCCGTCAAACACGCTGGCAAACACTATGCTCATCAGTAAATAAGGAAAAAAAACAGAAAGGAATGGCTGCCCTATAAGCTCTCTGGCATATTTTCACAGAAAAGAGCGCAAAATACCTTATATTAAGTATTGCAAAGCGTGCTTTTGAGGCGTACTTTTGCTGCGCAAAAGTAAAGTCGTCCCTCCCCCCTTACGTCAGAGAGGAAAAGACCTATATAAATAAGGAGTGATGAAACTATCAGAACTTCAGACGGGCGAGCAGGCACGCATCGTGAAGGTGACAGGCCACGGCGGCTTTCGCAAGCGTATCATTGAGATGGGCTTTGTGAAAGGCCGCGAGGTGGAGGCGTTGCTCAGTGCGCCGCTGCAAGACCCTGTGAAATATAAAGTGATGGGCTACGAAGTAAGCCTACGCCGCGACGAGGCAGAGCTCATAGAGATAGCAAAGGGAGCTGACGTGGCCTGCACGTCTGCCGAGAGCGACACGCTATCTAAGCACACTGCTACAGAAAAGGCGTTGAGCCTCAGCGAGCGTGAAGAGACCTCCTACCTCCGCCAGCGACGCACAATCAATGTAGCATTGGTGGGCAACCCGAACTGTGGCAAGACATCGCTATTCAACTATGCCAGCGGTGCGCACGCACGTGTGGGCAACTACAGCGGTGTCACGGTGGATGCCACCGAGGCACACGCACATTTTGAGGGTTACGACTTGGCACTGACCGATTTGCCCGGCACGTATTCCCTCTCGTGCTACAGCCCCGAGGAGCTCTATGTGCGCGAGCATCTGCTGGAGAAACACCCCGACATTATTATCAATGTCATAGACGCTTCCAACCTGGAGCGTAACCTCTATCTCACCACTGGACTTGTAGATATGAACGTGCGTATGGTCTGCGCACTCAATATGTACGATGAGTTTGAACGTCGTGGCGACACGATAGACATAGAAACGCTGAGCGGGCTGCTTGGCGTGCCGATGATACGTACATCATTTCGCACGGGGCGCGGCGTGGACTTGCTGTTCCACGTGTTGATAAACCTTTATGAGGGGGCTGACTACATAGATGCCGACGGGCGCATCAATCCTGCGGTGGCACGAGAAATCCGCGAGTGGCACAAGCAATATGCCCAAGAAGACACGCTCCCCAACGACCACATGGAAGACTTTGCCGAGGGCGACCGTCCGCGCCACCACGTTGTGCGCCATATCCACATCAACCACGGGCAGTATGTGGAACGTGCTATCAGCGACATACAGGCTACGCTCAAAAAGAGCGAAGCCCTACGCACCCGTTTCAGCACGCGCTACCTGGCAGTAAAACTCTTGGAAAACGACACTTGGGCAGAAGCAGAAGTAAAGAAAGACGCTGTCGGAGAGGAGGCACTTGCGGCACGCAACAAAGCCGCCGCACAAATCAAAGCCGACACGCAGGAAGATAGCGAGACAGCGGTAACCGATGCGAAATACGGCTTTATCCACGGCGCACTGACAGAGGCTCGGTATAGCAAAGGCACGAAGACAGACACCTATCGGCTGACACACACCTTAGACAGCATACTTTCCCACAAATACCTGGGTTTCCCCGTGTTCTTCTTTCTGCTCTATGTGATGTTCCAAACCACGTTCTCGCTCGGCCAGTATCCTATGGACTGGATGGAGGCTGGCGTGGCTTGGATAGGCAACACGCTTGGCACCTTGCTACCTGAGGGTCCGCTGCGAGCGATGCTTGTTGACGGAGTTGTGGGCGGCGTAGGGGCGGTCATTGTGTTTTTGCCACAGATATTGATACTCTATCTGTTTATCTCCTTTATGGAAGACAGTGGCTATATGGCACGCGCCGCTTTCATTATGGACCGTTTGATGCACACGATGGGACTTCACGGCAAGTCGTTCATCCCGCTTATTATGGGTTTTGGCTGCAACGTACCCGCCGTGATGGCCACACGTACCATAGAAAGTCGGCGTTCACGTCTTATCACGATGATGGTTTTGCCTTTTATGTCGTGCTCGGCACGCCTACCTATATATATTATGATTGCCGGCACGTTTTTCGCCGCTCAGTGGCGCTCGGCGGTAATGATTTCGCTCTACGCCGTAGGCATTGCCGTGAGCGTGGTGGTGAGCCGGCTGCTCGCGCGCTTTGTGATACGCGGAGAGGACACGCCGTTTGTTATGGAGCTACCGCCGTATCGCCTACCCACGTGGCAGGCCACACTGCGACACACTTGGGAGAAAGGCAAGGAGTACCTGAAAAAGATGGGCGGCATCATTCTCGTGGCGAGCCTTATCGTTTGGGCACTCGGCTACTTTCCACAAGGCGACAACCTCACCCCGGAGCAACAACAGGAACAGAGTTGTATCGCACGTCTGGGGAAAGCCATAGAGCCCGCTTTCAGTTTGCAAGGATTTAACTGGAAACTCGACGTGAGCCTATTGGCTGGCGTGGGTGCTAAGGAGATTGTGGCCAGCACGCTCGGTGTCATCTATGCCGGCGATGACAGTTATGGTGAAGACGAAACCTTTAGCGACGATGCTAACAAGTACACACGTCTGCACCACCTGATGCAGGCAGACGGCATCACGCCCCTTGCAGCCTATTGCTACCTGTTATTTATTCTCCTCTACTTTCCCTGCATCGCCACTATTGCCGCCATAAAAAACGAGACAGGCTCGTGGCGTTGGGCGTTGGCTGCTGCCGTCTATACCACTTTGGTGGCTTGGATAGTGTCCGTTGCTGTTTATCAGATAGGAAACCTTTTCAGTTAAACCCAAACTGGTCATTGGCTGTTATGCGGCTTGCAATATAGCCGCCAACACACACAAACTTCCTTTTTAGCTTATGCTCTGGCAATACATCATCGTATTTATCGTACTCGCCTTGTGCGTAGCCTTTGCCGTGCATCGCATACGAAAGAATTTCCAGGGTCGCAGCAACAAGCACTGCTGCGAGGGATGCACCCACTTGAAGCATTGCAAAGCAAAAACACATTCTTCTCTGTAAGGCATAGAAAACACGGCGTTGCCTTATAGACTATGGAAACAAACGCCGCTCAATATCTAAAAAATTCCTCAGCAAGCGTTCTCCGGCCTCGCCACTCTTTTCAGGGTGAAACTGCGTAGCAAAGAAATTGTCGCGGCGCATCGCTGCGGCGAATGGTGTGTCGCAATAAGTAGTTGCGGCAATGGTATAGGAAGCATCAACAGGTACGTAGTAGCTGTGTACGAAGTAGAAATACGTGCCATCGGCTATTCCGTCAAAGAGCGGCGAGCGCAGACCTCCCACGGTGTTCCAGCCCATGTGAGGTATCTTATCCTCGCCGCTACGTGGCACGAAGCGTGCCACGCGCGTTTCGGGGAAGATACCGATGCAAGGTGTACCCCCGCTCTCCTCGCTCCATTGGCACATCAACTGCTGACCTATGCAGATACCCAGTACAGGTTGCGTCAGCGAGGGGATAAGTCTGTCCAGCCCCTGAGCGCGTACGCTACGCATCGTCGTGGCCGCCTCGCCCTGTCCGGGGAATATAACGCGGTCGGCACGGCGTATCACTTCGTTATCGTCAGTAAGCACGGGCTGCACACCGCATCTGCGCAGGGCATGCACCACGCTGTACACGTTGCCCGCTCCGTATTTCACTATCGCTACTTGCATCGCGTGTGTGTTGTTTTTGTGGTTCTACCACCTAAAAGGCGGTTCTGCAAAAGTACGTATAATCTGCTATGAAACAAGTGTTTCCTTTATTTTGTTGTGTCAACTGACGGAACTCCATTGCAGCGGTTGACAGAAGAAGCGTCTCTCGCGGTGACAAATAAACCAGCCGCTGAGAGCGGATTGCTTGCAGCGGCTGATAGAAACAGGTGGACGGGTATCACACATCCCGCCTATTTGTTAAAGGACTGGAGGTTGCTATAGTCAGCTTCCTTATGTCGGCTTATTTTTCTGATACTCGTCGGTAGTACGTTATTTCATCTTCTTTTGGGTTATAGTCTTCCTCATAGCCCTGGTCAGCATACTTCATTTCCAGCACGAGTTCTTCGTCGGTCAGCTTCTTGATACGATAGAACTCGTCTCCATAAAGGACAAGCTTGTCGCCTTTAAGTTTCCACGTAGAGGTTTCATCATCATTGGCATATTCTTTAAGCATTGAATAACTGGTTGTATGTAATGTGCCGTCCGCGTCGAACGTGTAATAATAATAAGATGGAGTGTCGTATGTCCGTAACAGATTTCCGTCTAAGTCATAATACTCTGTCTTGTATTCCTGCCAAGTGCCGATTAATTTATTCTTGTCTATCTTTACGCCATCGTCGTCGTCTCCGCAGGAAACAAATCCGCTGGTTACCACTGCTATGCAAAGCATAGCCATCAGTTTGAAAATGCTTGCCTTCATCATGTTTGATTGTTTTGTGCCGCGCCAAGTACTCGAATGCGGGCGGGGTTGGTATTAAAAAGTGTGCAAAAAAGCGTAGGACTTGTTTTGGTTCAAGGACAGAAGCAAAAACGCCTTCTTGGCCTGCTGATTTCTCCTGCAGACGCTGCAAAAATAGCACAAGGCGTGTGCAAAGAAAAACAAAACACGAAGTTTTTGGTTTCTCAGTTGAGGTCACAGACCTCTTGTTAATCTCTTAGATTGATAGTTGCACACAGCGTTTCCGTCTCAGTCGAGCTTGAGTACGGCGAGGAAGGCCTTTTGTGGCACTTGCACATTGCCAATCTCTTTCATACGTTTCTTGCCGCGCTTTTGTTTTTCGAGTAGTTTTCGCTTGCGGCTTACATCGCCGCCGTAGCATTTTGCCGTGACGTCTTTGCGTACTTGCTTGACGGTTTCGCGTGCAATGATTTTTGCACCTATGGCGGCTTGGATGGCTATGTCGAACTGCTGTCGCGGCAGGAGTTCTTTTAGACGTTCACACATACGCCGCCCGAAGGTAACGGAGTTGTCTTGGTGGGTGAGGGTACTCAGCGCATCGACGGGCTCACCGTTGAGAAGTATGTCGAGCTTCACAAGGCGTGAGGGACGCATACCGATAGCGTGGTAGTCGAACGAGGCATAGCCTTTAGAGATGCTTTTTAGCTTGTCGTAGAAGTCTATGACAATCTCAGCGAGCGGCATATCATAGTGGAGTTCTACGCGGTTGCCGCTCACATATTCTTGTTTTATTAGTTCGCCCCGTTTGGAGAGGCATAGTTTCATTATAGCCCCGATGTAGTCGGTGCGCGTAATGACGGAGGCACGAATGTAGGGTTCTTCAATATGCTCTATCTCCACAGGGTCGGGCATACCAGCGGGGTTGTGTACCTCGTGCATCGTGCCGTGTTTGTCGAAGACGTGGTAGGAAACGTTAGGCACGGTGGTGATGACGTTCATATTAAACTCCCGGTCGAGGCGCTCTTGTATGATTTCCATGTGGAGCAGTCCGAGGAAGCCGCATCGGAAGCCGAAGCCGAGGGCTACGCTACTTTCGGGCTGAAAAGTGAGCGAGGCATCGTTGAGTTGTAGTTTCTCTAAGCTGGCACGCAGTTGCTCAAAATCCTCCGTCTCTATGGGATAAACACCGGCAAAGACCATCGGCTTCACCTCCTCAAATCCCTCGATGGCCTTGTCGCAGGGATTAGCGGCAGAGGTGATGGTGTCGCCCACCTTTACCTCCGTGGCTGTTTTTATGCCGCTGACGATATATCCCACATCGCCACATCCGAGGCACTGGCGCGGACAGAGTTGCATTTTCAACACTCCCACCTCGTCGGCCTTATACTGCTTGCCGGTATTGACAAAGAGGACATCCTCGCCGTTGCCGATGCTGCCGTTTACTATCTTGAAGTAGGCGATGATGCCTCTAAAAGGGTTGAACACACTATCGAAAATCAGGGCTTGAAGCGGGGCGTTGGCATCGCCTTGTGGGGCGGGTATTTTGTCCACTATGGCATCAAGTATAGCCGCTATGCCTTCGCCCGTCTTGGCTGAGCAACGGAGTATTTCGTCGCGCTTGCAGCCGAGCAGTTCAATGATTTCGTCCTCCACCTCCTCGGGCATAGCATTAATCATATCGCATTTGTTAAGCACGGGTATGATTTCCAGGTCGTGCTCTATGGCCATATAGAGGTTAGAAATGGTTTGCGCCTGTACGCCCTGCGTGGCATCCACCACAAGCAGGCATCCCTCGCAGGCGGCAATGCTCCTCGACACCTCGTAGCTGAAATCCACGTGTCCCGGAGTGTCTATCAGGTTGAGCGTAAAGGTTTCGCCGCCGCGCGGATAGGCCATTTGTATGGCGTGGCTCTTGATGGTGATGCCGCGTTCCTTTTCAAGGTCCATATCGTCGAGCATTTGCCCCTCGGTGATTTGTATCGTGCCTGTGCGTTCCAACAGTCGGTCGGCCAGCGTGCTTTTCCCGTGGTCGATATGCGCTATGATACAGAAGTTGCGTATGTTATTCATTTGGTGAAAACGCTTTAGACGTAGCAGTCGTGAGTTTCAGAAAGTGTCGGCTTCGGAGAGTGCGACAGCGTGGCGGAGGTCTTTCTCCGAGAGTTCGAGTCCCTCTTTTAGAGGCCAGTCAATGCCTATCGTGGGGTCGTCGTAGCGTATGGAGCATTCGGCCTCTGGGGCATAGCGATTGTCAACCTTGTATGCAAAGACGGCTTCGTCGCTGATTACCTGGAAGCCGTGAGCAAAGCCTCGGGGAATGAAAAGTTGGCGTTTGTTCTGCGCGCTGAGCTCCACCATTACGTATTTTCCGAACGTGGGAGAAGATTTGCGCAAATCTACAGCCACGTCAACGACTATGCCTTGCAACACGCGCACCAACTTGGCTTGTGATGCATCGCCACGCTGATAGTGCAGTCCACGCAGGACACCACGGTGCGATTTCGACTCATTGTCCTGCACAAAGCGCACCTCGTAGCCCACGGCACGGTTGAAATCGTCCTCGCGCCAAGTTTCCATAAAATAGCCGCGGTTGTCGGCAAAAACGCGGGGTTCACAAATCCACACCCCGTCAATATCTGTTGGGAGATAATTCATCGTATTGGCGTTATACACGTTTAAGTGGCGGCAAAGTTACGCTAAAATCCCGAACCGAGCCTCTCTGCCTACTGCAATCTTGCGCACCGGCAATCTGATAAGCACAGGCCGTACTCCGATTTAAGGAGGAGCAAAAAAATTATTGCTGCCCGCTTAAAACGTGCAAAGCATGGCTGCGCACGCGGCGCGCGTGTATAGAGGAGCGCAGGCTGTGCCTGCTAAATGATGCAGGCGAGCCGCCTGCGCTCCCAGAAAGCTGCGCCGCATTTGCCATACTTACGGCACTGATAGGCTTTCACTATTTCCGAAACTGGGAGGATTTTTATTTTATTGCTGTCCGCTAAAAGTTTTTTAGCAGGATAAAAATTAGGCTGAAGCCC
>CALFJG010000085.1 GCA_937877625.1 uncultured Prevotellaceae bacterium
ACTTGAAAAAAATTTCAAAGCACTTGAAAAAAATTTCAAAGCACTTGAAAAAAATCATTGGTGTCCACTAAAAGTTTGAAAGCATTATGTAATCACTCCGCCCTCCCTATAAACATCCACATCTATTTGCGATTTACAAAAAGCTGATATTGTTCTTTCTCTTTGCGGGCAGCAATAAAATAAAGTACCCCCGTTCCAAGTTACGTCCATTACCCGCAAAACAAGCTAATTATACCTCATTATTAACATAAGGGCAATAACGCATACACTTACACGGGAGTAACTACCGTTCGGGTACTGTGGTGAGAAGGGCGCGATAGCGGCGAGTGTCGCGCAAGAGGGAGATTGCCGCAATGAGCGGTCGATCGCCGCGAAGGTTGTATTCGGCAAGTCCTGATTCGCCGTAGGCCGTAGCTACAATAGTTTGTTCTAAGAGATGCTTTATCGGCAAACGTTGCTGCTCCAAGAGCTGGTCAATGTCAACAGAGAGACGCGAGGCAAGATTGTCTAATTCATCGTCAATTTCGGCACTATATCCTTCGGCGTGTGCTATAGAGCGAAGGTTTTCAAGTGCTTCTGACGTGCGGCGGCTATATGTAAAGCCGCCAAAAACAAGATGCTGCTTAAACGCTGCATAGTCGGCCAAAGTTGTTTCAAAGGAGATTGGCGCGGCGAGGGTGCGGTGCGTGCGTACATAATCGGCTGCAAAGGTATAGAGCAAGTCGCTCGCGGCTATCTGCTGTACAAGATAGGTCAAGGTGTCCTCCGCTACTTCCACATCAGGACTAATACCGCCCCCCTCGTACACGATGCGGCCGGTAGAAGTTTCAAACGGACGCAAAGGCGAGGGCTGCTGTGTGCTATTACGGTGACTATAGTCTATGGTTTGGATGCAGCGACCGCTGGGGATATAATATCTTGCGGAGGTAATTTTGATGAGTCCGCCGTAGGGTAGCTCGTAAGTACTCTGCACAAGGCCTTTACCGAACGTACGTGTGCCGAGTATGACGGCACGGTCGTAGTCCTGAAGAGCGCCGGCTGTAATCTCTGCAGCCGAGGCAGACTCATGGTCCACAAGCACCACCATCGGAATATGCTCGTCGAGCGGGTCGGTGTTGGTATAAAACACTTCGTCGCGCGTGTTGGCATTGCCGCGTGTGCGCACCACCTCTGTCTCGCGTGGCACAAAGAGTCCCACGGCATCAACAGCAGCAGTGAGCAGCCCGCCTGGATTGCCGCGCACGTCAAGTATCAGACCTTGAGCACCGCGTTGAAGCAACAAGGCTGTGGCACGACGAAGTTCAGCTGCCGTATTCTCACTATAACGCAAGAGGCTGATATAGCCAATGCTGTCGCTTACCATTGCCGCATAAGCCACACTCTTTTGCTCCATAAGTTTGCGACGCAACGTGAAGTTCTTGCCACGCGTGCTGCCAGGACGCTGTATCTCTATGTCAAGCGTACTACCAGGCTCGCCCGACAACGCCTTCGCCACTTTGTTGGTATATGCCACAAGGTCTGCTACGGCGTTTGAGGCGGCCTGCCCCAAGGATTGTCCCTCTATGCTTAGAAAGACATCGCCAGGCCTCAACCCCACTTCCTCGGCAGGGCTGCCGTGTTCTACGGTGGTAATCATACAACGCAACGTGGACTGCATCGTCCGTAGGCCGACACCTATACCAGCATAACGCCCGGAAGCGAAGAGATAGATCTCGTCGTGACGCTCCTCAGGGTAATACACGGTATAAGGGTCAAGGGTTGAGAGCATGTGGTCAATGCCGGCTTCCACAATACTGCGCGTAGGCAGTGAGTCCACATAATGCATATCCACACGCGAGAGGATGTTGGTAAACACGTCCATCTGTCGCGCCAACTCAAAATTCTGATCGGACGATTGCGCGCGCAAGCCCACAGCCGGCACGAAGAAAAGCACTGTGGCTATATATATTATATGGAGCGTACGAAACATAGAACAAAAGCACGGAAGTTAGGAAATATATTTGCCTATGTTTTGCCAAGTATCATCGGTGAGTGTAGTACCTACCACTTGTAATACTTTAGAGGCCAACAAAGTACCTATCTCGGCAGATTGCTGTAGCGACTTACCAGAGGCTTGACCATATAGAAAACCTGCTGCAAAATAGTCGCCGGCACCAGTGGTATCAACCACGGGAACACTATGCGCGGGAACGCTCACACGCTCATCGCCCGAAGCTACCAGGGCACCACGCTGGCCTATCTTTACCACCACGGTATGAGCCAACGACGCAAATTCTTCAAGAGCATCCTCTGCTGCCATTCCGGTAAAAGCCTCAGCCTCTTCCTCATTGGAAAAGACTATTTCAGATTGGCAAACGAGTGTATGGAAGAAGTCGCGATCAGCAGCCACAATGTTGAACGAAGACAAGTCAAGACTGATGCGCAGCCCCGCAGCATGCGCCAACTGAAAAGCACGCTCTATGAGTGAGTGGTCTTGCGTGAGATACCCTTCAATGTGCAATAAATCATAGCCGCGAAACATATCTTCGGAAAGATCCTCGGCCTGCAAACCCGCTGCCACACCAAGATGAGTGCCAAAAGTGCGCTGCCCATCGGGGGAGATAAAAGTGAGTGCTGTACCAGAGTGACCCACAGCTGACACACGGTGGAATTGAATATGGTGGGCGTTGGCGTTCACCGCAAAGAAATTACCATTGGCATCGTCGGACGTACGTCCTATAAAACCCGTAGGCACGCCGAGATTGGCAAGGGCAAGAATAGTATTGGCAGCAGAGCCTCCCGTGGCTTTATGGTAAGAAAAACGTTGCACCTGCTGATACAAATCGTCAAAACGAGAAGTATCAATCAACTGCATAGAACCTTTGGGCAATCCAAGGCTCTCCAACTCGCTGTCAGAGTCAATACGAACAAGCACATCAATCAGTGCATTGCCCATTCCGAGTATCTTTTTCATCACTTTTTTGAAAATTCGCCGCAAAGTTATTGCTTATTTCAAAATTGCGCCTTATTTTTGCACCGCTATTTCGCTGAAAGGCGTTAATTCGCCTTAAAAACACGCTTCAGTAGCTCAGTTGGTTAGAGCACCTGACTGTTAATCAGGGGGTCGTTGG
>CALFJG010000086.1 GCA_937877625.1 uncultured Prevotellaceae bacterium
GGCCTTGCTTTCGGCGGCCACTATAAGGTTATATGCAAACGCCTTTAGTTTGAGTGATGGTACTATAACCAGCAATTTTGAAGTACACCCCTACGCTACTGCGTACAGCTATTTTTACATTATGGAGCGTTTGGTAAGTGCCATTACGCCCCCTACCGGCGCGTCAGATTATTCAGTAAATAACAGGGCTAATATCCTAATGTACCTTTCCGCCACAGGGCAGAAAAAAGCTACCTACAGCGGCGGTACGCCTTATGGCGGCAACTTCGCTGCCTGGTGTGAGGGCGGTATGTTTGCCGGGCTAAGACCGCATTTGCGGCACATTACAACAGCCAGCACGCTTGCTAATACCGACCATACAATTATCGTAAATAATACCGGTGCTATTACTATTACCCTGCCATTAAATCCTGAAGTGGGGCAAGAGTTTGAGATTTGGCACACTACTAACAACTCGCTTACGGTACAGTCCTATAATAACGGCAGCACCACTACGCGCAAGTACATTTATCGTATGACTTCTTCTACTTCCTGGGCGTACAGCCACGAATCCACCAGCCGTGAAATTATGCGCTTTAAGTATGCCCACAACTTGTATAACGTGAACAGCGCGGAAAACGGCTGCTGGCTTATGGTGTATTATGGAAAGTCTGCATAACAAACCCTATTAAACTTATAAGTTTATGACACGTACAACAAAAAAACTGTCGGCCCAGACTACCGTAACCACGGTGGCCAGCGGCCAGAAATTCCCTATGACAGATGCGCAGGGAAACGTAACCCTTATTACGCTGGATAATCTCAAAACGGCCCTGTTAGCCGGTATGAGCCTTGACGCGATCGAGGACGGCATATTTATTATGACGCACCGCAAGAGCGACAATTACCCGATTATGTACAAGCCCCACAAATGGACGGCCCAGCAGTCAGCTGGCGAAATCGCCGACGGCGTAGTGGTCGTAGAGGGCGGCAAACTGCTGGTAGTCGCTCCGACGGAGTGCGACAGCGCCGGCCTGCTTTGGTCTTCCGAAGCGGTAAGCGGTGGCGGCGTTACCACGACCGACCGCGTAACGGCGTACAGCGACTGGGCCGGTAAGACCAACACCGCCGCGCAGATCGAGAAAGCAGCCTGCCAGGGCGCCAGCTACGCCCCCGGTTTCTGCGCTGCCTACAGCCGCACCAACGCGAACGGCTACGGCCTAACCGCCGGTAAATGGTGGCTGCCGTCCCTGGGCGAAATGATGATGATCTACGCCAATATGACGAAGATTAACTACGCCCTTAGCCTTATTACCGGTGCTACGCAGCTTTCCGAAACGTGGTACTGGACTTCTACAGAGTACAGCGCGGCGCGCGCCTGGTGCTTGAACCTTAGCATCGGTGATATGACCAACCGCACTAAGGCCAGCAACAGGGGCAGGGTGCGCGCGGTTTCAGCATTTATTTCTTAACCTTTAGTAGTTAGTCTTTAACCTTTAAGATACGGCGGTAGCCGTATCAAAAGCTAAGCATTAAGGTTTTATGGCAAACAAAGTTAAGCTGGTTTCCGGTACCCGGATATACTTAGACGCTAACGCGCTGCTGGATCATATCCTGGACATAACGCCGAATTTCCCGCGCCAGTACAAATACAGCATCGGTACAAAGATGCACGAACTGGCCGTAGCGCTGATCCAGGATATAGCGGCCGCCTACCTCAACAGAGACAGGGAAACGCGGATAAGTTACCTGGTGGCTTTCCAGGTTAAGTTTGAAACCCTTAAAACCTTAATGCGAAAGGCTGGCGAAAGAAAATGGATTACTTCAGAAGGGCGGCACGCACAGATAGTGGAACTTATGGACGCTATCGGCAAGCAGTGTACAGCGTGGAAAAATTCGCTTACAACGGCCCAGCAAGCCGACTGCGAATGATCGCCAGAACCAGGTAAGGTTACGACCCCCTGGGCGCGCGTTTTCCGTAATAAATGGGCCGTATACCAGCATTTCTGGTTAAGAGCAAGACAAGTACGGCGCAGACTGCGAGCCTTACAGAGTACAGCGCGACGAACGCCTGGAACTTGAACCTTAGCAACGGTAATATGAACAACAACACTAAGGCCAGCAACAGGAACAGGGTGCGCGCGGTTTCAGCACTTCTTACGGAAACAGGTATTTAGAAAAATACATAAAAACACTTGGATAGATGGTTACTACGGACGATATGCTACAGGCGTACTATGACTGCCGCAAACGGAAGCGGAGAACAGCCAGTGCGGTGGTATATGAAATGGACTACGAAGCGCGCCTAATCGCGCTGCGCGACCGGATCAATACCCGGCAATACGCGCCCGGTAAGTCTATTTGCTTTGTCGTAACACGTCCCAGATACCGCGAAGTGTTTGCCGCTTCTTTTGAAGACCGGATAGTACACCACTACATAGCGCTGCGCCTGGAGCCGTTATTTGAACAGATATTCAGCCCGCGCACTTTCAACTGCCGCAAGGGCAAAGGCCAGCTGTACGGTGTTAAGATGCTGGAAGACGACCTGCGCACCGTAAGCCGGAACTATACCCACGACTGCTGGGTACTGAAATTAGACCTTAAGGGCTTTTTTATGAGCATAGACCGGCTTATGCTAGCCAGCTTAATAGACGCCTTTATAGTGCAGCACTACGACGGCCCGGACAAAGAAGACCTGCGCTACACCTGCCGGGTGGTTATCCTGCACAGCCCGGAAAAGAACTGCGAACGCCACAGCCCGCTAAAGTTTTGGGACTACCTGCCGCCGCACAAATCCTTTTTTACCAATACGCCCGGCAAGGGTGTGGCCATAGGCAACCTGTTTGCCCAGCTTTTCGCAAACTTCCTGCTTAACCTGCTGGACTGGTACCTGGAAGAACTGGGCATAACCCACCACGGCCGGTACGTGGACGACTTCTACTGCATCCACGAAGACAAAGCCGTACTGCTGGCGGCTATCCCCAAAATCCGGGAGAAGCTGGCCGGCATCGGCCTGGCCCTTAACGAAAAGAAATTTTACCTACAGCACTACACCAAAGGCGTAGAGTTTACCGGGATGATCGTAAAGCCCGGCCGCACCTACATTTGTAACCGGGTGCTTACTAACTTTATCGTGGCGGTGCGGCGTCTCAATGCCGCCAAAGACCTGCGTCAGATACGCCACTGCATCTGTAGCATAAACAGCTACCTGGGCCTGCTTCGCCAGTGTAACGAATACGGCAACCGGGTAAAGGTGCTTTCTATGATAAGCCCGCAGGCGTGGCAGTATCTTTACATAAAGGGCCACTACGAAGTAGTCTGCCTGCGTAACAAATACAAGCCAAAAACCATAACACTACAACGTATAAGGGATGGAGACTATTAAACCCGAACCGCTGCTGGTGCTTCGCGGCGACGACCTAAATACCGAACTGGTGCAGTACCTGTCGGCCCGCTACCTGGTAACGGTGGAAGCACAAAATAACGAAATTGTCTACGAACTGTTTAACCGTCCTACTGAAAAATGAACGAAGCTATATTAGATTATCTTAGCCACCTTTACGGCCACGTAGTGCTAATCGTGGTAGCCACCGCAGCCCTTATCTTCGCTATGGGCATAGACCTTATCTTTGGCATCCATAAGGCCAAACAACGCGGCGAGGCTACCACGTCCACTGGGTTTAAGAAGACCTGCGAAAAGGCCCGCAAATACTTTTCCCCTTACCTGGTGCTGGTGTGCATCGACCTGCTGGCGGCAGTGCTGCTGCCGGTACCGGCTTTCTCGATGCTGTGGGCTGCCTGGTGTATCTACTGCGAGTTTAAGAGCGTAAGGGAAAAAGCCTGGCAGAAAGAAGAACTGCGCAAGGCCGAAAAGACTATGAACGTGATAATAGAGAACAAAGACGACATAGCAAAGCTGGTGGCCGCCGTCCTTTTCGACGAGCAGGAAAAACGCAAGGCCGCCGCAGCATCCGAAGAACCAGACCAACAGTAACACGTTATGAAGAAGATCGACGCCATAGTTATCCACTGCACGGCCACCCGCGCCGGGCAGGACGTGCGCGCTGCCGATATTGACAAGTGGCACAAAGAAAGGGGCTTTGCCGGTATCGGCTATAACTACGTTATCGACCTGGACGGCACGGTGGAAGTAGGCCGGCCGCTTACCAGGGACGGCGCCCACTGCAACACCGCCGGCGTGTCCGGCCTGGCCTACAATAAACACAGTATCGGCATCTGCTACGTGGGCGGTCTGGACAAAAACGGAAAGCCCGCAGACACCAGGACGCCCGCCCAGAAAAGGGCTTTGGCCAAACTGGTATACCAGCTTATCGACAAATACCCTATCGTGGAAGTAATCGGCCACAGGGACGCCAGTCCGGATAAAAACGGCGACGGCAGGATTACCGCTAACGAGTGGATAAAAGCCTGTCCGTGCTTCGACGTCCGCGCCGAATTTCCCATAGCCATTTGCACCGCCAAAAAGAAGTAACTATGAAACGACTAATTACCCTACTGTGCTGCGTCCTGCTGCTGGCAGCGTGCAGCGTCGTACGGCCCGGCATTCCGGTAGAGCTGCCACAGATCGTACACGACACCGTTTACCGTAACACTGTCCAGCACGACACGCTGCGCCTGGTGCAGCACTACCGCGACACGGTGGTGCAGCGCGACAGCGTGTACGTTGAGGGCCAGACGGTGTACAAGGAAAAGTATATTTACAAGACCCGGACAGCCCACGACACCGTACAGGTGTACCGCTACCTGCGCGATACTATGTACGTACACCAGCGTGATAGCATAAGCGTGCCAGTGTACATAGACCGCGTGGAAAAAGTCAAGTACACGCCAGCTTTTACAAAGATGCTGGCCTGGGCTGGTGGTCTCAGTATTATAGCCATTATTCTTTGGTTACTATTCCTATACCTAAAGCGCAAGTTTTAACACACCTCCGTTTCTGTTAAAAGTGCAACCCCGCTGCGCCCCGCTGTGAAGTGTGGCGCAGCATTTATATTACCCTGTCGCTGGCGAAGTAGTCCAGCACCTGCCGGTTAGCCGCGTCGGCTTTGTCCTGACTGTACTTAATGTATATGCCGGTAACGGTGCTACCGTGCTTATGGCCCATAGCTTCGCTTATCGTATCTTTGGGTATATCCAAGTCCACAGCATAGTTAGCCCAGCTGTAGCGCGCCCAGTACCAGGTTAGGCCCGGCTCCAGCTTCCGCAGCAGGTCGTTACAATTCATACGGAAGCAGCTAACCTTTTCGGCGAAGCAAAGCAGGTGCGTTTTACCAGGGTATTTGTCGATAATGGCCTGCGCTTCCGGCTGTACCAGGATGCTGTAGTTTTTGCCTGTCTTCGCCCGCTTATAGTGCAGGCGACCGTTTACGATAGCGTCTTTAGGCAGGGCCAGCAGGTCTGCCAGGTTAATGCCGATAAGGTAGAAAGAGAGCATAAAGGCGTCTTTATACATAGCCGTTTTGCCCTTTATCTGGGCGTCCCTAATCCGGCGCAGCGTCTGTACCGGCAAATTACGCATCGGCGTGTCGGCTTCGGCCCGGCTGTCCACTTTCTTATAGCCTGGGTTTACCTGTACGCCGTCGTCTTCCGCGTACTTTATTACCGTCTTAACGACCTTTAGGTATTTGGCCACCGTGTTACGCTTTAGGCCGTCGTCTTCCATTTGCTTTATCCAGGCTTCGAACCAGGCAAAGGTAAGATCGCTAAACCGCAGCGTGTCCGGATCGCAGTACAGGGACAGGCGGTATTTGGTCGTAGAGTAGGACACCTGGGTATTAACCGTCTTGAGGGCGCGCACGCGCTCTATGTAATCGCCCACGGACGGCACGCCGATAGTGGGCTGCGTCAAGTTCAGGTTAGTAAGCATCTGCCGCCGCTGGGCGTTAGTGAGCTGCGGCCACTGGCCGGTTTCCCTTAATTCCAGGATACGGTTACTGGTTTGCAGCAGCAGGGTACCCAGTATATTGTTTATCCTGCGGGCGGCTTTGCCTGTGCAGACCTGTAGCCGTGCGTCCCAGTCGTCCGGCGTCAGATAAATGCCGGTGGCCAGGTACAGGTTAGTGCCGTGGCCGACTTTGATTTGCACCGGGTACGTGCCGTCCTTTAATGGCCTGCGCGTGTCCAGTCGTAACATAGATTTCCCCATAGTAACACACCTTTGTTTGCTGAAAATTTGCTGAAAAATACTACTTTTTGCGCCTTTATCTACCACTAAACGCCAAATTTTTACGGGATTTTGGCCGAAATCCGGGCCGGAAACACCGGCTTTAATTTTCATTATTAGACTGATTACCAACACTTTAACCGCCTAAAAATTGACAAATTCTGTCAAGTCCCTTTTGGTATGGAAGGTTTCTGTGACATGTCTGACTTGATTTATAGTGCAAATT
>CALFJG010000087.1 GCA_937877625.1 uncultured Prevotellaceae bacterium
ATATGGTTGGGAACCACAAAGATAATGAATTGGCGGCTTTCTTTATCTATAACAATCGACTAACAACGCAATTCGGGGATGAACCTTAAATAATTTTTGGCAGATAAGCCTAATTATCGTATTTTTGCCCGCCGACCGTAGAATTTAAGGCGGCGGGTTTTCTTCAAGTTCGGATAGCCACGGGGCGGTTTCAGCCTCATTATTTTTTGTTAGGCTCTAAGCCACTGAAAAATCCTTAAACACGCTGATTATTTATGCTCTCTACAGACAACACTTCTTCCTTTGTTTCCGCCCCGCTGCGTCCTCGGATAGGCATTACGCACGGCGACACCAACGGCGTGGGCTACGAGATTATTTTTAAATGTTTTGACGAGCCTCAGATGCTAGAACTTTGCACGCCGGTGATTTACGGTTCGGCAAAGGTGGCCACGTATCATAAGAAATCCTTTGAGAACACGGCTGTGTTCAACCTCGTGGCAAACGCCGACGAAGCCATAGAGGGTCAGATAAACCTTGTGAACTGCATTGCCGAGGAGGTAAAGGTGGAGTTTGGCCGTGCGACAAAGGAAAGTGGCGATGCCGCCCGCCGCGCCCTCGAAACGGCAGTAGAAGACTACAAAGCGGGGCGCATTGATGCCATTGTCACTGCACCGATTAACAAGTCGGCCATCCACGGCGAGCAGTTTCCCTGGAGCGGCCACACGGAGTATTTTGGCGTACGATTTGATGCCGAGCCGCTTATGATACTGTGCAACGACTTAATGCGTGTGGCTCTCGTCACAACACACTTGCCTATCAGAGATGTGTCGTCGGCCATTACGCCCGCCACGGTGGAGGCGAAGATACGTCTGCTCCACAAAGCCCTGCACACCGACTTCCTACTCCCCGCTCCGCGCATTGCGGTATTAGGTCTTAATCCCCACTGCGGCGATGCGGGCGTAGCCGGTACGGAGGAGACGGAGGCTATCTTGCCTGCCATAGATAAACTTCGTGCCGAGGGCATTGCCGTGTTCGGTCCGTTTGCCGCCGATGGCTTCTTCGGCACAGCGGCGTATCGCGACTTTGATGCCGTGTTGGCTATGTACCACGACCAAGGACTCGCCCCGCTGAAAGCCCTCTCGATGGATGGAGTGAATGTGACGTGTGGCCTCCCCGTGGTGCGCACCTCGCCCGACCACGGCACGGCCTACGACATTGCCGGGCAGGACAAGGCTGATGCCACGTCAATGCGCTCGGCGATATACACCGCGATAGACATTTGCCGCAATCGTAGGAGCGATGAGCAAGCCCACGTTGATCCGCTACCAAAACTTTTCCAAGATCGCCGCGAGGAGACCGATCGTCCACGTCGCCCCTTACGCGAAACAATGCCTTAAGGTACGGTGATAGGCTTTGCTATCATAGCCGGCGGCGAGGGAAGCCGTCTTTGCCGCGAGGGCGTATGCGTTCCGAAGCCTTTAGTGAGCCTCGGCGGTGAGACATTGTTAGCGCGCCTCATTCGCCTCTTCGCTCAAAATGGCGCGTCCTCGGTAGCCGTACTGGTTCGTTCCGAGGCCGATGCCGTAGCCGCCGAAGCCGAGCGGACGGCAACAAAGGCCGGCTTAGTACCCACCATCGTCCGTGCCGACACCCCCTCTTCTATGCATAGTTTAGCGGCCTTAGTGCCTGCATTGACGGACGAGGCGTTTTGCCTCACCACGGTAGATACCGTATTCTCCGAGCAGGCTTTTACCGGCTTTGTGAACCGCTTTCGCAGCGTGGTGGAAAACCATACGGCAGACGGGCTAATGGGTGTGACAAGCCTTATAGACGACGAGAAGCCACTCTATGTAGCAACCACCTCCGAGCAGCACATCAGCGCATTCTTAGACTATCCTAACAAACACACGTATCAAGTTTCTGCTGGCGTTTATGGGCTAACCTACAAAACACGGCAGATATTGAACACCTGTGTGGCAAGCGGCGAAATGCGACTACGAAACTTCCAGCGAGCATTGCTGAAAAGCGGAATGCTACTGCGTGCCTACGATATGGGACAAGTGATTGACATAGACCACAAAACAGACATTGAAAAAGCCTTGAGCCTGCTTCAGCAGCGAACGAGCCGAGAATCTCCCAACGAAAAACACTACGACCCTGGAAAATCACCGAGCCACCTTTCTTTGCCTTTGTCAAGTGCTTGAAAACAGGTCTTGCGCTAAGCATTATTCTCCTCCCGTTTTTTTTAGAAAAAGCTACCTCCAGAATGCCTATCCTTGCTATCTCTCGCGCAGTGCGCTTTTCGCCAGATGCCGTGAGCCGCGACGCCCGCGTTTTCTCGGCTGTGGTGGCACGGTTGCGCACGGGTGGCTTTGACGTAAGGCTATACGATGAGGATGAATTTGCCGCGTCCCCCGCTATAGCGCACCCCGTTGAAGCGATTGTCCATATGGCACGCTCCGCAACAGCATTGCAACGCATAGCGAATGAAGAACAACGCGGTATTCTCGTAGTAAATTCCGCCACTGCCCTACTCCGCCTCGCCACACGCAAAGCCTTATGCCACGCTCTGAGCGAAAACGGTGCCGACGTGCCGCCCTTTCTCACATACAACATCGGCGACACCTACCGCGGCGGATTTCCCCTCTGGGCGAAAGCACTGCGGGGCGACGCTCCCGCACATTGCGTGTCGTACATCACGAGTGCCGCGACCTTTCGTACTTACCTGCAGGAGGCACAAGCACTGGGCGTGACACAATTCCTCTTGCAAGCCCCCCAAACTGGCATCCTGCTAAAATTCTACGGCATAGCAGGCACCGCTTTTGCCCGTCTCTGCTTGCCTTCTAACGACACGCCCGAAATGCGCCGCGAGTTAGAAAAACGCCTCTGCAGCCCCGATGCGCCAACGCTGGAAGACGTAATAAAGAAAAAGTGTCACCAGCTGTCCGAGGCTTTACGCCTGGTGTGCTACGGCGGCGATGCCATTGTTGACGAGCAAGGACGGTTCTACATCATCGACTTCAACGACTTCCCCTCCTACGGCCTCTTTGCCGAAGAAGCCGCTGCAAGCATCGCACAACGCATCATAGAAAAACTAAAAAACCGCGCCCCTCTCTCTTCATAGTATGACCTCACTGAAAGCCAAAGACACTTACAAAAGCCAAGACACCGAGGAGTGGCTCGACCGTGTGTTTACCCGCCCGGTGGGGTTGCTCTGGGCTCGTGCGTTTATTGCTCTGGGCCTCACGCCAAACGCTGTGACGCTTCTCTCCATAGTACTCGGCATAGCGGCAGGCGTGCTGTTCTATTCCGGGCGGTTGTGGGTGAACGTCGTGGGCATACTGCTGCTCATCCAAGCTAACATCTTTGATAGCACCGATGGACAAATGGCACGTATGACGGGACAGAAATCGCGCCTCGGGCGAGTACTCGATGGAATGGCGGGAGATGTGTGGTTTATCACCATATATGTGGCCATCTGCACGCGGCTCACATCACAATGGGGCGTATGGATATGGCTTCTCGGCGCACTTGCTGGAGTGGGTTGCCACACCCGTCAGGCGCGTCTGGCCGACTATTATCGCAACATCCACTTGCGGGTACTCAAAGGCACAAGCGGTAGCGAACTTGACGAAAGCAATAATCTGAAGAACGAATATGCAAAACTCACATGGCGAGAGAGCAGCGTATGGAAAGCGTTTATGTGGTTCTATATCCGCTATACGGCGGCACAGGAGGCCGCCACGCCAGAGTTTCAACGTTTGCGCGAACACCTATTCGCCGACCAGAGGCTTCGCGAGCCTTTCCTCGCAGGTAGCCGACCACTTATGGCATGGGCTAATCTGCTTACCTTCAACGCCCGAGCACTGACACTCTATGCCAGTCTGCTCTGTGGATACCCCTGGCTGTATTTCGTAGCCGAGGTCACTGTATTCACTGCACTCTACGCACTGATGAAACACCGACACGAAAGCCTTTGCAAACGTTTGCAGAATTACTAATACCGCCACAAACTCCGTGAGAAAAAACGTCAGTCTTTACGATTAACTAACTGGCATTTGTATGAGCAAAAATCGTTGAAGAACATCCTTAGTATGATATTATGAAACCGCTTTATCGGAATCTCTTTTTCGTCTTCGGCATTATGTGCGTAGTGTTTATGGTGGTACACTTCGATAGCGACGGCACCGTGGCGGCACAGTTTGTTCAGTCGGCCTGGCCTTGGCTCGTGGCGGTGCTGGCTGTGTGGATTCCTGTATATATGTGCAATGCCGTAGCGTATAAGACGGTAGTGAACCTCACGGGTACGCCCCACGATGCACGGCTGTCGTACCCCGCCTCGCTGAGACTCACCGTGAGCGGCTTCGCTTTCAGTTATATCACGCCGCTGGGCTTTGGCGGTCTGCCCTATCGCATTATGGAGTTGCGCCCACGCTTTGGCACCACACGCGCCACGGCCTCCACGCTGCTTTACTCTATGACGCACGTGTTGAGCCACTTTCTGCTATGGACTACAGCAGCACTGATGTTTCCACTCGTCTATGCCGACAAGATGGACGCGCCGCTCGGCGTGTTTATCGTACTTTTCGTGATAATTGCCGTGCTGGTTTATATCGTATTTCTGCGTGGTGTGCGTAGCGGAGTGGCGCAAAAATTATTGAAAGTAGCTACGGCACTACCCCTCATCAGCCGTTTCACCGCCAGCCTCGCTACACGCTATGGCTCTGCGGCACAACGGATAGACGAGGGATTATCTATGCTCCACCACGCACCACGGGCATTTCTTAAAGCCCTGTTTTGCGAGTATGCCGCCCGATTGATAAACACCTGGGAGTTTGTGTTTATCCTCGCCGCCTTTGGACATCACATCGGCTACACTGATGCGCTTCTGGTGCTGGCTTTCAGTTCGCTCGTGGGCAATGTGTTTTTCTTCCTTCCCCTCCAACTCGTAGCCCGTGAGGGAGGTGTGGCTGCGGTCTTCGTACTACTCGGCCTCGCACCCGCACTCGGCGTTTACACCTCGCTCTATACGCGCCTCAGAGAGATATTCTGGGTGGCCATCGGTGTGTTGTTTATCAAATTCTGTCCGAAAATAGCACAGCCATGACAAAAGCACTACTCTTTGACTACGGAGGCACGCTCGACACCGGCGGACACCATTGGTTTCAGGTGCTTCGACAAGCGTGGCACGAGGTCGGCATAACACCCGACGACCACCTGGCGCGCAACGCTTATGTTTTTGCCGAACGGAAACTCGCAGAGTACGGAGCGGTAGGGGAAAACGATACGTTCAAGATACTTCTTCAAAAGAAATTGCGCTTAGAACTGCAATACTTATACGAACACGGGGCATATCATCCGCTACAAGATCACTCCGTGGACGAATGTGCCAAGGTTCTGGCGGCATACTTAGACAAGAAAGTGTGTAAGAATTTAACCCTTGTTCGCCCTATGCTTGAACGCCTGAAAGAACGATATACGATGGTGCTGGTATCAAATTTCTATGGCAACCTTTGTGCTGTGCTACGTGGCTACGCAATAGATGGCTGCTTTGACCTCGTGATAGAAAGTGCTGCGGTGGGAGTTCGTAAGCCATCGCCCGACATTTGGAAACGGGCTTTAGAAAAGGCCCGTCTAAAGCCTGAAGAAGGTATAGCCATCGGCGATAGTATGAAAAACGACATCCTCCCCGCAGCATCACTCGGTATGCACACCGTATGGCTCAACCCCTCGGGCAAAAGCCCCGACGAAACACCACCAAATGTACCCACAACGGTCGTCACGAACTACGAAGAAATGGAACGCTTTTTCCTTGAGTAAACACGGCTTTTCAACATCAGCCAAAAGGCTCGCTGATAAGCACTGCCTACCTTTGCCAATCACAACACGAAACGCTCGCAAAAAGATAAAAACATAACAAACACACCTAAAAAAACAACATCTTGCAATGAAAACACTAATCCCTGCCGTCTGCCTATTGCTCGTGCTTACTGCTTGTGGCGACGGCGCACAAACAAAAGAAAATATGCAAAACCAAGAACAAGTCAAAGAAGTTTCTGGACGCAAGAACTTCGGCTCGCAACACCCTGTGATTACACCCCTGCCGTGCATTATGATTGCTACGTGGGACGAACGTCAAGTGCCTGACGTGATGATGGCGGCCTGGGGCGGACAGTGCGACTACAACAAAATCTGCTTTGAACTCTCCGCCCACAAAACCACCGACAACCTGCGCCTAAAGAAAGCCTTCACTGTGAGTTTCGCTACAGCTGACGACGTGGCCGAGAGCGACTATTTCGGTATCGTAAGCGGCAACAAAGTACCCGACAAAGTAGCACGCACAGGGTTCACCGCTGTACCAAGCCCAAACGTAGATGCCCCTATTATTGAGCAATACAAACTGACGTTGGAGTGCCGCGTAGTGGAAATGGAAGACAACGAAGACGGCGGCGCACGCGTGGTGGGCGAAGTGGTGAACTGGAGTGCCGACGAAAGCATCCTGAACGCACAGGGCAAAGTGGACCTCGCCAAGTTGCGACCCATCGTGTACGACAGCTCCACAAACGCCTATCGTGTGGTGGGCGACAGCGTTGGACAAGCGTGGAACACCGGCAATAAGTACAAATAAAGAGAAATAAGAAATTTAACCCAAATCGGCGTTGAACCGATTTGGGTTAAGGTGTGTTCTATTAATTCGCTTTGCCAGATTTATGACTTTTGCGTTAAGATAAAAGAGCAAAAGTCTGTCGAGAACGAACTAAATCAATTACTCGTAATCACGTTTCCCTCTCCTGCATAAAGCCTTACGGGGCCGTCGAGCGACACGGCGAGGACTGTGATTTGTGGGTCAAGTACGGCCTCGGGCACCGTGATATATAAATTGCCTGGCACCTCGCTCCAATAGTTTTTGTTGTACACCTTGAACGGAAGCATCGTACCATTGCCCACCACCCAAACGCGATTGACATTGTTCATCAAACCTTTTACCTCCACAATACCGTTAGGACGATAAGGCAGATAGAGAAAAAGCGTCGTGGCATCGGGCGAGAGCGTGGTGTAGCCTTGGAAGAACTCGGCGGGAATGCCCGCACGAGTCTGATAGATGGCTTCGGCATGCTTCGTAGTCCAACGTCCAAACTCCTTGAGGATATCTACCTCCTCCTGAGGCAACGTGCCGTCCTCGCGCGGCCCAATGTCAAGGAGCATATTGCCGCCCATAGAAAGACAGTCGACAAATGTGCGCAAAAGCATATAAGGAGTTTTGAAATTGGTGTCTTGAGGTTGGTAGCCCCACGAGTCGTTCATCGTCATACAGAGCTCCCACCAACGCTCTTTCGGATGGCGTGTAGGAACACCCTGCTCGGGAGTGCCGTAGTCGCCGTAGCCGCGGATGCGGCTATTGATCACGACATCGGGCTTAACGGCACGTAGTTGATTGACCACCTCTTCGGCGTGCCAATCGGCAGCACTTTGCTCCCAGTCACCGTCAAACCAATAAAGGTCGGGATTGTAACGCGCGGAGAGTTCTGCAAGCTGCGCTTTGTTGAAATCTACGAAGCGTAGCCATCGAACGCTGTCGGTGCGTAGTTCATAGCGGGTGGAGGTGCGCGTGTGATTAGGATAATCGTTGTGCGACCAATCCACGAGGCTATAATACAAGCCAAGTTTTAGCCCCGCCTGGCGTACGGCCTGACAAAACGGGGTGAGCACATCGCGCTTAGCAGGCGTGTTGGTAGGAATACTGAGATTGCCCACACGTGTGTCCCACAGTGCCACACCATCATGGTGCTTGGACGTTATCACCGTATAGCGCGCCCCACTCTCCTTGATAAGCCTCACCCACGCTACAGGGTCGTAGTGCAAAGCCGTGAAACCTTGGCACTGCGCCATATACTCACTGTAAGGCATATAATTGTTGTAGAACGACCAACTTTCGCTCACGCCGCCCACGGCATAGATGCCCCAATGAATAAAGATGCCCAACTTAGCGTCTTCAAACCATTGCATACGGCGGAGTGAGTCCTGATGACTTTGCGCAAAGAAAGGCTGCGCAACAACGGCGAGGGAAAGGAATAGGGAGAGAAAAGCCTGTTTCATAATAGCGGTGCAAGTAGTTTCACAGGCAAAATTAGGAATTTATAACGCTTTTGCGTACTTTTGCACACCGAAAACCTAAAACAAATCATTTTTATATGCTTACTATCCGACAAATCACGGACGACCTGGAGGGTGTTGTGCGTGGGTTAGAGAAGAAACACTTTGCGGGTGCTCGCCAAGCCGTAGAGCGTGTGATACAATATAATAATGCGCGCAAGGAAGCACAAGCCGAACTCGACCAACGCCTCTCCTTGCTAAAACAAAAGGCAAAAGAGATAGGCGGGCTGATGAAACAAGGCTTACGCGACGAGGCTGAGGCCGTGAAAGCCGAGGTAGCAGCAATGAAAGAAGGCAATGCCGCCATTGAGGAGCGTATGGCCTCGGCACAACACGATATGGAGCAACTCCTGCTCACCATTCCCAACGTGCCCTACGACATCGTACCCGAAGGCGTTGGCGCGGACGACAACCTCGTCGTAAAGCGCGGTGGCGAAGAGATACCCTTGCCCGAGAAAGCACTGCCCCACTGGGAACTGGCTAAGAAATACGACCTTATAGACTTCGACCTCGGAGTAAAGATAACCGGCGCGGGCTTCCCCGTATATAAAGGATGGGGCGCACGGCTGCAACGCGGGCTGATAAACTTCTTCCTCGACGAGGCGCGGCAGGCAGGCTACACCGAGATTATGCCGCCCACCGTAGTGAATGCAGCATCGGGATACGGCACAGGGCAGCTGCCCGACAAAGAAGGACAGATGTATCACGCCGAAACCGACGACCTCTATCTCATCCCAACCGCAGAAGTACCCGTCACAAACATCTATCGCGATGTCATTCTTGCAGAACAAGAACTGCCAGTGAAAGTTTGTGCCTACACACAGTGTTTCCGACGCGAGGCCGGCAGCTACGGAAAAGACGTACGCGGACTTAACCGGCTGCACGAGTTTAGCAAGATAGAAATTGTGCGCATCGACACACCAGCACACAGCTACGAGTCGCACCAAGAAATGCTGAGCCACGTAGAAAACCTGTTACAAAAATTAGAACTCCCCTATCGCATACTCCGTCTCTGCGGTGGCGATATGAGTTTCACCGCCGCGCTGTGCTACGACTTTGAGGTGTATAGCGAGGCACAAGGACGCTGGCTTGAGGTAAGTAGCGTGTCGAACTTCGACACCTATCAAGCCAACCGCCTGCATTGCCGCTATCGCGACACCGACAAGAAGATACACCTCTGCCACACCCTCAACGGCTCGGCACTCGCACTGCCGCGTATCGTAGCAGCCCTCTTAGAGAATCACCAAACGCCCGAAGGCATACGCGTGCCAAAGGCTCTCCAACCCTATGTCGGCACCGACATAATCTGCTAAGCGTGGCGCGGCTCTTAGGCATAGACTACGGCAGAAAACGCTGCGGCGTAGCTGTTACCGACGTGCTACAAATCGTGCCAGGCGCACTATGTACCGTGCTTACACACCAGCTGCCAGAATTTATCAAAGACTACCTCGCAAAGGAAGACGTTGAAGCCGTTGTCGTAGGCTTACCCGTGCAAACCAACGGAGAGCCGAGCGAAAACCAAGACCGTGTACTGCAATTCTCACGATGGTTTCGCCGCCAATTTCCCAACGTACCACTGCACTTCTACGATGAGCGCTTCACATCAAAACTCGCACAGCAAGCAATGATACAAAGCGGAATAGGACGTATGCGCCGACGCGACAAAGCACTTGTTGACGAAATTTCAGCCTGCATAATTCTGCAAGACTTTATGGCAGCCCGAAAGTGACACCCTACAAACTCAAACGACACAAAGCCTCCCGTTCACATACAAAATTGAGAACGGGAGGCTTGTTTATCTAAGAAAAAGCAAGCGAACCGCTACTCCGATTTAAGAAAAATACTACCTTTGCCGCGTATAGAAACGTACAACAAAACATCTTGGCTATATCTTCTTTCTCTCAAAGCGATAGATATATAATACGGAGTATCACATAAAAAACATACACAATGAAAGCAAGACTACTCTTTGCTGCCGCCCTGTTAGGCGCGGCATCTGTGGCAACAGCGCAGGACATCGTTGTCGTTGACGGCGTTCCTGTAGATCAAAACCGTATGCCCGACTGGACTCCACGCGGCACACCCGATTGGAGCGTGATGACACCCTGGGGCAATCCCGCACTGAAAGACACATATACCCTGCCCGACCACTGGAACAACGTGGAGACAAAGTATTTCCCCACACGTTTCAACCAAGCCGGCGGCTCCTGCGGCCCCTCAAGCCGCATCGGTTATATGCTCACCCACGAACTCAACGCCTATCGCAACGTTGACGGCTCGCTCGACGAAAACCGCCTGCCGCCAAACTTTGTCTATCCTTTCTCTTATGATGGCTCGTCGAAAGATGTGATGGCTATCAACAACGGCGTGCCTAATATGGTGGTTTACGGCGGCTTCCCCTATAGTTCTATCTACGGTTTCGCCGAGAGCAACGTGGCCGACGCAGGCTGGATGACGGGGTACGACAAATGGTATCAAGCTATGTTCAACCGCCTGTCAAGCACAAGCAACTTCCCCACAAGCACCGCCACCACCGAAGGCGCACTGGCAGTGAAGCGCTGGCTCTATAACCATAACGGCGACGAGACATTTATGACAGGCGGCGTACTCGGACTTGGTTGCGCCGCAGGCACAATGGGACTAAAGAGCGGCGGCATTCCCAACACCACAGTAAACAAAGCCGCAGGCATCGTGGGCAAAGCCTATGTGGAACACTTCGGCACATCAGTTGACCACGCTATAACACTCGTAGGCTGGGACGACCGCGTAGAGTTTGACCTCGACGGCAACGGCGTTTATGGCGAGACAAGCAACCAACTCGGACAAAACGAAGTGGGGGCTTGGATTATCGTAAACTCCTGGGGTGCAGGTTGGGGCTCTGACGGACAAGCCTATGTACCCTACGCCATTCACGGAAGCACAAACGCCGAGCAAACGCTCAACGGCAAAACCGTATATACCGGCGGCGAAGGCTGGTGGCCCGAGATTTATCGTATCCGCAAAGACTATGTGCCACAACGCACCGTGAAAGCCGTGGTAAGCTACACACAGCGCGCCGCTATCAGCATCAGTGCCGGCGTGAGCAGCAATCTTAGTGCTACAAAACCCGACCGCACCGTGGCTTTCCACCACTTCAACTATCAAGGCGATGCCGATAAAGACGATGAGATAGATATGATGCCTATGCTCGGCAAATGGGCTGACGGAAAGATACACTACGAACCCATAGAGTTCGGTTACGACCTCACCGACCTTTGCAACGGCTACGATATGGGACAACCCCTAAAATTCTTCTTCATTATCACCTCGAAGAGCGAAGCAAAGGGAGCCGGCGGCATCCATGCCGTAAGCATTATGGACTACACCTTTGATGCCGATGGCGTAGAGATACCCTTTACCATCGAGGGCGACAGCGTATCAATACAAAACGGCGGGAAGCAAACGATGCTCAGCGTGATAGTGAACGGCTCAGGCATCGCCGCACCTATCAACATAGCCTTAAACGACGGCAAACTCACGTGGGAAGCTCCCGCAGGCACGTCGCTCAAACCCACGTCATATAAGGTATATGCCGACGACGAAGAGATTGCCGAGGTAGCCTCCACCGAATACACCATAACTCCGGCGGAAGGCGTGAGCTACTCCGTGCGCGCCGTCTTTGGCCTTGATGGAAACACCGTGCTTTCACAAGCAAGTCCGTCAGCCAAGCTACCCGTGGCCTCCGACAACGTAGTAGACGACTATGTGGGCCAGTTTGAGAATGGCGGTTTCAGCATCCCCGACGTATTTACCAGCGGACTTTCACAAGCCACGATAGAATTCCGTATGAGGCCCACAAGACTTTCAAACTGGAATCAGCAGATTGGTCCCAACTGGGGTACGTTCCTGATGCACTCCACCAGCGCAGGCGAAATCTCCTACGGATGGAACACAGGCAGCGACCGTGGCACTGTAACAGGCGCGCTGAAGACATCCGGATGGTCGTCTATCGCGCTTTCCATCGACGGCAGCACAATGACGCTCTATGTAAACGGCACAAAGAAAGGCTCCTTCACGTCAACGAGCTTCAGTGGTATGCCAGCCCTGAGCGAACTCGTCTTTGGCTCACACCAGAGTGCCAGCAACGGACTTTATGGCTATGTGGACGAGGTACGTATCTGGAAAGGCATACGCACACAAAACCAAATTCGGCGTGCTTATCCCAGCGCACTGCTCAACCCCTCACAGTATAACGACCTCTTGGCCTACTATCGCATGGACACCATTCGGGTGAACGGCGAATTGAAACTGCGCGACTGCGTAGGCGGACACCACGCAGCTTTTGTTACCGAAAACGGCACAGCCAATGTAACAACATCGGTAAGCACCGGCTTTAGCAATCCCACACTGGCCGCCAACATCACACGTCCTACAAACATCACCGTAGGTCAGGCCTTTACGTTCACCGACTATTGCCCACCCACCGTAGTGAAACGCGAATGGGTGATTGACGGCAAGACCTACAACGTTGCCTCACCCACAGTAGTATTCAACGAAGAAGGCACCAAAGACGTGCAACTCACCGTCACCGATGGCAACGGCAACACCGCCACAGCAACGTCCAGCATCACCGTCGAGGCCGGCTCCACGCCAACAGCAGCCTTCCACCTCAGCGCAGAGACCGTAAGCGGTAGCGACCGTGTCAGCTTCATCAGCGAGAACACCGCCCTCGGATGCACCTACCTCTGGGAGATGCCCGGTGCAGTGATAGAACGTGCCACCACAGCTAACACCTCGGCACAATATACCAGCGTGGGCGAGTTCAATGTAAAACTCACCGTGACAGGACCCGACGGCACAACGTACAGCGAGCAACACAAAGTAGTCGTTACACCCAGCGCACCAATAGCACGCTACAGCATCAGCGAAAGTGTTGTGGTTAAGGGCGACGAAGTAGCACTCACCGACAACAGCCTCTACACACCAACCGGTGGCTCCTGGATTTTCAGCAGCGACCAGAACGTCTTTGCCACATTCGGCCTGCACACCACCATAACACCCACCGTGCCTGGCGTTTACGACCTTACATATAAGGTAGCCAACGAATACGGCTCAAACGAGACGACACAGGGACGCGCGCTCGTAGTGTGCAATGCCGACAGCAAACAAGGTCTGAACTTCGGCGGAGGCGCACAGCAACTCACCGCCGACGCGCCGGCCGACATCACCACCGCGTGGTCTATCGGTTTCTGGTATCGTCCGATGACTTCGGGCGAGAGCGCACTCTCTATCCAAGCCGGCGAGGGAGGACTGACACTTAAGAGCAACGCCTCCGACGGCCTCACACTCACCGTAGGCGATGCCACCATCAGTTCCAACAACAACATTCTGGAGACCAACACGTGGCATCACTATGCAGTGACCGCCAGCCGTGGTGTCATCCGCTTCTATCAAGACGGCGTACTCTCTGGCAGCGGGTCGCTCACCGGAGTGACGGACTACAGCGACTATTGGAAAGGCCTCGTCATCGGCGGCACAGCAGGCGAGACGACGGGTGTGATGGACGAGCTATGGATTTTCAATAAGAACCTCGCCAACACGCGCCTCAAGTCGTACTGCGTACTGCCCGTTACCGATGCCGTGGTAGCCGCCGATGCCGGCAGCCTGAAACTCTACTACGACTTCAACTACAGCACCGGCAATCCCGAAGACAAGAGCGGAAACAACCTTAACGGCGTACGCACAGGCTTCGGACCCGACGGCGATGCCTGGGTGGACAGCAAGGGTGTCTTCGCCCTCAACTTCTCAGCCTCGCAGAGCGTAACACCCCTTGGCGAGAAGATAAGCATCGGAAGCAACTACAGCGTTATTGCCTGGAGCGACCAAGAAACCACCAGCGAAAGCTCGCCTGCCACAAATGCCCTCGACGGCGCAAATAGCACATTCTGGCATTCGCAGTACAACGGCGGCACCGTCGGCTATCCGCACAGCATCACCATCAAACGCACAGACCTCACCGACATAGAAACGGTGAAATTCTACTACACCCGTGCAGAGAACTATCGGCCAGCAGCCGTCACCGTGGAAGTGAGCGACGACGGCGAGAACTGGAGCGTTATAGAGACCGGAACAGGGCTGGCCAACTCCGAGAACCAATACGTGTTCCTTGCAAAACCCATAGAGCAAGCCTATATCCGCTTTACGTTCACCAAGGGCTACGGCTCATTCCTCGCCCTAAACGAAATCACTTTCTATGGTGGCCTTATCGCCACGGGCATTGAGGAGATAAATGCACAGCGCGATGCACAGAACAACGCTTGGTACGACCTACAAGGCCGACGCGTAGTGAAACCCACAAAGGGCGTTTACATCACACGCGGAAAGAAAGTGTATGTAAAATAACAGCTGATTAAAAGTGTAAGAGGTTGAAAAAGTTTAAGAGGTTTAATACTACACAAAGGGTTGTCAAAAAAAGACCAAGGTCCACAGCCCAAAGTCATTAAACCTCTTAAACTTCGCAAACCTCTTAGACTTTAAAAGATGAAATTCCTTTTTCTAACCCAACACAACTATGCTCATAAATAGGTCAGCAGCAATTATGGGCATTGTTTTTTATGTTTGATAGTAGAACGTTTAGTAAAATATGTTTGAAAACCTTAGCGAAAGATTAGAACGCTCGTTTAAGATACTTAAAGGCGAGGGGCGCATCACCGAGATCAACATTGCCGAAACGCTAAAAGACGTTCGCCGGGCACTGCTTGAAGCCGATGTAAACTACAAGGTGGCCAAGACATTCACCGACAGCGTAAAGCAAAAGGCTCTCGGTATGAACGTACTCACCGCCGTGAAGCCCGGCCAGCTGATGGTAAAAATCGTACACGACGAGTTGGCAGAACTGATGGGCGGGCAGGCTCGCGAGATAAACTTAGACGGACGCCCCGCCGTGATACTGATGAGCGGACTGCAAGGCTCGGGTAAGACCACAATGAGCGGCAAACTCGCCTGGCGTCTGAAAAACAAACAGTCGAAGCGACCACTCTTGGTGGCGTGCGATGTGTATCGTCCAGCAGCCATAGAGCAGCTCCACGTACTCGGCAGCCAGATAGACGTTCCCGTTTATAGCGAGCCCGAATGCAAAGACCCTGTTCAGATAGCCGACCGTGCCATACGCGAGGCACGCTCCAAAGGCTACGACGTAGTGATTGTCGACACCGCAGGACGCTTAGCCGTTGACGAGGAGATGATGCGCGAAATAGCAGCCATAAAAGACGGCATCTCGCCTTCAGAAACGCTTTTTGTGGTTGATGCCATGACGGGGCAGGACGCAGTGAACACCGCAAAAGAGTTCAACGACCGTCTAAACTTCGACGGTGTGGTACTTACCAAACTCGATGGCGACACACGCGGCGGTGCAGCACTCTCTATACGCACCGTGGTGGACAAACCCATCAAGTTTGTCGGAACGGGCGAAAAGATGGAGGCACTCGACGTGTTCCATCCCACACGAATGGCCGACCGCATCCTCGGCATGGGCGACATTGTGAGCCTTGTGGAGCGGGCTCAGGAGCAATACGACGAGGAAGAAGCCCGCAAGCTGCAACGCAAAATTCAGAAGAACAAATTCGACTTCGAAGACTTCCTCACACAAATTCGCCAAATCAAGAAGATGGGAAACATCAAAGATCTTGCTTCAATGATTCCCGGCGTGGGCAAGGCTATTAAAGACGTTGACATTGACGACAACGCTTTTAAGAGCGTGGAAGCCATCATTCAAAGTATGACCCCCTACGAGCGTCACAACCCGCAGGTACTCAACCAATCCCGCCGACAACGCATAGCCAAAGGCAGTGGCACAAACATTGCCGAGGTGAACCGCCTTATCAAGCAGTTCGACCAGATGCGCAAGATGATGAAGATGATGACCTCGGGCGGCGCACGCGGTATGATGGCTCAACTTAGTAAGAAACACTAATCACCAACCGAGAAAAAACATTATTCCACTGATAGGTTGCTGACTAACGGTTGAGGCCTTTCGCGCACTCCACTTATCAAAATCTGCTCAAAAACCTATCATTTCGCCTCAAAACCTGCCAAAACAAGCCCGCCGTGTTACTAAACCACGGCATTCGCCTTAATTTTGCAGCAGTTTTTCATGGTATTAGATTAAGGTTAGTAAAGTGAAAGCTGTTTGTCGAGAGACAAGCAGCTTTCTTCTATGTTATACAAGGCGGCTCTCTACTAATACGCCAGAATACTTGAAACCATAACCATCTCATCTGCGTGAGAAGAGCAAAAGCGGGAAAAAGGAAATAGGTCGGACGGGGATAAAACATAGTCCGATTGATTTTTATTGGTGTCCGCTAAAACTCAAATGAGCAAAAATTATCTTCCGCAATGCCGA
>CALFJG010000088.1 GCA_937877625.1 uncultured Prevotellaceae bacterium
AGTCGGTATACCAAACTCAACAGTTCGCATCCCGCAGGTAGCTGAGGATTCTTGGTCAGTTTGCGTCTTATGATGGCAACCAGATGAAATTGGCACATCTGAACAGGGTACGACTGAAATGTCGAAAACAACTTCTGCAAACCGTCAACGACTATGCCCTTGATCATATAGCCTTGCCCTGCGATATGAGACACCGCTGTCTCATAGTCGGATATGTGTTCGTGGGCGATGTGCTGCATATAAAGGAGTCTGCCGCTGCCTGACTCCAAAGCGAGCAGCACGCCGGTGTTGCGACCGAAATATGTGGCATCAAGGTGAACCACTCCTTCTCCGCTTATTGGAGGCTGTTCCCATTCAATGCTCACTCCGCTCAATCTACGCTTAACGGTTGAAGCACTCAGTTGAAGCAAGCCGGAAATCTCTTCTATGGTCTGCTTGTTGTGAAGATACAAATTCCAAATCTCGGCCGATGACACTTCATTTCGGCCTCTGAACTGATGTCCGCAATTCAAACACTTGTACAGTTGGACTCCTTTACGTTTGCCGTTTCTCTTGATGACAGGCGATTTACATGATGGGCTTTTTTTTGTTCATATCGAATGCGATTATACTCTTTTCAAATGGCGCAAAGATAGTAGTCATCGGACTTCTTCGCAACTTTCAGCCTGCAATTTGACCTATAGAGTAACGTCGGTCTATTTTCAGCCTGCAATTTGACCTATAAGCCAAAAAAATGCTGCCCGCTAAATGTTTAGCGGACAGCAAAAATAAACAAGACAACTACTAAGTTGCGAAAAACACGTCGCAACATTTATTTTGGCGTATAGGGAGAGGACTTCCCCAAACGTAGCCTATAAACTCTGTACACCTACCTCGGTGAGATAGTTGTACACCCATCCGGCCACGCCTAACAGGAGGACACCAGCTATACAAATAGCCAAGGCAGCACGTGTGTAGCCGTCGCTACGGAAAGAGGCGATAGGCTGGTCGCTCTCGGATATGTACATTGCCTTAACAATGAGCAGATAGTAGTAGAGCGAGATGATTGTGTTGACCAAGGCAATAAACACAAGAACTTTGAAACCGGCATTGAAAGCGGCCATAAAGATGAAGAACTTGGAGAAGAAGCCGGCAAACGGCGGGATACCTGCCAGAGAGAAAAGGCAAAGCGTCATCAAGAAAGCTAAGCGCGGGTTTGTCTGATAGAGGCCGTTGTAATCCTTTATGCCGAGTTTTCCGCTATTCTGCTCCACTACATTTATCACGGCGAAAGCTCCCATATTGGCGGCGAGATAGACAAGGAGGTAGAACACCATTGCCGTCATTCCCTGCGCTGTACCATCGGCGGCGGGTTCTGTGCCACCCATCACACCGAGTACCAGGTAGCCCGCCTGCGAGATAGCACTATAAGCCATAAAGCGTTTGAGGTTCGACTGACGAATGGCGAAGAGGTTGGCGAGAGTGATGCTGGCAATAATAACCCAAAAGAGGGCAATCTGCCAATCCACCTTGATGCCGCCGATGGTGAAAGCCTTAGCCAGCACAAGCAGCAACACAAAAGCGGCACTACCCTTACTCACTACGGAGAGATAACCCGTGACAACAGTGGGAGCACCCTCATAGGTGTCGGCTGTCCAGAGGTGGAAAGGTACGAGCGAGATTTTGAAGCCCATACCACCCAAGAAGAGAGACAAGCCGCAGAGCATCAGCCAAGACGGTGTGTTGGCCAAACCGATTTGGTCAAAATAGAGCGTGCCGGTGGCGGCGTAGATGAGCGATACACCATAGAGCAACAGCGCACTACTGAACAACGCTAAGAGTATATACTTCGCAGCGGCCTCTGCACTCTCGTAGCGGTACTTGTCGAAACAGACAAGCGCAGCCATCGGTAGGCTTGCAAGCTCCAGACCAATGAAGAACATCAAGAAGTGGCCGCTACCTATCATCAGATACATACCCAACAGGGTGAAGAGCGTAACAATGTAGAACTCGCCCTGCTTTACGAGGTTCTCTGGGCGGGCGAGCCACTTATGCGCCATAAGGAACGTAACGAGCGTACCGATGTTGAGCGTGGTCTTGACAATGGTGTCCATCGGGGTGTGGTGGTACATACCGCCGAGTGCTTCAAAAGAGATTTCGGCAATGGGTAGCGCGTTGAAAATGGTCATCACGCCCAGGAGTACCACAGGCAGCGGCGTATTGTAAACCCCGCCGCGACGACTGTCCTTACAGAACAACAAATCGGCCAAGAAGAGCAACAGTATTACTACAAGCAGGCTCAACTCTTCGTGCATATATAGGAATTGGGAGTAGTCCATAGGATTGTTTGGTTTTGTTGTTTGGTGGTTTAGTGGTTTGTGGTCTTTTTGTTAGCCGTAAGCGAAAAGAAACGCTATGGAGTGGTTTTCTACTAAACGACTAAACAACGCTTCAACGTTAGAAACTCAGAATATGCTCTACAATAGGCACTACGCCGCCGTTTACAAGATTTGAAACGAAGAAAGGTGCCAGACCTATGCCCGCGATACAGCATATAAGCACTACGACGGGGAAACGCTCAACAAGCGTGGCATCGGTTAGTGCGAGGTGGTGTTCGTTGGTACACTTGCCATAGAGAATCTTTCCTATCATTCGCAGGATATAGACTGCTGTAATAACGATACTGGAGCAGGCCAAGATGGTAAGTACGCGGTGGAACGTGTCGGAGTGTTGGAAAGAGCCTACGAAGATCGTCATCTCTGCCACAAAGCCACTCAGTCCCGGCAGTCCGAGGTTGCCAAGACCCGCCACTACATAGCCTACAGCAAGGAACGGCATAATACGCATCAAGCCGCTCAACTCACGAATATCACGTGTGTGTGTGCGACCATATATCATACCGATAAGAGCAAAGAAGAGGGCGGTCATCAAACCGTGGGAGAGCATCTGAATGATAGCACCGGTACAAGCCGTCTCGTTAATCATCAGCAGAGCGAAAAGCACCAATCCGCAGTGGGACACGGAGCTATAGGCGTTGATGTACTTCAAGTCGGTCTGCACGCAGGCGCTGAAAGCTCCATAGACGACACTAATTCCCGTAAGTATAAGGAAAATCCATGCGAGTTGGTGGGTAGCCTCGGGCATCAGATACATAGCAATGCGGAAGCAGCCGTATCCACCGAGCTTCATCAACACACCGGCGTGGAGCATCGACACGGCAGTGGGCGCACTGGCATGGCCATCGGGCGACCAGGTGTGGAAAGGAAATAGTGCACCGAGTACGCCAAAGCCCACAAACGTCATCGGAAACCACACGAGTTGCTCTGGAAGAGCAATGGCGTGGGCGCCACCCGTCTGTGTAGCGATTTCTACTACATTCATCGTCTGCCCACCAGCACCGTAGAAGATACCGAAGATGCCACACATCAGAAACGCGGAGCCGCCCATAAGCATCAGCGTAAGTTTCATTGCGCTGTACTCTTTCTTACCCGTACCCCAAACGCCGATAAGCAGATACATCGGTATGAGTGCCACTTCGTAGAACATAAACATCGTGAACATATCCACGCTGATAAAGAAACCGAAGACACCGAGACTCAGCAACGTGAACCAAAGGAAATACTCCTTGCACATGTCCCAGCTTACGAAAGTGCCTGTAAAGACAATGACTCCCGAGAGCAAGAGCATCGCTACACTGATGCCATCAACACCGACACTATATTTAATATGTAGCGGGGCGAACCAGTCGAACGAGGCGGTGTAGAGCATCGTGGCATCGGCTCCAGCGGCACGGTCGGCAAGGAAACGCACCGTGAGATACACCGCTGCGCATAGTAACACTGTGCTACCGATAGCCATTACGGTGCGTATGGCATTCTGCCCTTTCACTAACCACAGGGCAAGAAGCATCAGCAGGGGGACAAAAACAAATATAGAAAGAAAGTTCATAGTTCTTGGAGTTATTGAGTGGTTTAGTTCAGTTGCTTGGGGTGTCTTGGCTTTCCGCCGCCCACTTCACAACGAACCAACTAAAAACTATATTATCATAATGAAGAATAGCACTACGACACCCATCAAGAAGACATAAGCATACTGCTGCAAGCGTCCGCTCTGCAAGGGACGTACGGACTCGCCGATGTAGTTGGTGCCGCTGGCCAAGCCATTGAGTACGCCATCCACAATGTGGCGGTCGAACCAAGCAATGGGCTTGGAAATAAAGGCAAAGATGATGCGATGAGTAACAAATTGATATACCTCATCGAGGTAGAATCGACGATAGGCCCACTCGTGTAAGCGTGGCAAAGCGGCTTTCATTCGCTCTGCCACAGGCTGGCTGCTGCGAGCGTAAATCCAAGTGGCCAAAGCGATACTCGCACAGGCTATGACTACACTCGTTATGGCTATCTGTGCATCAAGATGTATTTCGTAGGGCAGACCGCTGGCACTGACATAACTGCCAAAGGTACCTGGCAATGTCCAACCCATAAACACGGTGAAGAGCGTGAGCAACACAAGCGGCACGGTCATCACCAGCGGTGCCTCGCCAAAATGACCGTGGGCACGTAGTTCTTCGTGGAGGGCTTTGTTTTCCGTTCCCCAGAATATACCAAAATAGAGGCGGAACATATAGAACGCCGTCATAGCAGCTATGCCCGTCATCACCCAACCCATCACGGGGCTATACGCAAAACTGGCACTGAGGATTTCGTCCTTTGAGAAGAAGCCGCTGAACGGCGGGATACCACTGATAGCGAGTGTGGCGATAAGGAACGTAATGTGGGTCACTGGCATATACTTGCGCATACCTCCCATTGCCGACATCTCGTTGCTGTGTACGGCGTGAATAATGCAACCGGCACAGAGGAAGAGCGTGGCTTTGAACATCGCGTGAGTGAAAAGATGGTACATTGATGCCATATAGCCAAGACTACCATGATTGTCAATCACAGCCCCATCGTGTCCGGGCATACATACCCCGAGTGCCACCATCATAAAGGCAATCTGCGAAATCGTAGAAAAAGCTAATACGCGCTTGATATCACTCTGGGCACAAGCCACGGCTGCAGCATAGAAAGCGGTGAAAGCTCCTATCCAAGCAACGTAGTGGAGCGTTTCTGGCGCATATTGTATCCACAAGGGGAACATACGTGCCACCTGAAACACACCTGCTACCACCATTGTGGCGGCATGTATCAAGGCACTCACGGGTGTCGGGCCTTCCATTGCATCGGGCAACCAAATATGTAAGGGGAACATCGCGCTCTTACCGGCACCGCCAATAAACATCAAGAACAAAGCCGTGGGCAGGATGAAGCCGCCTGCGGCAATGGCTTTAGCCGTATCGGGGGCTACACCGTGGAGTGCGCCCTCGGCATATTGAAACGTCTGCGCGAAATCGAAACTAAACGAACCCGTGTAGTAACCGAAGACAAGGATGCCCACCAAGAAGCCGAGGTCGGCAAAACGAGTGACTATGAATGCCTTTTTCGACGCAGCGATGGCAGGTTTCTCCGTGAAGTAGAAACCGATAAGCAGATAAGAACACACTCCCACCAACTCCCAAAACATATACATCTGGAAGATATTGGTAGCCACAACGAGGCCAAGCATCGACATAGTGAAGAGGCTCAAAAAAGCATAATAGCGCTGGAAGCCTCGTTCGCCGTGCATATAGCCGAAGCTATAGATATGCACCATAAGCGACACGGTGCTGATAACGATGAGCATCATTACGCTAATAGGATCGAGCATAATGCCCATATCGAAGTGGAGGTCGCCCACATAGAACGGCAGCCACTCCACATTGAACGGCACAAGTGTGGCAAAACTGCCGTCTGCTCCGCGAGCCGTGAAATATGTCGCGGCGGTGTAATACGACAGCACGGCCACCGTGCCGATGCTCAACGTGCCAATAAGCCCCGCTGCGCGATGGCTAAGCCACTTGCCTAACAACCCCAGTATCAAAAACGACACTATGGGCAGGCAGAGAATAAGAAGCGTATATTGGTAGTCCATATAATATATATAAGGTTGAAAAGGATAAAAAGATGAAAAGGTTGATGGCTTGAGAATTGGACGTTATCGGAAGCAAGGATTTTGCCGACCCGTTAGGCGTTAACCCCACCAAACCTCTAACTCTTTCTATTCTCTTTTGTTTACCACTTAAGTTTTGAGAGTTTGTCGGCGGAGGTATCTTTAAGTTGCCGATAGATGTTTATCATAATCGCAATAGCCACCGCACTCTCTGCTGCCGAGATAGCAATAGAGAAAAGTGTGAAGAAATAACCCTCGTGGCCTACAGGATAAAGCATACGGTTAACAACGGCAAAATTGAGATCGGTGGCGTTGAGCATCAACTCTATGGAAAGAAGGATGGCCAACGTGCTACGGCGCGTGAAGAAACCAAACACGCCAGCAAACATCATTACTGCCGAAACAATTAGGAAATATTCTGTCTGTATCATAGTTGTTTAATTGGTTAGTGTTTTAGTTGGTTAGCGACGTACCACACGAACCACATCATACACTTTATAAACCATTATCTCTTTCGCGCAATCATTACTCCTGCCACGATGCAGGCCAAAAGCAAAAGGCTGACGGCCTCAAAAGGCAAGAGGTAACCGCCGTTGTCGGTAGAAAGCAAATGTTCTCCGAGGCGTGTCATAGTCATCACGTTCTCATCGGGAGCTGTGAGTACTTCGTGGCGTAGGTTGGCTGTGAAAAGAATAAAGCCCACCAAGCCGAAGCCGACCAAAGAGAGTACGGCACTCAAGGCAATCTTGGAACGTGTATTCTCGCTGATACGGTCTTTCGTACCACGGGTAAGCAGAATAGCAAACACATAGAGTACTATAATGCCGCCGGCATAAACCATCGTTTGCACCGCGCCGAGAAACGTATAGCCCAGGAGGAAGTACATACCCGCTGTACCGAGCAGGGCGAAAAACAGATAGGTGGCCGCACGCATTATGCTACGCGTCACCACGGTGAGTACCGAGGAGGCTACGATGATGCCTGCCAGTACTACAAACATTATATTATATGAGTCCATAGGGCGTGTTACTTAGTTTCTTCGGGTTTTACATCTTTGGGTTGCTCCGTGGCGGGTTGCTCCGTGGCAGCTTTTGCAGCGGCTTCCTTAGCGGCTTTGCGTGCCTTGGCGGCCTCTATCTTTGCCAACATTTCGGGAGAATACTGGCGGGCAGGCTTAGTGGCAGGAGTGTCATCGGATTTCTCTGCCCCCTCCGTACCTGTCTCTTTTGCGGCTTTTGCGGCTTTTGCGGCTTTTGCGGCAGCTATCTTAGCTTGCATTTCCGGAGTGAGTTGCGGTTTAGGCTTCTCGGCCACCTTAGAACCTGGGTTGTTGAGTTGCAAAATGAGTTTGCTACGGTCAAACACCGCGTTCTCAAAACTCTGGTCGAAAGTAATAGCATTGTGCGGACAAGCCAGTACGCAAAGATTGCAGAACATACAAGAGCCGAGGTTGTACTCGTGGCGCACAAGCACCTTCTTCTTCTTGCCGTCTTCCTCCACCATCTCACTCGTCACGGTAATACTATCGTTGGGGCAAGCGTTCTGACAGAGGCCACAACCCACACACTTATGCTCATTCTTTTCGTTATGAGGCATAGTGAGGCAACCGCGGAAACGGTCAAACATCACAAGTTCTTTGCGGTTCTCGGGATATTGCTGCGTAATCTTCTTTACAAATAATTCGCGCATTGTGGTCTTCAGACCTATGGCCACCGACTTAATACCGTCGGCCAGACCAGCTATGTAAGATTTATCTTTGTAATACATCGTGTACGTTAAGCGTCTGAAGGGTTAAAAATGAAGGCCAAAAGCCACTACGAGAGCCATCACTACGAGGTTTAGCATACTGATAGGCATCAGATACTTCCACTCCAACGTAAGGATATGGTCAATACGCAGGCGCGGCAAGGTCCAACGCTCCCACATGAAGAGGAACACCACAAAAAGTGCTTTTCCCACAAACCAGACGGCTCCGGGTATATAATCCATCACTTGGTTGAAGCCGTCAAGCCCGACTATATGAAGCGGTGCCCACCCACCGAGGAACACAGTGGTAGCCAGACCTGCGCTGATAAAAAGGTTCATATATTCAGCCAGATAGAAATAGCCAAAGTGCATACCGCTATACTCCGTGTGGTAGCCCGCCGTGAGTTCGCTCTCGCTCTCGGGGAGATCGAATGGGCCACGGTTGCACTCGGCATTGCCGGCTATCATATATATAAGGAATGCCACGAGCATTGGCAAATGACCGCGAAAGATATTCCACCCCTCAACATACTGCTGCTCCACGATTTCGCTTATCTGCATCGTACCCGTGAGACAAATCACGGTGAGCATCGTCAGCCCGATAGAAATTTCGTAACTGATAATCTGAGCACCGCTACGCATAGCACCTATCAAGGGATATTTGGAGTTGCTGCCCCAGCCCGCGAGCAGGATACCTACCACGCTGACGCTACTTACGGCGAGGAAGAAGAATACGCCGATATTAAAGTCCAGAATCTGCGCACCACGATTCCAAGGCAAACAAGCGATGGTTATCATTGAGGCTGTTATCACAAAGAACGGAGCCAAGTCGTGGAGGAAACGGTCGGTCTGGCGCATCTTGATGATTTCCTTCTGCAACATCTTAAACACATCGGCAAAGAGTTGCAAAAGACCCCACTTACCAACGCGGTTAGGACCGAGACGACACTGGAAGAAAGCACACACCTTGCGCTCCATATAGATGAGTACCATAGCGAAGATGGCAGCGAGAGATATGATGACCACAGCCACCAATACACTCTCTGTCAGCACCGTCGCCCACTCGGGCAAGAAACTCAATAGCAACGTGTGCAGCCAGTCGGTTACTATACTGAAGTTGAACATATAAAAATAAGAGTAAAAGTAAAAAGTGGAAAGTGTGGCAACGCTTGTAGAACATTATTGCGGCAATCGCATTGTACACGATTTACAAGCAAGAACTCTCAGCGAGTTAAACTAAACATTCGTTTCCCACTCTTCATTTTTAATTGTAATTAAAAGTTGTTTCTTATCGATCAATGTCAGGTACGATGTAGTCAAGCGTGCCGCCGATTGTCACGAGGTCTGCAATGAGGTTACCTTTGCACACCGTATTCATAGCATAGACAAGCGGCAAGCCCGTGCTTCGGTAGTGTACACGATACGGACTCTTGTCGCCACGGCTCTCCAAATAGACACCAAACTGCCCACGGCTACCCTCTACGGCACTGTAGTAAACGCCCTCGGGAACTTTAATGATGGGTTTCATCTTTTCTTGAAACGGGCCCTCGGGTATTTGATCTATGAGTTGTTCAATGATACGCAGACTTTGTTCTATCTCTTCCATACGCACCATATAGCGACTAAAGCTATCGCCTGTTTCAAAAGTGATTTCATTGAACTCTACGCGGTCGTAGGCATCATAAGGGCGTAGCTTGCGCAAATCGTTGTGCCAACCTGAAGCACGTCCCGTACCACCGGTACAGCCCAACGTGATAACTTGCTCCTTAGTAAGAATACCCACACCCTCCATACGATTACGTGCGATGACATTGCCTGTAAATAGGTCGTGGTATTCTTTCAAGCTCTTGCGCATTACGGGGATAAACTCTTTGACGCGTGTCACAAAGTTGGGGTGCAGGTCGTGCATCACACCGCCAATAGTATTATAGTTCAGAATAAGACGTCCACCGCAGGTTTCTTCTAAGATATCAAGGATTATTTCGCGGTCGCGGAAGCCATATATAAATGCAGTGGTAGCACCAAGGTCTTGGGCTAAACACGAGAAGAAAAGGATATGGGAGTCTATACGCTGAAGTTCGTCCATAATGGTACGTATCACCTTGACGCGGTCGCTCACCTCTACGCCCATAGCCTCTTCTATGACTTTACATAGGGCGTGACGGTTTTGCATAGCACCGAGGTAGTCCATACGGTCCGTTAGGGCGAGCATCTGTGGATAGGTCATACTCTCGTTCATCTTTTCTATGCCACGATGTATGTAGCCCAGCACGGGATCTACACGACGAATGGTCTCGCCTTCAATCGCCACACGAAAGTGGAGTACACCGTGGGTGGAGGGGTGTTGCGGACCGATGTTTACAACATAGTCATCGGGTTCAAACACCACATTCTCGCGCTTTATTAGCGTGCCGTCTTCGGCAAGGTCGTACTGCACGGTGGTATCGCTCAGCGGTTCGTTGTCCATCCGCAAGGGATTTTGCTCCTCGGGCTTGTCGTCTTTTCGCAGGGGATAGCCCACCCAGTCCTCACGCAGATAAATACGGCGCATATCGGGATGACCCGTGAAGATGATACCGAGAAAATCGTATGCCTCGCGTTCATAGATATTTGCAATCTCCCAAATGTCGCTCACAGTGGGTAAGGTAGGATTTTCGCGCTCGGGCGTGATGCAACGCAGATTGGTTTGCTTACCCGTTTGCGTGCTTTCCAACTGATAAACCACGCCGAAGCCTTCCTCGCCGAGGTCTAAGCCTGTGAGATGTACAAGAAAATCCATCTGCTCCTCCTGGCGTAGGCGCAACATTTCCTCGCGCAAGCGCGGAGGGGCGATGTTTGTATAGGATAAGTCCATAAAAGAATGGTTTGTATGTTTTTATAGAGAGAGAAACTTTGCCTAAAGCATCAAACAAAAGAATGTTATGCTTCTTCCTGCGAAGCAAGGATTTTTTCGCTGCGCGCTTTGTACTGTTTCTTAAAGGGGTCACGCTCCTTGCGGTTGGTTGTGCCGAAGAACTGCTCCACTTTAACCTTACGCTGCAACTGCATCATACCATAAAGGAATGATTCCGGACGTGGCGGGCAGCCGGGTACATAGACATCTACCGGAATTATCTCGTCAACGCCTTGCACCACGTGATAACTCTTACGGAACGGCCCACCGCTCACGCTACACGCACCGATGGCGATAACATATTTCGGGTCGGCCATTTGGTCGTATAGGCGTTTCAAGACGGGAGCCATCTTCTTCACTATCGTGCCACTAACGAGAATGACATCGGCGTGACGTGGAGAGTTGCGCGTCACCTCAAAGCCAAAACGAGCGATGTCGTGACGTGCGGCACACACGGCCATAAACTCTATACCGCAACAACTCGTGGCAAATGTCAGCGGCCACAACGAATGGGAACGCCCCCAGTCGAAAAGCCAATCAAGGCTACGCACGGCGATGTTCACACCGTTTTGGTTTAGTTCTTCAACGAGTTTCTCAAACGTCTCGTTGTCCTTGAACTCCTCGTAGGGAATGTTCTTAATAGCAGGTCGTTTCAACGCCATTTCAACGCTCCTTTCCTCCAGGCATAGGCTAAGCCCAGAACTAAGATGAACAAGAAAAACAACACGGCAGTGAGGCCGCCCGGACCCATCGTCCTCATCACGACAGCCCAAGGAAACAGAAACATTGTCTCCACGTCGAACATAAGGAATAGAATAGCAAACAGGTAATAGCCCACGCGAAACTGCATCCACGAGCCGCCGCGTGTGGGTATGCCACACTCATACGGCTCTTCCTTCTGCGCATTAAAACTGCGCGGAGCCAGCAGACGCGCCAACAACGTGACGATAGCCACAAAGCCTACGCCCGTCAGTACTGCCGCCACAAACAAAGTAAAGTTCATACTTGTAACGGATTAAAAAATAATCTTACTTCTTATCGCTTTATAGGGCGCGAAAATAAGGCATTTTAACAAAACCGCCAAAGTGAACGAAAGATTTTTTAACTTTTAACAAGAAAACAGGCAAGAGGAAGCACAAAACCCTAAGATACACCTTTATTAGGCATAAAAACACCAATCTGTTCAAAAGACTTAAGGTAGGTTCTATTTATTTCCACGGTTAAGTTTGACATAGATGGAGCTTTAACCTTTTGTCATCTTTATGGCTCTTTTTGCTTCCGTCTGTAAGTTTCATCGGTCGTGTAGCCCGCTACACACTCTCTTCAACAGACAGACTGAAAGAAAAAATAGCTCAGAAATCTGACAAAGCGAATTAATAGAACCCACCTTAAAAGTGCTTTGCCGAAATTTTCCGTCATTTGTAGATAAATAAGGAAAGATTGTTGTTAAAAGATGCTATCTTTGCACGCGACAAAAGGAATTACAGTATTATGGAAGACACTCAAACAACCCTTCACGAAGCACCCGCAAAGAACGGACGAACAAAAAAGAAACGTAGCGGGTGGCGCAAGTTTTTTACCTTCTTGCTTTGGTTTATTATTCTTTGCGGCCTCGGCGTGGGTGGCTGGTATGGATGGAACTACTACCAAGCGATGCAGCCCAGCGGCGATGTGGCCTATATAGACTCCTTGACACAACGTGCCGTGGCAGGCAATCTCAAGGCACAAAGTGAGCTTGCCGCCGCCTATTGGAACGGCACACGCACAGCAAAGAACGACACGCTTGCACTGCGCTGGGCACGGCGTGCGGCAGAACGCGGTAGCGGCAACGCACAATTCCTTCTCGCCAGTGCCTACGACACAGGACGCGGCATCAAAGCCGACAACGTGGAAGCCTATCAATGGTATTACGAGGCGGCTCGTCGAGGTAATGCTGTGGCACAACGAGAGGTGGGCTTACGCCTTTTTGAGGGAACGGGTACACCTCAGGACTTTGCACAAGCCGCACAGTGGCTACAGCGTGCCGCCGACAAAGGCGACACACGCGCCATCATAGCCCTCGCCCGTTGCTATCGCGAGGGAAAAGGCGTTGTACGCAACACAGCACGCGCCATTGCGCTTCTGGAGCAGGCCGAGAAAAAAAGCGACGTGTCGGCAGCGCGCGAATTAGGACACATCTATAGCGACTCTCTTGCCCACGACTCCGCAAAAGCCGTCTTTTGGTATCAGAAAGCCGCCCTACAAGGCGACGTATGGGCGCAAAACTTTGTTGGCGACTGGCGCTATAATATGGGCGAGTACCAAAAAGCCGTAGAAATGTATCACCGCGCCGCCGACAACGGAAGCACCGATGCACAGTACAGTCTGGGCTACTGCTATGAACACGGCGAGGGCGTGAAGAAGAACCTCACCACCGCCGCCACGTGGTACGAAAAATCCGCTGAGGGTGGCAATGTGAAGGCACGCTTCAACCTCGGCTGTGTGTATGACGAAATAGGGCAGCCCGAGCAAGCCTTCAAAGCCTACCAGCAAGCCGCCGACGCAGGCTATGTGGACGCACTCAACAACGTGGGCTACTGCTACATCTATGGCCAAGGGGTCTCCACCGATACAAACAAAGGCATCGCCCTCCTGCGCAAAGCCGCTGGCGAAGGCTCCGTACTGGCCTGGCGCAACCTCGGCGACTGTTACTATAAAGGCAAAGCCGTGGCTCTCGACTATCAACAGGCCGTTCATTGGTACACACGCGCTGCAGAAGCCGGCGATGCCGCAGCAATGTATCAGCTCGGTGTGTGCTACGAAAACGGACAAGGCGTACTCAAAGATATTCTCACCGCCAACAAATGGTACGACAAAGCCAATGAATAGCAGGATGTGCCATAAATCCCGTTTTGGCTTATCACTACGAAAACAACATGTCTCCCCTACATTTCAAGAATACTTTGCGCGGCAGCGTAGTACTCCCCGCTTCTAAGAGCATTTCTGCCCGGGTACTCTTTATCAACGCCTTATCCGACACACCTTGCCCACTCAAAAATCTCGCACAATGCGACGACACAGCGGCAATGCTTCGTGCAGCGGAGAACAACACGTTGCTGCCCGATGAGGCGACACGTCCCGTGCCCAGTTGCAAAGGTAGCGAACGCACAGCCAATAGCATGGCCGACCTCTTTGCTACAACAGAAGATACTACATCCTCCACCCCATCTGCTCCTCACGCCCGCGCCGCCACTGCTTCCTCGTCGGAGCAACATATCAACATCGGAGCTGCCGGCACCGCGATGCGTTTCGCCACCGCCTTGCTTGCCACACGCCAAGGCCGACAATATATATTGAGCGGCACGGAGCGAATGCACCAACGCCCCATTGGCCCCTTGGTAGATGCACTGAACTCACTCGGTGCAGACATTCAGTATGTCAACCAAGCAGGCTTCCCTCCTCTAAAAATTACGGGCAGAGTCCTTACTGGCACCACCGTGGAAATCTCAGCAGAAGTCAGCTCCCAATACATCTCCGCCCTGTTGATGCTCGGCCCCGTACTACCCCACGGCCTACAAATACGTCTGCGCGGCGACATCATCTCGCGCCCGTATATCGACCTCACGCTCAGTGTGATGAGTGCGTTCGGTGCCAAAGGAATGTGGATAGGCGAAAACACTATTTTTGTACAACCCGGCGGCTACCGCCGCACAACTCCTCTCTACGTGGAAACGGATTGGAGTGCAGCCTCCTATTGGTACGAGCTCGTGGCACTCTCTCCCGATAAAGATGCCGCCATTCAACTGTCCGGGCTGCGCACAGATAGCATACAAGGCGATAGCCGTGTGGCCGATTTTTTTGAGCCGCTCGGCGTAAAAACCACTTTTTCCAACGAAAGCGTGTGGCTCACCAAACAACCCGCACAGCCCGACTATTTTTGCCGCCTTGACCTCGCCGAACAACCCGACCTGGCACAAACGCTGGTTGTAACTTGCGCTATGCTCGGCGTACCCTTCCATTTCACAGGCCTACAAAGCCTACGCATCAAAGAAACCGACCGCATCAATGCGTTAGAGTGCGAACTCGCTAAGTTTGGAATCAAGATGCAAGCACGCTTAGCAGGAGAACTACTCTGGGATGCCCCTGGCACAAGACCTGTTCAGACAAAAGACAGCATTGCCATTGACACCTATAACGACCACAGAATGGCGATGGCTTTTGCACCGTGCGCGATGAAACACCCTGGCCTCATCATCAACAACCCCGAAGTGGTCAGCAAGTCCTATCCACTCTTCTGGGAACATTTGAAACCTTTTCTTTCCTTATAGCATTCGTGGCACGCTTGGCACTCATACGCCGTGCAAGGTATGCAATTCAAACACCTTTATGTGGGTACTACTCCTTCTGCTCGTGGCTTTAGGGTTCATCACCGCCTTTTTAGAACACCGACGCGGCGGACGCGTAGAGGCCGATGCCCGAGAACACAACGAGACACCTGTTGAAAAGCATCAAGAAAACACCACCGAAGCCTGCCAGACATGCGCCGCCGACGGCATAGGATGCTATGCCGAACGTATATTGCGCCACGCCGCACGTCCCGCACCGCTATATTTCGACGACGAAGAGCTTGATCAATACAAAGGCGTTGCCGAAAACGATTATACCCACGCACAAACCGAGGAGTTTGCCGATGTGCTGCACACCCTAAACACCGAAGAGATTTCCGATTGGCTTCACTCCCTCTCGCAACGAGGCATCGCGTTGCCACAAAACGTGCGCGATGAAGCGATACTACTGTTACAGGGATAAGGGGGTGCGCAAGCCTTTTTCATCGCTATCACAAAGACATAAACAACAATGTCGTCTCTCGCTTAAACAATGTCGGACATTTTTTTCGGAAAATACAGGCTATAAACAAGTCTCTACTCACAAGAGTCCGCTGCCAGCCCCTCTAACAGCAAAAGAACGAAGAAATCAAGGCTATTTGCACGATGATCATAGAAAATGTGTATTTTTGTAGCCTAATTTATTAACTAATGGCCTACGACACGCCTATTCTTTGTGTACGCGCCATTAGGCAGGCGATGGCCGCTTTGCGGCATTATTCTAATGAAACGCTAACATCGGTTATGAAAAAAATCTTCCTATTCCTTTTGCTTGGCATCTCTGCGCTTTCTGCAACAGCACAATGGTTACAACCTGACGGATTTCGCTACGGCAACGACAAAGCTCCAACAGGTTGGGAGTGGCAAAGCCCCGATTCTCTTGGTTATAACAAACTCACCCCCCACGCTTGGTTCTTCAATTTCCAAGACGTAAAAGCCGCACGCAAAGTATTGCCCAACGAAAGCAAATACTGGATGAGCCTTTGTGGAAAATGGCAGTTCCACTGGGCGAGCAACCCCAGCGAGCGTCCTGCCGACTTTTTCCTGCCGTCGTTCAGCACAGCAGCGTGGGACGAGATAGAAGTGCCGATGTCGTGGAACGTAGCCGGTCTGCGCCCCGATGGTACGTTCCGCTATGGAAAACCTATTTACAGCAACCAACGTGTAATATTCCAACACAAAGTAGTTGAAGGCGACTGGCGAGGCGGTGTGATGCGCACCCCACCTCAAGAATGGCTCACCTATCGTGACCGCAACGAGGTAGGCTCCTATCGCCGCACCTTTACACTGCCCGACGACTGGGCTGGAAGAGAAGTATATATCCACTTCGATGGCGTGGACGCTTTCTTCTATCTTTGGATAAACGGCAAGTACGTAGGTTTTTCCAAGAACTCGCGCAATACCGCTTCGTTTGACATCACGCCCTACCTTAAAGCAAAAGGCGAGAACCTGCTCGCCGTGGAAGTTTATCGCCACTGCGACGGCTCATTCTTAGAGAGCCAGGATATGTTCCGGCTGCCTGGAATTTATCGCACTGTAGCACTCGAAGCCAAGCCGAAAGTACAAGTGGCCGATTTGCATACCAATCCCCGCTTCGATGCCTCGCTGGTGAACGCCAGCCTTGACGTTACCGCCCTCGTTCGCAACCTCTCTGGAAAAGCGGTGAAAGGCTATACGCTGTCCTACACGCTCTACGAAAACGAGCTCTACGGCGACAACACCACACAAGTACCTGGCGTAACAGGTAACGTTGCCATACCCGCACTATCTAAGGCAACAAACACCACAACAGAAGTACCACTAACCATAGAAGTAGGCGCACTGGTAAAAAAATGGAGTGCCGAAGCACCTTGGCGCTACACCCTGGTGGGCGAACTCAAAGATGCACGCGGAAACACCGTAGAGACATTCTCCACGATAGTAGGTTTCCGTGTGGTAGAGATACGCCAGACAGCGGCTGCCGACGATGAGTTTGGACTATCCGGGCGTTACTACTACCTCAACGGCAAACCCATCAAGATGAAAGGTGTGAACCGACACGAGAACAACCTCTCACGCGGCCACGCTATCACACGGACACAGATGGAACAAGAAGTCTTCGCTATGAAGCGTGCTAACATCAACCACGTACGCAACTCTCATTATAGCACAGACCCTTATTGGTACTATCTCTGCGACAAATATGGCATCTACCTTGAAGACGAAGCCAACATCGAGAGCCACCAATACTACTACGGTCGCGAGAGCCTCTCCCATCCCGCCGAATGGCGCGCAGCCCATGTGGCACGTAACATTGAGATGGTGCAGCAGCACTACAACCACCCATCTATCGTAATATGGAGTCTCGGCAACGAGGCTGGCCCTGGCGACAACTTCAAAGCCGCATACGCTGCTATCAAACAGATAGATGGGCAAGGACGCCCCGTGCAGTATGAGCGCAACAACGACATCGTAGATATCGGCTCCGACCAGTATCCCAGCGTGGGAACCGTGCAACGCGCTGTGAGAGGCACCGATGCTGGCAGGAAGTATCCGTTCCACATCAGCGAGTATGCACACTCTATGGGCAATGCCGTGGGCAACCTTGTGGACTATTGGAACGCCATAGAAAGCACAAACTTTTATATGGGCGGTGCCATTTGGGACTGGGTAGACCAAGCCATTGACTGCTATGACCCACAGACGGGTACGAAATTCTGGGGATACGGCGGCGATTTCGGCGACAAGCCCAACGATGGCACGTTCTGTATGAACGGCATCTTGCGCCCCGACTTCTCACCAAAACCTCAATACTACGAAGTAAAGAAAGTTTATCAAAACGTTGGCGTAACACTTGTTGACAGCGCACAAGGCCTCGTGGAAATCTTCAACAAAAACTATTTTACGACACTACACGACTACGATGTTGTTTGGTCGCTCTGGAAAGATGGCACACAGGTAGGCACGCCGCAGCCCTTGCTGCGCACACCGCTCACCCTCGGCCCACGCGAACGCCAGATCTACGTCCTCGACTTCACCAACGGCATTCGTCCTGAGTGGGGCACGGGGGAATACTTTGCAAAGATTCAATTCATCCTGCGTCAAGACAAACCGTGGGCAAAAGCCGGGTACGTACAGATGGAAGAGCAACTGCCGCTTAGCGGCCTCTTTACCGGCGGCACACCCCTCGCACAAGTGGCACAAGCCAAGCCGTCAACGACAGGCGAGGCAGGCACAAGCATTAACGTGAGCGAAGACGACAACAACCTCGTAATCTCAAGCAACGACTACGTCATACGCTTTGACAAATCCCACGGCGCAGTGAACGGTCTCACCTATGGTGGCAAACAAATGCTCCGCGAAGGTACTACACTCCGCCTCGATCCGCTTCGCGCCCCCACCGACAACGATATATGGGCACTCGGAGCCTGGGGCGCGGCAGGCCTCCACAACCTGCAACCCACGGTGTGCGACACCCGCGTGACACAGATACCCGACGGACGCACTATCGTAGAATTTGCTATTACCCACAAAGCCCCAAACGCCGCACAGTTCCGTTATAGCAACCGCGACCGCAACCCGCAGGATGCTTATACCATTGTGGAACACCCCGACCGCCCGTCAAACTTTGAGATGAGCGAGCGTACCATCTACACCATCTGGCCCGACGGCAGCATAGAACTCCATAGCACCTTCAGCGGCAACCAAGCCTCTCTCGCTCTGCCGCGCGCAGGCTACGGAATGCAGATGCCCCAAGCCTTCGACACCTTCACCTACTACGGTCGTGGCCCCGAAAACAACTATAACGACCGCCGCACCGGCTCTTTCGTTGAACGCTACACACGCCCCGTGAGCGAAATGGGCATTATGTTCCCGAAGCCTCAGGCGATGGGCAATCGTGAAGACGTACGCTGGTGCGCCGTCACCGACAAAGACGGCGACGGGCTACTCTTCATCGCCACAAACGGCACGATGTCGGCCAGCGCACTGCCGTGGTCGGAACTCGAACTAATGACGGCACCACACCCCTACCAACTCCCCGCGCCTTCAGCAACCCATCTGCATCTTGATGCCAAAGTCACCGGGCTGGGAGGAAACAGTTGTGGACAAGGGGCACCGCTCGGCCACGACCGTGCCTTTGCTACACAATATAATTTCGGCCTTATCATTCGCCCCGTCTCCGCCGGCGGCATCGACAATAGCCTCGGCGTAACGCCCTGCGGCAATATGCCCATCGGCATCAACCGCAACCCCGCAGGCCTTGTCAGCCTGTCGTCCGAAGCCACAGGGCGCACCATAAATTATCGCATCAACAACGGTGAGACACAGACCTACACCGAACCTTTCGACCTGAAGCAAGGAGGCACGCTCACCATCTCCTACGCCGACGATGCCGACTACATCGTGACGCAAACGTTTGCACGTATCGAAACAGTACCCTTACGCGTCATAAACACCAGCAGTTATGAGCCTTGGGGCGGAGAAGCCGAGAACTTAGTAGACAGCGACCTCGGCACTATCTGGCACACACAGTACGGCGTAACACTCGCCAAATACCCCCACACGGTAGATTTTGATGCCAGCACGCTTGTGCTGATGAAAGGAGTGGCCTATACCGCGCGCCAAGACGGACCCAACGGACGTATCAAAGACTTTACCATCAGCGTGAGCGAAGACGGCAAGAACTGGCAAGAGGTGTATCGCGGCACTTTCCGCGACACCAGTGAGCAACAACGCGCTATGTTCCAGACACCCGTTCGCGCACGCTATATCCGCCTCACCGCCCTCAGCGAACAACGTGGCCAAGAATTCGCATCAGGAGCCGACTTTAAACTGATTGCAGAATAAGTTATCAAAACCGATAACTCCCATAAAAGATAAGATGCTAAACAAAAACGCCACCATAATAGCCGATGCCGTGCGCTCCTTAGGCGATGCTACCACGTTGCAAGGTCTTTTCTGCCCACGCCGCCCCGGAGAGCCTTTACCCAGCGGCCCACGTCTGCGTGAGGTCATCGACCTTTGCCGTGCACTGCTGTTCCCCGGCTTTTATGGCGAGGCCACCACGGCGGACACTTCCTTGTCCTACCACATCGGAGTAGATGCCGAGCGGCTGTTCAGCGTGTTGTCTGAACAGATAGAAGCGGGGCTGTGCTTCCGCCGTGCCGTCACCGACGACCTCTATGGCACAGGGCTACGCGCCCGCGCCGCAGAAATGGCAGCACGCCTCATAGGACGCCTGCCCGAGGTGCGCCGACTACTTATCAGTGATGTACAAGCCGCCTACAACGGCGACCCTGCCGCAGAGAGCCACGACGAAATCATCAGTTGCTATCCAGTCATCAAAGCCCTTACCGTCTATCGCGTAGCACACGAACTGGTACTCCTCGACGTACCGCTCATCCCGCGCATACTCTCAGAAATGGCACACAGCGAGACAGGCATAGACATTCATCCCGCAGCCACCATCGGAGCACGCTTCACCATAGACCACGGCACCGGCGTTGTAATCGGAGCCACGTGCATCATCGGCGAAGGAGTGAAACTCTACCAAGGCGTAACTCTCGGCGCACGCAGCTTCCCACTCGACGAGAACGGAAATCCTATCAAACACTTCCCGCGCCACCCCATCTTAGGAAACGATGTGATAGTCTATAGCAATAGCACTATCCTCGGACGCATCACCATTGGCGATGGTGCTGTAATAGGTGGTAATGTGTGGCTCACCCACGACGTGCCGCCAGGTGCTATTATCCGACAAACGCCGTGCGCACCTGAACAGAAAAAACAGATTGTTCAACGGCCTATTGTTGAAGAAAAAAACTAAGCCCGAACAAACATCTTAACAACGAAAACATAAATAAGAAATAACTCAAACACGCTAAATTATGAAACGATTACTACCGACATCGCTTCGCAGCGTATTCGTGGCGGCAACGTTATTCCTCGCCACACTGGTTGCTGAAGCCGTGCCTTTCGTAACGACAAGGCTTGTTAGCGGTGCTTTTAGCGACACTACCACATGGTACACCATTACCATCGACAACACAGAACTGGCTATTAGCAACCCAGGCACAGCCGACCGCATCTACCTCAACAGTACCATCAAGAACGTGAGCGATGCCAACCTGTGGTGCTTTGTGGGCAATGACGCAGACGGCTACACTATTTATAACAAAGCCGCAGGCCCAAGCGTAGTCCTCTCCTCCCCTGCCACGCTCAGCGGAGAGACCGGCGTACACGGCACACGCAACGGCGGTGATGGCTATGTGGTGCTTAAAGCCCCCAACACATCGGGCTATGTAAGCCTATGGCAGTTCAGTAGCAGCAGCGACCTGGGCGGCATCGACGATGTGTATATGTACCAAAAAGGGCAAACAGCCAATAAGGTAAACAACCGTAGCGGTGTACTCGCCTTTTGGACTGTTGGTCAAGACCACGGCTCTACACTAACTATTAAATTTGCCAAGAAGCGCATCCCTGTGAACTTAGAAACAGGTAGTTTCACGGCTTCCAACAGTGCCAAGACCTACCACTCCACATGGACGTACGGACAGTCTGTCCCCGTACTCGTACTGAGCCACTCGGCCAACAACATAGACCTGCCCGACTCTGAGAACGACAAATTATGGCGTATGTCGGCCAACAAGAGCCAGACATTCACCTTCTCTACAGGTTCAGGATACCTTATCTCTGCCATCGGGCTGGACTTTTACAACAATAGTTCCTCCACAGATATGACCGTAACCATCAACGGCACGAGCCGCACGGCCTATGGCTCTGTTGCGGAGAACATCTATGTGGATGGCTTGGAAGAGCAAACCGCTCAACTCGTTCTCTCTCCCTCGGGTTCTAATGCTATCATCGCATCAAACATCATTGCTGTGGTTGAACGCAGTTTTGCAGCCATAGAGCCCAGTGTAGAATTGTTCCAAACATTCTCTGGCGGCATACCCTATCGTATCCCCGCCATTGCCGTGGCACAAAACGGCGATGTCATTGCAGTAAGCGACTATCGCTACTGCGGTGCCGACATCGGCAACGGACGCATCGACCTCTATGCCCGCACCTCCCACGACAACGGAGCCACCTGGGATGCCACAAAGATTATAGCCAAGGGCGATGGCATAATGAACAGCCAAGGACGCAACTATTCGCTCACGGCAGGCTACGGCGATGCTTGTATCGTGGCCGACAGAGAGAGCTCGCGCGTTCTGCTGATAAGTGTGTGCGGCTATCAAACCTTTCCCAACGCCACACGCGACATACCCAACCAAGTATCGCGTTGGTATAGTAACGACAACGGTGCTACGTGGAGCGAGCCCGAATATATCACCGAGATGTTCTACGTTCCTTTTGACGAAGACTGCGTTCGCGGCCCCATACGCTCTATGTTTATCGGCTCGGGAAAGATACATCAGAGCCGCTATGTCAAGGTAGGCCAGTACTATCGCCTCTACTGCTCCTCACTCACCAAGGATGTAAACAGCACAAACTGTAACTACGTGTGGTATAGCGACGACTTTGGCGAGACGTGGAACATCCTCGGCGACAAGAACAACCCGCCCATCCCCAGCGGAGCCGACGAGCCAAAAGCAGAGGAGTTACCCGATGGTAGCGTCATCGTTAGCTCGCGTTGCACGGGAGGCCGCTACTACAACATCTTCTCCTTTACCGACTTAGAAAAAGCCGAAGGCAGTTGGGGTACTTATGCGTTCAGCGGTGCGAGCAACAACGGTGTGACAGCAGCAAGCAACTCCTGCAACGGCGAAATCATCGTACTACCGGCAAAGCGCAACAGCGACAACGCACAGGTGTATCTCGCACTGCAATCCGTACCCTTCGGTAGCGGACGTGCCAACGTAGGTATATATTATAAGGAACTTGCCTCCTTCGCCGACGACTATGCCTCGCCCTCCACGTTTGCGGCCAACTGGGACGGCAGCCATCAAGCCTCCACCATCGGCTCGGCATACTCTACCTTTGCACTGCAACACGACGGCAACCTCGGATTCCTCTACGAAGAAGAAACATACGGTGCCAGTTATACCATAGTATATAAGAACTACTCCCTTGAGGACATCACTGACGGTGCTTATAGTTACACGGCTTCTGAAGCTACCGACAACACCGCCATTGCACAAATGCTCAAAGCCGAAATGGTAAACAAGACCAGCGGCCTCACGCCGGGTATCGCCGTAGGTCAACTCAACGCAGAAAACATCGCGGCATTAGAAGCCACTGTTGCCACATTGGACGGCACACCCGAAAACGTTGCCGCCGTACATCGCTTGCTCTCAGAAACCTCAGGTGCCGCGCTTGAGGAAGGACGCTGGTACAGGCTGCGCAACGTTCTCTATCCCACACTATATCTCACACCCTCCTCCTCCTCTTCACAGTATTCAGGAGCTGCGATGGCTAAGACCAACTTCACACAGCTCTTCACCTTTGTTCGCGAGGGTAGCAACTGGCGCATCAAGACAGCCAACTTAGAAAACTACCTCGGCACGATGCAAGCCACCAACACCGCTGTGCCACAGGCCGAGTACGAAGAAAGCGGACTCTTCTCCGTAAAGCCCAATGCCACCGGGCAGACGCAGATTACCTGCATCAATCCCGTAAATGTCACTTACAACGCGCCACACCTCAACACGGCAGGCACGCTGGTGTCGTGGACAGCCGGTGCCGACGCTTCTAAGTGGTACATCGAGCCCGCCGAGGAGGTGCAATTCACCGTGCCTTCTGGCGGATACGCAGCCAAGATCTTCTCCTTTGCTGTAACCCTGCCCGAAGGTTTCACCGCGTATGCCATCACTGGCACGGAGGACGTTGCCAACGACACCGCCTACGCTGTACTCACCGAGATAGCGCAGCCCGTACCCGCACGTGTGCCGTTTATACTAAAAGGCACACGTGGTGCCTGCCTCGTGCAGGTGTGCGACGACGTGGAAGACAACGTCACAGGCAACCTCCTACTTGGCAACTTGACGGCTGGCGTTGTGGCGGGAGACAATGTATATGTATTTCGCAGCACCACGCCCATAGGCTTCAACCGACGCACCTCCACCACAGGCACGGTACTCTCCAACACCGCTTATATGCTATTGTCCGATGCCGCAAAGTTCATTCGCATAGACCCCGACCACGTCACAGCCATAGAACGCGTCACGCTCAATGATGCCGGAAGCAACGAGTGGTACGACCTCCAAGGCCGCCGCGTTGCCACACCCACCCGTGGCATTTATATCAACGCTCAAGGCAAGAAAGTTTTCTTTAACTGACATTCCCCACTTCCCTGATGAACATTCAGAAAGCACTCACCGAGGCTGTCCTCCGTGGCATACAAGACCTGTATGGCGCGGAGGCGGCTTTTTCTCAGATACAGATACAAAAGACAAAGCGCGAGTTTGAAGGCCACCTCACGTTGGTAGTATTCCCCCTGCTCCGCCTCTCACGCAAGAAGCCCGAAGAAACCGCCGAACAAATCGGTGCCTACGTGAAGCAAAACACCACGATTGTCGCCTCCTACAACGTGGTGAAAGGCTTCCTCAATCTGACAATCTCGCCACAGGCTTGGCTATCTCTGCTTCAAGACGTAGCGGCAGAAGAGAAATACGGCTTCGTACCCGTCACCGCCGACTCCCCGCTACTGATGGTAGAGTACTCCTCTCCCAACACCAACAAGCCACTCCACCTCGGACACGTACGTAACAACCTCCTCGGATGGGCTATCGCACAGATAGCCTCCGCCGGCGGCTACCGAGTAGTAAAAACCAACATCGTCAACGACCGCGGCATACACATCTGCAAGTCGATGCTCGCCTGGTTGAAATATGGCCACGGCGAGACACCCGAGAGCAGTGGCAAAAAAGGCGACCACCTCATAGGCGACTATTACGTAGCGTTCGACAAGCACTATCGTGCCGAGGTAAACGAACTGTTGGCGACATACGAAGCCGAAGGCCTCACCGCCGATGATGCACTGAAGAAAGCCGAGCAAGAAGCCCCGCTGATGAAAGAGGCACGCGAGATGCTTCGCAAATGGGAGCAGGGCGATGCCGAGGTGCGTGCGCTCTGGGAGAAAATGAACGGCTGGGTGTATGCAGGGTTCGACGAGACCTATAAAGCACTCGGCGTGGCGTTCGACAAAATCTACTACGAGAGCCAAACCTACCTTGTAGGCAAAGCACTCGTGGAAGAAGGCTTAAAGAAAGACCTCTTCTTCCGTAAGGCCGATGGCTCGGTGTGGGCCGACCTCACCGCCGACGGGCTTGACGAGAAACTCCTCTTGCGCGCCGATGGCACAAGCGTATATATGACACAAGACATCGGCACCGCCAAACTGCGCTACGACGACTTTCCCATCGACAAAATGGTATATGTCGTAGGCAACGAGCAGAACTACCATTTTCAAGTACTCGCCCTGTTGCTCGACCGCCTCGGATTTAAGTGGGGGAAGAGCCTGGTACACTTCAGTTATGGTATGGTGGAACTGCCCAACGGCAAGATGAAAAGCCGTGAGGGAACGGTGGTCGATGCCGACGACCTCATCGCCTCAATGATTGCCGAGGCACGCAAAACCGCCGATGAAGCCGGCAAGTTTGACGATATGGACGAAACCGAGAAACGAGAGGTAGCGCGTATCGTCGGTATGGGCGCACTAAAGTACTTCCTCCTCAAGGTTGATGCCCGCAAGAATATGCTTTTCAACCCCGCCGAGAGCATCGACTTCAACGGTAACACAGGCTCCTTCATACAATATACCTACGCACGCATACGAAGCATCCTGCGCAAGGCGACAGAGGCAGGCATCAACGTGCCGCAGACACTCCCCGCCACTACCCCGCTTGGGGCCAAAGAAACAGAGATTATTCAACACCTCAGCGAGTTTGCCGATGTAGTGCGCGATGCCGCCCGCGACTACAGCCCAAGCGGCATCGCCAACTACTGCTACGAATTGGTGAAAGAATACAATCAGTTCTACCACGACTTCTCTATCCTGCGCGAGGAGGACGATGCCGTACGCGCACTCCGACTCTTACTCTCGCAGCAAGTAGCAAAAATTGTGCGCCTCGCTATGGGATTACTCGGAATAGAGATGCCCGAAAGAATGTAACGCGTTGAGTATTGAACATAAAAAAGAACGCTGGGGTCTTATGTCTGCTCCCAACAACCGCACGCTAACCATTCTTCCCGAAGAGGAAGAAGTTTTGCGTGCGGATTTGTTAAGCCCCGATCAACTGTCCGCAGCCAGCTACATAGATAGCACCATCCACGGCGATATGCAGCGCGTACTCCCGCTGCTGCCCGAAGGCTTTGCCGACCTCATCATCCTCGATCCACCTTACAACCTCAACAAACGCTTTGGCGCGATGCCTTTTCGTGCACGCGCCTTAAACCTTTATGCCGAATACGTCGCACAGTGGCTACCCCAGGTTGTTCGCTTGCTCTCCCCGCATGGCTCGCTCTATCTGTGTGGCGACTGGCGAAGCACCTCCGTGTTGCAACAAACCTTGAGCCAGCACCTCACTATTCTAAATCGCATCACGTGGCAACGCGAAAAAGGACGCGGCACTGCGCGCAACTGGAAGAACTGTTTGGAAGACATTTGGTTTGCCGTGCGCGATGCCAACAACTACACGTTCAACGCCTCGGCGGTGAAAATCCTACGGCACGTACGCGCTCCCTATCGCAACGGCTCGGAGCCACGAGGCTGGCAAACACAGCCCACCGGCCAACGCACCCGCCTCACCTATGCCTCAAACCTTTGGGACGACATCACCGTACCTTTCTGGTCTATGCCCGAAAACACCAAACACCCCACACAGAAGCCCGAAAAACTCTTAGCACGCCTCATTCTCGCCTCGTCCAACGAGGGTGACACCGTATTCGACCCCTTCCTCGGCAGCGGCACCACCAGCGTAGTAGCCAAGAAGTTAGGCCGCCACTTTGTGGGCATCGAGCAAGACGAAACCTACGCACTCCTCGCTGCTAAGCGTCTGCGACGATGCGACACAGACAAACACATACAAGGCTACCAAGACGGCATCTTTTACGAAAGAAATATGGGAAAAGCATAAACAAGCGGACGTATGCGCGCGGAAAGCTCCAAAACAGCCCACAAAATCATTCCCTCCCTAAGAAATGTCAAGTTCCAAAAAGAAACCAAAGTTCTACGTCGTTTGGCGAGGCAACGAGCCAGGCATATACACCACGTGGGAAGCGTGCGAAGCACAAACAAAGGGTTTCCGCGGGGCTTCCTACAAGTCTTTCCCTACAAAGGAAGAAGCCGAGGCCGCATTTAAGGAAGGTGCTCCCGTACGTCAGGTAGCCGCCGCAAAGGTGTCGCAGCGTCGCACGACCTCCTTCCCCGAAAACCCGCCCTCCTACCGCCACGACACCGTTTTGCCGCTCCCCCCCGAGGTAACGGCCAACGCTTGGGTCGTGGATGCAGCGTGCAGCGGAAACCCCGGGAAAATGGAGTATCGTGGCGTGGACTTGGCCACCGGCGCAGAAATGTTTAATTTTGGCCCGCTACTCGGCACGAACAACATCGGCGAGTTCCTCGCTATTGTCCACGCCGTAGCACTCCTTCAGAAACAAGGCCTAAGCAAAACCATCTATTCCGATAGCCGAATAGCACTTAGTTGGGTGAGGCAGAAACGGTGCAAGACCACACTCACACGCAACGCCAGCACCGAACGCCTCTTCCAAATCATCGCACGAGCCGAGGCATGGCTCGCGGCAAACCCCATCACTGTGCCTATCTGCAAGTGGAACACCGAACAATGGGGCGAGATACCCGCCGACTACGGAAGGAAACAATAACTATTTACCAAAAGAACAACACTTTCGCGGGCTACGCTTCGTCACTATCAATACTCCAACGTACACTGCGCCCAGCAAGGCCGTCAAGACCAGCAAGACCATCAAGACCATCTTCTCTCTATGAAAGACTTCTTTCGCATAATGCGCCAATACGTAGCACCCTACAAGGCATACCTCGCTGGGTCTCTGATGCTCAACCTCGTATCGGCCATACTCAACGTCTTCTCCTTTCTGTCGCTCATACCGATGCTCCAACTCCTCTTCGGCATTGACAAGAACGACTACTCCTTCATTCCATGGGATGCCGATATGAGCCTTAAAGACATCCTTCTCAACAATCTCTACTACTATACCACAGAACTTATGGCACGCTATGGGGCCTCGCAGACATTGCTCTTCATTGGCCTCTTCCTTATTGCCACCACCTTTCTCAAGACAGGCAGCTACTTTGCCTCGGCTGCCGTGATGGTACCGCTGCGACAGGGCATTGTACGCGACATACGCAACCAAGTGTATCGCAAAATCGTCTCTCTGCCCCTCTCCTTCTTTAGCGACGAGCGCAAAGGCGACATCATCGCACGAATGAGCGGCGACGTGGGCGAGATAGAAAACAGCATCACAGGCTCGCTTGAGATGCTCATCAAAAACCCGATACTTATTCTCTCCTATATGAGCGTGCTTATCTACACCAGTTGGCAGCTTACACTCTTTGCCATACTTGTGATGCCGCTACTCATCTGGGCGATGAGTGCCATTGGCCGCAAACTCAAGAGCCGCTCGCTCGCCGCACAAAACAAATGGAGCGAAACAATGGCACAACTCGAAGAAACACTCGGCGGCATGCGTATCATCAAGGCTTTCACCGCCGAGCACAAGATGGTAAATCGCTTCGAAACCGTCACCGAGGACTTCCGCCGCAAGTCCGTACGCGTCAACCTACGCCAAGCCTCGGCACACCCCGTATCGGAGTTTCTCGGAACGGTACTCATCGTGCTGGTGATGTGGTACGGCGGAACACTTATCTTCAGCGAGTCCGACATCATCGACGCACCCACGTTTATCTTCTATATGGTCATTCTCTACAGCATCATACAGCCGCTCAAAGACTTCTCCAAAGCCACGTACAACATTCCGAAGGGAATGGCCAGCATAGAACGCGTGAACAAAATACTCTATGCACCCAACCCTATCAAAGAACCCGCCAACCCCCTCACTATTGATAACCTTCACGAAGAGATAGTCTTCGACAACGTACATTTCAGCTACGGCAAAGGCGCAGAAGTACTCCACGGCGTGACGCTCAGCGTAAAAAAAGGCCAAACCATTGCCATCGTAGGCCAAAGCGGAAGCGGCAAGAGCACACTCGTCGATCTCCTTCCGCGCTACCACGACGTGAGCGAAGGTGCCATTCGTGTAGATGGCCACGACATCCGCACACTATCGCTCAGTAGCCTGCGCGCACTCATCGGCAATGTCAACCAAGAAGCTATTCTCTTCAACGACTCTTTTTACAACAACATCACGTTCGGCGTAGAGCAAGCCACAATGGAACAAGTGGTAGAGGCGGCAAAGATTGCCAACGCCCACGATTTCATTATGGAAAGCGAACAAGGCTACGACACCCCCGTGGGCGACCGCGGCTGTCGGCTCAGCGGCGGACAGCGACAGCGCATCAGCATAGCACGTGCCGTTCTCAAAAACCCCGACATCCTTATCCTTGACGAAGCCACCAGTGCCCTCGACACCGAGAGCGAGCGACTGGTGCAAGAAGCCCTCAACCGCTTGATGAGCACACGCACCACCATCGCCATCGCCCACCGTCTGTCCACCATCCGAGGTGCCGATGAAATCCTCGTACTACACGAAGGACGCATCGTAGAACGCGGCTCACACGAAACACTCCTCGCGCTCGGAGGCTATTACAAGCGCCTACACGATATGCAGCAACTATAAACGCACACCTGCGACAGAGGCAGCACACACACGACGCAGACAAATTCAACCCTTGATAGCAAAAGCGTAAAATTGCAGCGGAAACAAGACAAAGACCTTAAATCCTAATCTACAAACGAGATACCATGCCTCATTTTGACCTTAAAGCCGATTATGAGCGTATCGCCTCGCGGCCATTAGAGCCCGACACTCGCCCCGTGATAGGCATCACGTCCAATTTCGGCCCCGCCGGTGCTGAGTTGGCCAAAGGCTATTACCAAAGCATCACCGAGGCTGGCGGCGTGCCACTCTTGATACCTCCCGTGGCCGAAGAACAGACGTTGCTCAGCCTGCTCACACGTATTGACGCGCTGATGCTCTCGGGCGGTGCCGACATCAACCCCCTCTGGGTAGGCGAAGATCCCGTACCGGCCCTCGGCGGCATCAACCCCGAGCGCGACCGTAGCGAGCTGTTGCTCACACAGTTGGCTATCGACAAAGGGCTGCCTATCTTTGGCATCTGCCGAGGCATACAAGTCCTCACCGTAGCAATGGGAGGCACCATCGTGCAAGACCTCGCCACAGCCTACCCCGAAGCCACCCTGCTCAAACACAGCCAGACGGCACCACGCGCCGAAGCCACGCACTATGTAGAAACAGAACCCGATACGCTCATTGCTAAACTCCTCGGCGAACGCTTTGCCGTAAACTCCTTCCACCATCAAGCCGTCGGCGAGCCAGGACCGCGGCTACGTGTTACGGCGCGAGCCAACGATGGCATCATTGAAGCCGTGGAGAGCACAGAGCACAAACCCATCTGGGGCGTGCAGTGGCACCCCGAATGCTTTATCTCCGAGGGCGACACAACGATGCTCCCCCTCTTCCGCCACCTCGTGGCCGAGGCCGAGCTACATCGTCAAGCCCGGCAATTCCATCAACGCACCGATGTCATCATCCTCGACTCACACGAAGACACACCGATGTTCTTCGAACAAGGTGTCAAGTTCCATACACGCGATGCAAAAGTACTCGTCGACCACCACAAGATGTGCGACGGCTGGCTTGACTGTGGCATTATGGCGGCCTACATCCCACAAGGCGAGCGTACCGCCGCAGGCCACCACGCCGCCACAGCAATGGCCAACAACCTCTTGGACGGCATAGCACGTATGGCCTCCGAGACCGACGGCGTGGCACTGGCACACACACCCGCCGAACTCCTGCAACACAAGCAAGACGGTCTGCGCTCGCTAATGATGGCCATAGAAAACGGCTATGCCCTGGGCGACGACATCGCCAACGTAGAACGCTTCCGACGGCGCGGAGTGGTGTATCTCACCCTATGCCACAACGGCGACAACAACCTTTGCGACAGTGCTGTACGCTCCAACAGTGAACACGGCGGGCTGAGCGACTTCGGACGTGAGGTGATTTACGAAATGAACCGCACGGGAATGATGGTAGATCTTTCGCATGCCAGCGAACAGACGTTCTACGATGCCATAGGGCTTAGCGATGTGCCACCCGTATGCTCCCACGCCAGCAGCCGAGCCCTGTGCAACCACCCCCGCAACCTCACCGATGACCAACTCGCCGCACTCGCCGGCGTGGGCGGCGTGGCACAGGTGACGCTCTATCCAGGCTTCCTCGCCGAACACCCCGAGGAAGCTACTATAGAACACGCCGTGCGACACCTCCTGCACATGATTTCTGTAGCAGGCATCGACCACGTCGGCGTAGGAACGGACTTCGACGGCGATGGCGGCATACCGGGGCTTGCCAACGCTGCAGAACTACCAAACCTCACGAAACGCCTTATCAGCGAAGGACTTACCACCGACGACCTCAAAAAGATATGGGGACAAAACTTCCTCCGCGTTATGCAACAAGCACAACAAGCAGCCGACCCGTTGAGCATAGACTATTGAAGACAAACCTAAAAAAAACGCCGGCCACACACTCTCTCAAAACGTATGAACAAAACACTTCTCGGCTTAACAGCACTCTTCCTGCTATTCGCCTCCTGCAACGACAATAAGACCGAAACCGTACCGCTCGACGCAGACACCGCCACTGCCGTGTCGTTCAACGCCGACAGTGCAATGCTTCACATCGTAACACAATGCAACCTGGGCGCACGCACACCCGGCAGTGAAGCCCACAAGCAGTGCGGCGACTACATCCTCGCACAGTTCCGCTTATTTGGTCTTGAAACACAAGAGCAAACAGCACCGCTCAAAATGTGGGACGGCAAAACATTTCAGTGTCGCAACCTCATCGCCGCCTATAAGCCCGAGGCCACAGAGCGTGTCGTACTCTGCACACACTACGACAGCCGCCCATGGTGCGACCAAGACAAAGACGCGAACAAACACAACCAACCGGTTATGGCCGCCAACGACGGAGCGAGCGGTGTTGCCGTGTTGCTTGAGGTGGCTCGTCTGTTAGGCGAGCTAAACCCCGTTGTGGGCATTGACTTTGTGTGTTTCGACCTCGAGGACTATGGTGCCCCGCACGACCAGACCTCTGCCCCGAGCGACGGCAGCGACTGGTGCGTCGGCTCACGCTACTGGGCACAACATCCACATCGCGATGGCTATGCGCCACAGTTTGGCGTACTCTTAGACATGGTAGGCGGGCGCGGCGCACGCTTCGCACGCGAATACTTCTCTATGCAACACGCCGCACCCGTGGTAGCACGCCTCTGGGCCGCGGCACGCACAGCAGGCTGCAAAGACTTTTTCCTCGACCAAGACGGCGGCGGGGTAACCGACGACCACCTCAACCTCAACGCTGCCGGCATACCCACCGCCGACATCATTCCCTCGGGCGGAAGCGAAGGAGGCTTCGGACCTACCTGGCACACCTCACAAGACACCCCGGAGAACATAGACACCGCCACCCTGCACGCCGTAGGACAAACACTACTGCAAATGCTATCTGATTATAGATAGTCCTAACTCCGAAAACGTTCCTAACTATGCCCACTATCAACGAACAACAAGATGCCATAATAGAAGACTTCTGTGCCTACGACGACTGGATGGATCGCTACCAAATGCTTATTGACCTCGGCGGCGAACTCCCCCCGCTGCCCGATGCCGACAAGACAGAGCAAAACCTCATCGATGGTTGTCAGAGCCGCGTGTGGCTCGTCTGCAACGAGGAGGGCGACCGTCTTATCTTTCGCGGAGAGAGCGATGCACTCATCGTTCGCGGAATGGTGGCCTTGCTTATCAGCGTGCTGTCCAACCATACACCGCAAGAGATTTTAGATGCCGACTTATACTTTATAGACCGTATCGGCTTGCGCGACCAACTCTCGCCAACCCGCTCCAATGGCTTACTTGCTATGATCCGACAAATAAAGATGTATGCCTTAGCCGTCAAAACAATAAACAACAAACCTGAATGATTATTCCTATTATCAACCGCTCACACCACCCCCTCCCAGCCTATGCCACAGCAGCAAGTGCGGGTATGGATCTTCGCGCCAACCTTGAAGAACCCGTGACGCTGGCTCCCTTGGCACGCCAACTGATACCCACCGGTATCTACCTCGCACTGCCCAAAGGCTACGAGGCTCAGGTACGACCACGCAGCGGATTAGCCTTGCGCAGTGGTATCGGAGTACTCAACAGCCCCGGAACAATCGATGCCGACTATCGTGGAGAAATCGGCGTAATACTCGTTAATCTCTCCAACGAGCCGTTTATCGTAAATGATGGCGAGCGCATCGCCCAACTGGTCATCGCCCGCCACGAGACCATAGAATGGCTTCCCACCGACACTCTCAACGAAACCAGCCGCGGACAAGGCGGGTTTGGACACACCGGGAAACAATAACCACCGCTACGCCGAAGCCTCAACAAACTCTTTTGCGTTGAAACATCTCGTGTACATATTGTCGCTCCTTCTCCTGGCAGGCTGTTCTTTGCTGAAGCCCGTGGTGAAGCCGTCTCCGCCACCCACCTCTGCCACCGTGCAGCCCGAGGCGAAGCCGCACACCTTAGGCTATGAGGAGCGACTGCGTTTCAACGAACTCTACCATGCCGGGCTGGTGGCGCGTGTGGGGCAACGTTTTGACGAGGCTTTCGAGCTGTTCCAAGAAGCCACACGCATCAACCCCCTCTCCGCCGAGGCGGCCTATGAGTTAGCACTGCTCTATCAAGACGTGGCGGGGCAGGACACCTCACGTCTCTTCCCCCTTGCCGACTCACTACTCCAAGCCAGCGTGAAACTCGCGCCGAGCAATAAATTCTACAAGATAGCACTCATTGAAAACTACGTCAAACAAGAACGCTATGCCGAGACGACAACGCTGGCTCGCGAAGTGGCCGACGAATATCCCACTGCCGAGAACTACCTCCGTTTAGAAAATCTCTGCGAATTTGCCGAGGACTACGAAGGAGCCCTCTATGCCCTGGAACATTTAGAACGTATAGAAGGCCCGAGCTTAGAAAACAGCCTTTATAAGTTCACCGCCTACCAACACCTCGGACGCGAGGCCGACGGCTACAGGGCTATGGAAGAACTCTGCCGCGCCTTCCCCTCGGAGCTACGCTATAGAGTAAGGATGGGCGACCTTTATTTCTCGGGCGGACACGAAGAAATGGCACTCGCCACCTATCGCGACGTACTCACCCTTGACCCCGACAACGATGCCGCACAGTATGCTATGCTTGAATACTACTTGCAGCATAGCGACACCGCACATTTCAACGCCTTAGTACCCGTATATCTCTTAAACCCGCGTGCCGACAACTACGAGAAAGAAATTCTCCTCTCGGGCTATTTCTTAGACAACGGCGTAGAAAGCCCCGAGGTGGCTCGTCTGCTCAACACGATACTTTTCGTAGCAGAACCCCAGCCGATGTTGGTAAACATCTGTGCCGAATATCTTTCTTTTGGTGCAGAAGCCTATGCGCACTTAGAGCACCAATATAGTAAGATACTCGAGCTCTCGCCGCAGCAAGACCGCATTCGTATGAAGATACTACAGATCTACAATGAACGCGGTGATAGCGAGGCCATCATACAATGCTGTCAGGAAGGCAGGCTCTATAGCCCCGGCAATGCTATCTACTACTTCCTTGAGGGTATCACACTCGCCCACCAAGGGGCATACAACGAAGCCCTTGACGTGCTTGACGATGGCACAGAATATGCCTCGGCCGGAACAACGCCCTCTGTTATCGCTATGCTCTATTCGAGTCGTGCAGAGATCTTGTTGGAAATGGGCGATGTAGAAGATGCTTGTGCCGCCTACGACAGCGCGCTGGTTTACGACCCCGCCAACCCCGACTATTTGGCAAATTATGCCGTAGTACTCAACGAAAACGGCCTGCAGGCCGAAAAGGCATTAACACTGAGCCGCCAAGCCTTAGACGCGGCAGGCACCGACCCCTTCTACCTCGCCACCTATGCCTATGCCTTAGCGTGTGTGGAACGTTATGAAGAGGCACGCGAGATGAGCGACACGGCTATTACCTATGCTGCACAAACGCCCGACTGGGAAACGAACCCCGACTACGGACGCTTGCTCGACCACACCGGTGATATATACTATCACCTCGGACACACCGGCGATGCCGTGAATTTCTGGCAACAAGCCATACGGCGCATCACGGATAGCGATATTAAAAGTATGATACAACAGAAAATACGCCGACGCAGGCTATAACTCAAAGCTGTCTTAAAAGCCTAATGACCAGTTTGAGTTTAACTCCACAACGACCATTATGAAAAAGCTCCTCCTCTTTGTGGCTTTGCTCGCCCTTACCGCTTGTGGCACGAAGCGCACCATCACCGAGACAAGCACCACCGACACCTCCTCAAGCGGCACAAACGCTGCACGCACGGCTTTTGTGCGTGGCGTAGAGGCCAACAACCTCACCACCGGCACGCTCACGGCAAAGATATCGTTAGACCTAAACATCGCGTCAAAGAGCGTAGCACTGACCGGCACGCTGAAGATGAAGAAAAACGATGTCATACAACTCTCCCTCACACTGCTCTTCGTAGAAGTAGCACGCATAGAGTTCTCGCCGTCCGAGGTGCTTATTATCGACCGCGTGCATAAGCAATATGTGCGTGCCGCCTATAGCGACGTTAGTTTCTTGGCGCAGGCCGGCCTTAACTTCTACTCGCTGCAAGCCCTCTTCTGGCACGAGCTCTTCGTGCCGGGAAGCGAGGCCGCAAAGGTGTCGCCCGAACGGTTTATCCTCTCCTCGGCGGGCGACCACACGCTGCTCTCTATTACTGATGCGCCAGAGCTCAACTACGACTTCCTCGCCGGCAGCAACAACCATCTCATCAACCGCCTATCGGTGGAGGGAAAGAGCACAGCACAAAAGGGCAAATTTGTATGGCGGTATAGCGACTTCACACAAGTGGCGGGGAAATCCTATCCAAAGAAAATGAGCCTCAGCGTCAGCGAGGTAGGCAAAGACATCAACGCCACATTCTCCCTCTCCGCTCTCGGCACCGACAACAAATGGGAAGGCCACACCACACCCTCCTCGAAATACCGACAACGCACCGCCGCAGAAGTCCTCAAAAACTTATTTTAGGTACGTTCTATTCATTCGCTTTGTCAGATTTCTGAGCTATTCTTGCTTTCAGCCTGTCAGTTGAAGAGTGTAGCGGGCTACACAACCGATGAAACTTACAGACGGAAGCAAAAAGAGCCATAAAGACGACAAAAGGTCAAAGCCCCATCTATGTCAAGCTTAACCGTGGAAATTCATAGAACCCACCTTTAGGAACAGCAGCGAAAACAGACACCACGGGTGAGTGCTATAAATTAACGTCTCAAGTTTCCGACGTAATGAAAACCTCTCTGTATTGAAAGTATGGCAACTTTTGCGTTAAGCCAGAAGAGCAAAGCGAAGCTTGCTTCTGCTTTGCCTTGG
>CALFJG010000089.1 GCA_937877625.1 uncultured Prevotellaceae bacterium
GTCAGTAACCAACAAAAGTAAAACAGCCAATGGATAATGAACTTTGCGGCACTTGTATATCTTACGAGCCGGATAAGGCAAGAACCGGCGTAGGAGAGTGCATAATATCAGGTTGTCAGGTATGCGAGTGCCAACAAAGTTGCATAGATTGGCGTAACGGAGGGCCTGACTATGAACGAGAACAAAAAGTATTGCGTAACGGCAATTAACAGACTAACCGGCCAACGTGAAATCATATTCGGGGCCTGTAGCAAGGAAAACGCCGATGCTATCCGCGCCCGTATGATGGCCACTAAGCCGGGAAAGAGACCCTACACCTACCCGCTAACGGTAGAGTACCCGAAACAACTTAATTTATTTACAAAGCAGTTAGGTTTATGAATTTTCAGATAGACAGGAATACACTATTACGAGCGTTGGAACGGACACGTAACGCCGTAATGACCTACCGCGAATCCTATACTAACGAGTTAAAAGTTAAGGGTATGCTATTCGGTGCAGTTGGCTACTACTACCTACGCCCGGCATGGGCTGTTATGACACCTACGGAACAGATGGAAGAAATTAGTAAGATGTACCCAAGAAACTACGATTAGTTATGATAGTATTAAGTTTATTCGACGGTATGAGTTGCGGACAAATCGCTTTGCGCGAATTGGGCGTTACGATAGAAAAATACTACGCAAGCGAGGTAGATAAGTTTGCTATTGCTAACACGATGGCCAACTTTCCCGACACGGTGCAGTTAGGCGACGTGCGAGATATTGACGCTACGGCGTTAGGACATATCGACTTACTGATAGGCGGTAGCCCGTGCCAAAGTTTTTCCTTTGCCGGGAAACGCGCCGGTATGAGTACCAAGACTAACGAAAAGATACTGACTTTAGATAGATACCTGGAGTTAAAGAAACAGGGCTTTGAGTTTGAGGGCCAAAGTTACCTGTTTTGGGAATATATCAGAATCCTACAGCAAGTCAGGCAAACCAACCCCGGCGTTTTCTTCATGCTTGAAAACGTGGAAATGGGCAAGCAATGGGAAAGCGTCATAGACGAAGCGATAGGCGTTAGAGGCGTACACATTAACAGCGCGTTAGTATCGGCACAGGTAAGAAAGCGCATCTATTGGACTAATATACGTACATTCCAAAGTACGATGTTTGTACCGCCTAACAGCGCGATACCGCAACCAAAGGACAGGGGTATTTTGCTAAAGGACATCTTAGAAACAGACGTACCGCAACGCTACTACCTGAAACCCGAAGTAGTGCAGAAACTCTTAGCCCACAGCGAGAGGAACAAAGAGGCCGGTAACGGCTTTGGTATGAAGCCACGCGGGGGGGGGAGAAAATGAACGCTCTTAGAGTTGGCGGCAGATGTGTTTACGACTTAGTATTAGTTGAACATGAAAGAGTTTGTAAAGATGGACTACAAAGGCAGAGTTTCACCGAATCAGGACAAAGCAAATTGCCTATCGACTAAGAACTATCATAGCGACATGGATTTGATTTGTGTAGCCCAAAGAGGACATGAGTACAGAGGCGAACCCGCGCACTTTATACCCAGTACCCAACCCGGTAAGACGAATTGCCTTACGACGGTAGCGAAAGACAACCTGATATTACAACGGCCACGCGGAGCGAACAAAGGCGGCTTACACGTAGACAAATCGCCGACGTTATCCGCTAACGCATGGGAACAAAATAATTTAGTGGTACAGATGAAAGAAGAAAGTGTAAAGCAGATAAACCCAAGCCGGGAAAGCGGAGGCACACAGCCCCGACAGCAAAACCGGGTATATGATACCGACGGGCAGGCCCCGGCGTTGATGGAGGGCCACGGAGGCAGAACTATTAACGTATTGGTGGGGGGGGATGCAGCCGAAACGAGAATAAGGAGGCTAACCCCTACGGAGTGCGCCCGCTTGCAGACTATCCCGGATTGGTACAAATGGGCCGTTTCAGAGACACAGCAATACAAGATGTTGGGTAACGGTTGGACGGTTGAGGTTATTAAGCACATACTTTCATTTTTACCCGATGAACTTAAAAAGTAATACGGATATGAGCAAGGAAATTTTTAGTCAGATGGTGAGCGCGTCGATGAACGCCGGATTTGTCAAAATCCTACAGGACAAATTAGCCGATGAAGAAAACCCGTTTGAAATGAGAAAGAGACGGATAGTTAAAGGCATTTGGGAAGTGGAGATTTACACCGACAAAGAGCAATTGCCATATTTCAAGAACCTATTAAACAATCTGGTATGAGCGTACAGGAGTTAAGCCACGATTTCACTTTGGATATAGCCACGGCCCACAGCCGACTATCTAAGAAGTGGAAAAACAAAAAGTGGCAATGGAAAGACTTAGTTAAGCGTTGCAGCGAGACGAAGCGAACCGACGAAACGGTAGGCGAATACCTGAAAATGACAAAACAGGAGCAAGCCGACATTAAGGACGTTGGCGGCTTTGTTGGCGGGTATCTTTCAGGAGGTACGCGCAAAACGCCTAACGTGATGTGGCGTAGTGTGGCCACGCTTGATATTGACTACGGCACGGTTAATGTGTGGGATGATTTCACAATGCAGTTTGACTTTGCCGCTATGCTCTACAGCACCCATAAGCACACCCCGGAGAAACCGCGCTTACGTCTGGTTTTCCCGTTGAGCCGCAACGTAAAGCCTAACGAGTATGAGCCACTTTGCCGTAAGATTGCCTACGCTTTGGGTATAGACCTATTCGACATAACTACGTATCAGTTGCCCCGGCTTTTCTATTGGCCGAGTACGAGCCGGGACGGTGAGTTTGTTTTTGAGGTGCAGGACGGCCCCGCTTGTGACGTGGACGCGATACTTAGCACCTACGTAAACCCACAGGACGTTAGCGAGTGGCCGATGGGTAGCCGTGAGACCGAAGCAGTAGCCCACGAACTACGCAAGGCGGGAGACCCATTGGAAAAGCCAGGACTTATCGGGGCATTTTGCAGGGCATACACCATTGAAGATGCTATAGATACTTTCCTTACCGATGTTTACGTAAAGACCGCCAACGATGGCCGCTATACCTACAAGATGGGCAGCGTAGCCGGTGGCCTGGTATGCTACGAGGGGAAATTTGCCTATAGTCACCATGAGACAGACCCGGCAAGTATGCAGCTTTGCAACGCTTTCGACCTTTGCCGAATACACCTGTTTGGCGTACACGACGAGGGTAGCCGCGTAACTGACATTACCCGTTTGCCGTCGTACCTGAAAATGCAGGATTTCGCGGCCAAAGATAAGACCG
>CALFJG010000090.1 GCA_937877625.1 uncultured Prevotellaceae bacterium
TGGTAGCCGTTGCAGGCGGCACGTTTCAGATGGGTGCGTGGGGCAGTACGCTTGAGAATGCCAAGAACGATGAATTTCCTGTACACGAGGTGACGCTCTCTGATTACTACATAGGCGCGACGAAGGTGACACAAGCCCTTTGGGAGGCCGTGATGGGCAGCAATCCGAGTAATTTCAAGGGTGCGACTCTGCCTGTGGAGGAGATTTCGTGGAACGACTGCCAGACGTTTATCGAGAAACTGAATCAACTGACGGGCAAGACGTTTCGTTTGCCTACAGAGGCGGAATGGGAGTATGCCGCCCGAGGAGGGAATAAGTCAAACAACTATACGTACAGCGGCTCGGACGATATAGGTGCCGTGGCGTGGTATGATGGTAATAGTAATAGTCAGACTCACCCCGTGGGTCAGAAGCTTCCGAACGAATTGGGCTTGTACGATATGTCGGGTAATGTATGGGAGTGGTGTCGCGACTGGTATGGCTCTTATAGTAGCGAGGCACAAACCAATCCTGCGGGTGCTGCTTCAGGCTCTGACCGCGTGTGCCGTGGCGGCGGCTGGAACAACGGCGCGCGGGGTTGTCGCGTCTCTAATCGCGGCCTCAACTCGCCGGACTACCACTACTGCGACCTCGGCTTGCGCCTCGTCCTGCAGTTTCCATAAATTTCTGTTGTATTTTGATGCCGTCCGCTAAGACGCGCAAAGGCATTAACTCTCTGTCCGCAACGCCAATAAACAGGCGTTGCGGATTCTTTTTAAGAACTAAGCTCCTTGTTGTCGAAAAGTCTGGGAGCGCACGCGGCTCGCGTGCAATGCCCGTAAGGGCATAAGAAAACAAAATCTTGCCGTGGGAGCTTTTGCCCTTACGGGGGGGGTGCAGGCGCGCCGTAATGCCGGAGCGCACGCGGCTCGCGTGCAATGCCCGTAAGGGCATAAGAAAACATAATCTTGCCGTGGGAGCTTTTTCCCTTACGGGGGGGGGGCAGGCGCGCCGCCTGCGCTCCGTCATTGAGCCGCCTGCGCTCCCAGATCGCTTGCCGCCCTTTCAGGGCTTTTACGCTGCTTCCGAAACATAAACTTTTGCGTTAAAACAGAAGAGCAAAGCTGACGTATGTTTCGCTTTGCTCTTCTATCTTAACGCAAAAGTTCTTAGCGCAAGAGTTCGTCTTCAACAGACTTTTACTCGCCCAGGCAAAGCTGACATATGTTTCGCTTTGCTCTCCTGGCTTTACGCAAAAGTTAGTTTAGTCGCAGATTTTAGCCTTGAGGAACTCTCTGTTCAGGCGCGCTATGTTTGCTATGCTTTCGCTCTTCGGGCATACCGCTTCGCAGGCGCGCGTGTTGGTGCAGTTGCCGAAGCCGAGCTCGTCCATTTTAGCAATCATCGCTTTTGCACGCTTTGCTGCCTCGGGTCGTCCTTGTGGCAGGAGTGCGAGTTGCGACACCTTGCTACTCACGAAGAGCATAGCACTACCATTCTTGCAGGCTGCCACGCACGCTCCGCACCCGATGCACGTGGCGCAGTCCATCGCCTCGTCGGCATTCTCTTTGGGTATGAGAATAGCGTTGGCATCCTGTGCTTGCCCGGTGCGAATGGTGGTGTATCCGCCGGCGGCGATGATTTTGTCGAAGGCACTGCGGTCCACCATACAGTCCTTTATCACGGGGAATGCTGCACTGCGCCACGGCTCCACGGTGATGACGTCGCCATCGTTGAAGCGACGCATATAGAGTTGGCAGGTGGTGGCTCCGCGCTCTGTCTTGCCGTGTGGTGTGCCGTTGATATATAGCGAGCACATACCGCAGATACCCTCGCGGCAGTCGTGGTCGAAGGTAAAGGGCTCTTGCCCGTCTTCTATGAGTTGTTCGTTGAGGATGTCAAGCATCTCAAGGAAGCTGGTGTCGTCGGGGATGTCGTGCATCTCGCGTTCATCGAAGTGACCCGTGTCTTTGGGGCCATTCTGCTTCCAGTATCGTATGGTAAAACTTATGTTCTTAGCCATGGCTTAGTTCTTGTAGTTACGGGTTTGTACTTTGATGATTTCGTAGGTGAGGGGTTCTTTGGAGAGCACGGGCTTTGTGTCGTCGTTGCCTTGATACTCCCAGCATCCTACATAGAAGAAGTTCTCGTCGTCGCGTTTTGCCTCGCCTTCTTCTGTCTGGTGTTCTTCTCGGAAGTGGCCGCCGCAGCTTTCTTCGCGATGCAGGGCATCGTTGGCTACGAGTTGCCCCATCAGCAGGAAGTCTTCTAAGCGGAGGGCTTTCTCCAGTTCTACGTTTACGCCGTCTTGTGTGCCGGGTACGAAGAGGTTGGTATAGAATTCTTTGCGCAGTTCGCCGATGAGTTTGATGCCTTCCTCGAGGCCTTCCTTAGTGCGTCCCATTCCTACGTGTTCCCACATAATATGTCCGAGCTCTTTGTGTATGCTATCTACGGAGCGTTTGCCGCCGATAGCAAAGAGGCGGTTGATGCGGTCTTGCACGTTCTTTTCCACTTCGTCGAACTCCGGGCGGTCGGTAGGCAGCTTGGGCCAGATGGCTTGGTCGGCGAGGTAGTTCTGAATGGTATAGGGCAGTACGAAGTATCCGTCGGCCAGACCTTGCATCAGTGCCGAGGCACCGAGGCGGTTGGCACCGTGGTCGGAGAAGTTGCACTCGCCGATAGCGAAGAGGCCGTTGATGGTGGTCATCAGTTCGTAGTCCACCCAGATGCCGCCCATCGTGTAGTGTACGGCGGGGAAGATTTGCATCGGCGTTTCGTAGGGACTCTCGTCGGTGATTTCCTCGTACATATCAAAGAGGTTGCCGTAGCGAGCTTCTATCTCGTCGCGTCCGAAGTCTTTGATGGCCTGCGAGAAGTCGAGGAACACGGCCAGCCCGGTGTTGTTCACGCCGTAGCCTTTGTCGCAACGCTCTTTGGCCGCGCGGCTGGCAACGTCGCGTGGTACGAGGTTGCCGAAGGCGGGATAGCGACGCTCCAGGTAGTAGTCGCGGTCTTCTTCGGGGATGTCTTTGCCTTGTATCTCGCCCCGTTGCAGCTTCTGTGCGTCTTCCAGTTTCTTCGGCACCCAGATACGTCCGTCGTTGCGCAGCGATTCCGACATCAGCGTGAGTTTCGACTGCTTGTCGCCGTGTACGGGGATACACGTGGGGTGTATTTGTACGTAGGAGGGGTTGGCAAAGAGTGCTCCTCGGCGATAGGAGGCTATTGCGGCGGAGCAGTTGCAGCCCATAGCATTGGTGGAGAGGAAGTAGGTGTTGCCATAGCCGCCCGTGGCGATTACCACGGCGTTGGCACTGAAGCGTTCCAGTTTGCCGCTGACGAGGTTGCGGGCGATGATGCCGCGTGCTCTTCCGTCGATGATTACCACGTCGAGCATCTCATAGCGCGTGAAGAGTTCTACGTTGCCTTTGTTTACTTGGCACATCAACGAGCTATATGCTCCGAGCAGCAGTTGCTGTCCGGTCTGTCCTTTAGCGTAGAATGTGCGGCTCACCTGTGCGCCGCCGAAGCTGCGGTTGGCGAGCATGCCGCCGTATTCGCGTGCGAACGGCACGCCTTGTGCCACGCACTGGTCGATGATATTGGCACTTACCTCGGCGAGGCGATAGACGTTGGCCTCGCGTGCACGATAGTCGCCGCCTTTCACGGTGTCGTAGAAGAGGCGATATACCGAGTCGCCGTCGTTTTGATAGTTCTTTGCTGCGTTGATGCCACCTTGTGCTGCGATGGAGTGGGCGCGGCGCGGGCTGTCTTGAATACAGAAGTTGAGTACGTGGAAACCCATCTCGCCGAGCGAGGCGGCGGCACTGGCACCGGCCAAACCCGTACCGACGATGATGACGTCAAGTTTGCGCTTGTTCTTGGGGTTTACCAGTTTCTGGTGAGCCTTATAGTTCGTCCATTTTTCAGCTATAGGGCCTTCGGGTATTCGTGAATTTAGTGTAGCCATAAATAAGTCTTTTATTAGAGGGGTTTAGTCTTTTTAGTTATTTAGCAGTTTTTTTTATTTGTCCGTGCCGTCCTCTTTCAAGAGTGTGCGGGGAAGCAGCGGGAGCAGGTGTTGTGTGGAACGGCTAAATAACACATCAACCTTTTTACAATGGATAACAAGTTGGGCTGGGGCAGATGAAACTCTTTACGAAGAAGAACACAGCAACAGCCACGAACATCAACACTACGAGTGTGCTCCAAACTTGGCTGATGCACTTGATGCGCGAAAACCACGTCTTTCCACTCAGGCCGAGCGTTTGCAATCCGCTCCAGATGCCGTGTGTGAGGTGGAACCACAAGGCGCAGAACCACACGAGGTAAAGACCGAAGAACACGGGGTTGCTAAACACTTCTTCTATCCAGGCGTAGCCGTCGGCGGGTGCGTGAGCCAGGCCTGTGGTGTGAAGCAGTTCGGCAGCCATCATATTCCACCAGAAGTTAAACAAGTGCAGGCAGAGTCCCAAGCAGATGATAATGCCGAGCACAAACATATTTTGGCTCGCCCACTCCACCTTTTCGGGTTTCGATGTCACAGCGTAGCGGCTCTGGCCACGAGCCTTGCGATTTTGCAACGTGAGCAACAAGGCATAGACAAAGTGGATAACCACCAATGCGCCCAGTGCCACAGTGCCTACAACGGCGTACCAATTAGCGCCGAGGAACTTGCAAATCATGTTGTAGCTCTCTCCTGAAAAGATTGCTACCACGTTCATACAGGCGTGGAACGTGAGAAACAGCACCAGCGCTAAGCCAGTTACCGACATCACTACCTTCCGACCTACAGAAGAATTACATAACCACATAAGCAAAGAGGTTTTTTGAGTGATAGATTAAATAAAATTCTTGATAAACTATGCTTTTGTTTTTTGCGGAGCAAGGCAAAAGGCGAAAGGAAAAATCGCACCGCAAAGCATTTTGCGTCTTACTTAAGAACTCCTTATAAATAAGGAAAAACATCATCTTAGGGGGCAAAAGTAGTTTCTTTTTACGTTTTTAGCAAATTTAACAAAGAAAAACGCATTTCATCCTCGCTTTTTATGCCTTACGGCAGGTGTGACGTATGATTTTCGTTTGGTGGGTGCTGTTCAAAGGTTGGTGCTGTTAGTTCCCGCGCTTTAGTATGACATTGACGGGTTTTTGTCCTTTTGTTTCCTTCTAACGGAAATCAAGATACAACTCAGAGGTTCGACAAAGCGAACGAACAGAACCACCTTGAATACCCATCAAGGACAATCGTTGTTGGAAGAAAAGTTTTTTTGTGCCTTGAAAAATTTTTTCAGAGCCGTCCGGAATTTTTTTTCAAGCCGTCCGGAAAAATTCTTCAAAGCACTTGAAAAAAATTTCAAAGCACTTGAAAAAAATTTCAAAGCACTTGAAAAAAAATTTCAGACCCGTCCGGAAAAAATTTTCAAGCCGTCCGGAAAAATTCTTCAAAGCACTTGAAAAAAAAATTCAAAGCACTTGAAAAAAAAATTCAAAGCACTTGAAAAAAAATTCAAAGCACTTGAAAAAAATTTCTAAGGCCTTGAAAAAATTTTCCAAGGCCTTGAAAAAAAATTCCAAGGCTTAGAAAAAATCCTTAGGCTACGCGACGGAAGCCCTTGGGTGTGTGCCAAAATAAGTGCAGCCTCTATTTATTATATTCCGGCTTCGGAAGAAATTTTCCCGCCGTAGTCCGACTTTTTTAAGGTTGAGGGGCATTTCTCCCGCTTGGTAATCAGTGTGCTACAACTAATTGAGCAGGCGGGAACATTCGCCCCGCTTTTTTTTGTACTTTCGCGGCTGATATGCACGACGACACATTTGACATACGCCGCGAGCAAGGGCGGCCGGCACAGACCGACCGCGAATTTGAAAATGCCTTGCGTCCGCTCTCGTTCAACGATTTTACCGGGCAGCAGAAGGTAGTAGAGAATCTACGTGTCTTTGTCGCTGCGGCAAAGATGCGTGGCGAGCCGCTCGACCACACCTTGCTACACGGGCCGCCCGGACTGGGAAAGACAACGCTCTCAAACATCATAGCCAATGAGCTGGGTGTGGGATTCAAACTCACCAGTGGCCCCGTACTCGACAAGCCCGGCGACTTGGCAGGCCTGCTTACCAGCCTTGAGACCAACGATGTGCTTTTCATCGACGAGATCCACCGTCTGCAACCCGTTGTGGAGGAGTATCTCTACAGCGCAATGGAGGACTATCGCATAGACATTATGATAGACCGCGGCCCTGCGGCGCGTAGCATTCAGATAGACCTCAACCCCTTCACCCTCATCGGTGCCACCACGCGCAGCGGTCTGCTCACCGCCCCGCTGCGCGCACGCTTCGGCATCAATATGCACTTAGAGTACTACGACGCCGCCACGCTCGCTACCATCGTGACACGCTCGGCGCGCATCCTCGGAGTGCCCATCAGTGCCGATGCCGCGGCGGAGATTGCCGGCCGAAGCCGTGGCACGCCACGTATCGCCAACGCCTTGCTGCGCCGCGTGCGCGACTTTGCACAGGTGAAAGGCACGGGCAACATCGACACCGCCATAGCGCGCCACGCGCTCGAGGCACTGAACATTGATAAGTTCGGGCTTGACGAGATAGACAACAAAATACTCACGGCCATCATCGATAAGTTCAAGGGCGGTCCCGTGGGCATCAGCACCATTGCCACAGCCATCGGCGAGGACAGCGGTACGGTGGAGGAGGTGTATGAGCCGTTCCTTATTAAGGAAGGTTTCATACGTCGCACGCCGCGAGGGCGCGAGGTCACCGACCTGGCCTACCAGCATCTCGGACGCATCCGCCCCGCCGCCGACAATATACAAGGTTCACTCTTCTAAATCAGCATCTCGGACGCATCCGCCCCGCCGCCGACAATATACAAGGCACGCTCTTCTAAATCAGCACGTCAAATAACAGCATAGCCCTATGATAGCCTATTATACCATAAACACCGCGATGCCTCGCCTGCGGCGGCGCACGATAAACGCGTGGGTGCGTAGCGTGGCCGAGGAATACGGAAAAAGCGTGGGCGAGATAGCTTATATTTTCGTTGACGACAAAAAAATACTGGAGGTAAACCGACAGTATCTCGGCCACGACTACTATACAGACATCATCACCTTTGACTACAGCGAGGGCGACACCATCAGCGGCGACCTATTTATCAGCCTCGACACGGTGCGCAGCAACAGCGCGGAGCAAGGTACGGACTTCAACGAGGAACTCCACCGCGTCATTATCCACGGCGTGCTCCACCTCTGCGGCATCAACGACAAAGGGCCTGGCGAGCGCGAGGTGATGGAAGCCGCAGAAAACAAAGCGTTAAAAGCACTCTCCCCCGCTCACACCTCTCAGCGCGGAAGAGCCATACCATAACAGTTATGAACATCCTCCTTCTTGGCAGCGGCGGACGCGAACACGCCTTGGCGTGGAAAATAGCCCAGAGTCCGCGCGTGAGCCAGTTATTCATCGCCCCGGGCAACCCCGGCACCGCTTCGTTAGGGCACAACGTGCCACTCTCCCTCTCCGACTTCGCGGCGATAGCCGCCTTTGTCAGCAACAACGCCATTGATATGGTCGTTTGCGGCCCCGAGCAGCCCTTGGTGGACGGCCTCGCCGACTATCTCGCCGCGAGCGATGCCACACGCGGCGTGCCATTCATCGGGCCGAGGCGCGAGGGGGCGCAACTTGAAGGCAGCAAGGACTTCGCCAAGGCTTTTATGCTGCGCCACCACATACCCACCGCCGCCTACCGCACCTTCGACGGCACGATGGCCGACGACGCTAAGGCGTTCCTGCGCACCCTCACACCCCCCTATGTCCTCAAAGCCGACGGCCTCTGCGCCGGAAAGGGCGTGCTTATCGTCCCCTCGCTCCCGGAAGCAGAAAAAGCCCTCGATGAGATGCTCGGCGGAAAGTTCGGCACGGCATCGGCCAAGGTGGTTGTTGAGGAATACCTGCAAGGCATAGAACTCTCTGTCTTCGCCCTGCTCGACGGTACGGGCGGGTATGCCCTGCTGCCCGAGGCGAAGGACTACAAGCGTATCGGTGAGGGCGACACCGGACTCAACACGGGCGGTATGGGCAGCGTGAGCCCCGTGCCTTTTGCCGATGCCGCCTTTATGCGAAAGGTAGAGGAAGAAATTGTGCGCCCCACCGTGCAAGGGCTTATACAGGACGGCATAGCCTATCGAGGCTTTGTCTTTTTCGGACTGATGAACTGCGCCGGACAGCCTAAGGTTATCGAGTACAACTGCCGTATGGGCGACCCCGAGACAGAGACCGTGATGCTCCGACTACAGAGCGACCTCGTCGACCTGCTCAAGGCCACAGCCGATGGCACACTCTCTGCCATGCAGGTTGAAACCGACGCACGCGCAGCGGCTTGCATCATGCTGGTCAGCGGCGGATACCCCGAAAGTTATGGCAAGGGCTACCCCATCACGGGCATTAAACAAGCACAGGAAGAAAGCGTTGTTTTCCACGCGGGTACTTCCATCAAGGACAACACGCTCGTCACATCGGGCGGACGCGTCATTGCCGTAAGCAGTTATGGCAACACACTTTCTGAAGCCCTCCTCACCAGCCAACACGCCGCCGATACCATCACGTTCAAAGACGCTTACCACCGCCGCGACATTGGCCGCGACGTGACGTGCTGAAAACACTGCAACGCTCTGATGAAGCAACCCACCACATCCATCGAAAAATTCATAGCCCGTTGGTCGGAGCGTGGCTACGAAAAAGGCGAGACGCAGCAATTCTGGATAGAGTTGCTCACAGAGGTATTGGGCGTTGCCAACGCTTCTTCGTGGCTCACGTTTGAGCAACACGTACCCCACATTGGCTTTATCGATGCGCGCATACCGCGCACCAAAGTGCTCCTTGAACAAAAAAGCGCCGACAAAGACCTCACAACGCCCACCCCACAGAGCGATGGCTCGCTACTCACCCCCTTCCTCCAAGCCAAACGCTACGCTGACTGGCTACCCATCTCCGAACACCCCCGTTGGATCGTGTGCTGCAACTTCCGCGAGTTTCTCATCTACGACATGGAGAAACCGCAGGCCGAGCCCGTGAGCATTTTGCTCAGCGACCTTGCCAAGGAACACCACCGCCTCGCCTTTCTCGTCAAGGAAACGTCCACCCACCTCGAGCGCGAACTCCAGGTATCGCTCCGCGCGGGCGAAATCATCGGCGAAATCCACGACGCCCTCCTCACACAGTTTCAACTCGGCGCAAGCCCTGCCCCGAGGAGCATAGGCGAGACGTCTGCCACCCCCTTGGTTGGACACAAGAGCCCGACAGACGAACACAAAGAACCACCGACGCAAAAAGAACCCTCGGCCCTCAACATCCTCTGTGTGCGCCTCGTGTTTTGTTTCTACGCCGAGGACGCGGGCATCTTCTGCAAAGACCAGTTCCACGACTACCTCAAGGCGCAGGACACCCCCCATATGCGCCGCGCCTTGCTCGACCTCTTTCGCGTGCTCGACACACCTGTCGCGGAGCGCGATGTATATCTCGAACCCGAACTTGCCGCTTTCCCCTACGTCAACGGCGGGCTGTTTCGCGAAGAGACACCCATACCGCCCTTCACGCCGCGCCTGCGCCAACTCATCCTCAAAAACGCCTCGCTCGACTTCAACTGGGCCGAAATCTCGCCCACCATCTTCGGCTCGCTCTTTGAGAGCACACTCAATCCCGAGACACGCCGCGCCGGCGGTATGCACTACACGTCCATTGAGAACATCCACAAAGTCATCGACCCGCTGTTTCTCAACGCCCTGCACCAGGAGTTCAGCGATATTTTGCAAGAAAAGGTGGCGCGTCGCCGCAAGCAACGCCTCGGGGCGTTCCAAGAAAAACTCGCCTCGCTCACCTTCCTCGACCCCGCGTGCGGTTCGGGCAACTTCCTCACCGAGACCTACCTCTCGCTGCGTCGCTTAGAAAACCAAGTGGTCAGTGCGCGGTACGACAACCTTACCTTCCTCCCCAATATGAACCCCGTGCGGGTGAGCATCAGCCAGTTCCACGGCATAGAGGTAAACGACTTCGCGGTGTCGGTGGCGCAGACCGCGCTTTGGATTAGCGAGGCACAGATGCTGGCCGAGACGGAGCGTATCACAGGCCACGAACTCAACTTCCTACCGCTAAAAACCAACGCCAACATCCTCGAAGGCAACGCACTGAGCACCCCGTGGCCCGTGGCCGACTATATACTGGGCAACCCGCCATTTAAAGGCTATTCGCTACAAAACCGCGCTCAGAAGGACGACATGCTCCACGTCTTTGGCAAAAAATGGAAAAGCGTGGGTAAGTTGGACTACGTTTGCGCTTGGTACAAAGTGGCTTGGGAACAAATCAAGCAACGACCCTCTACGCGCTGTGCTTTTGTCAGCACCAACTCTATCACGCAAGGCGAGCAAGTAGCCGCCCTGTGGAAGCCCTTGATGCACGAAGGCTTGGAAATCCACTTCGCCCACCGCACCTTCCGCTGGGATAGCGAAGCCTCACTGAAAGCCCATGTGCATTGCGTCATCGTCGGCTTCGGCCCCACGTCCGCGGGAATGCGGACGAGGATGCCCGCGCTCCCAACTTATGCGCTTTATGATGCGGATGGTACAAGCGTGAGGGCAGAGCATATCAACGCCTACTTGATGGACGCGCCCGATGTGTTTGTCGAAAGCAGGCCGAAGCCGCTGTGCAACGTGCCTGAAATAGTTTATGGTAACAAGCCAACAGACGGTGGCAACTTGTTTCTTACAAAAGAAGAACGCGTTGCAGTCTTGAAGCGTGAGCCCGAACTTGCACGTTTTGTTCGCCCTATGTTGGGCTCAGAGGAATTTATCAAAGGAAAAGAGCGCTACGTCCTATGGTTAAAAGATGCATCGCCCGCCGACATCAATCGCTCTGCTGAACTACGTCGGCGTGTGCAAGCAGTGCGCGATATGCGTCTGTCAAGCCCGAAAGCCGCTACAAGAAAAACAGCCGAAACACCATGGCTTTTTCAAGAAGCCCGACAGCCCACAAGCGAATACCTTCTTCTGCCAAGCGTAAGCAGTGAACGACGCAAGTATGTGCCGATAGGTTTCATAGAGCCAGAAGTGATTGCAAGCAACCTCGTTCACATCATTCCCGGTGCCACACTGGTACACTTTGCCGTGCTGACCAGCAGTGTGCACATGGCTTGGATGCGAGCCGTTTGTGGAAGGCTTGAAATGAGTTATCGCTATTCGAAAGACGTGGTTTACAACAACTTCCCCTGGCCGCCCGTATTGGGAGCGGGGGTGTCCTCGCCCGCAACGACAACTGCGCCCGCAACAATAGCAACGCTCACCCAGACGGCACAAGCCATTCTCGATACCCGCGCGATGTTTCCCGACAGCACATTGGCCGACCTCTACGACGACCTCACCATGCCGCAAGAACTGCGCCGTGCCCACCAAGCCAACGACCACGCGGTGCTCGCACTCTACGGCCTAAAGGCGGACGCCACCGAGGAGCAAATCGTGGCCGAACTCTTCAAACGCTACAACGACTTGGTGGCGCGTCAATAAGAAGAGACCTTCAACATAATCCCCAACCTTTCATTAAAAAAATGCATTTCTCTCTTCGCTACGCGGTTACCACGTCGCCCGCCACGTTGCCCACGGCAGCGGTGGTGGGGAGTGCGGTGTGGCTCCTCGGCGGCATCGGCGAGGGGGCGCGCTGGGGGGCGTGGCTCGTCACGCTGCTCACGATGCTGGCAGTGATGGACTGGAACAGCCGTGCCACGCTGATACGCCAGCGCACACGGATGGCAAGCACCTCGTTCATCGCGCTGCTCACCGCTTTTGCTTTCCTCGAGCAGTGGGACAAGTCGATGATTGGCGCGCTGTGCTACGTACTGGCTCATATAGTGTTCTCTTTTTGCTATCAGGATGTGAAGTGTCAAGGCAAGGCGTTCCACGCCTATCTGCTGCTCGGCCTCGGCTCGTTCTTCTTCCGTCCGTTGTTGTTGATGATGCCGTTCTTTTTGTTCTCGCAGGCCGTGCATTTACGTGCCTTGACGTGGCGGACACTCGCGGCGGCTCTGCTGGGGATGCTCACCCCGTATTGGCTTGTCGCGGCGTGGAATATGGCGCACGGCAGTTGGACAAGCAACCTGCTTTGGCGCACGGGCGACATACATTTCACGTGGATGCGCTGGAGCGAGCTGGACGGTAGCCGGCAGCTGGCCCTCATCTTCTTGCTCGCATATATCGCCATAGCACTGATAGACTATGTGCGCACCTACTATCAAGACAAGATACGTACGCGTATGTTCTTATACACAATTATGGTGCAACTTATCGGCCTCGGCTTGATGATAGTGGCCTTAGGCCACGACTACGACAGCGTGCTACGCCTAATATGTTGCTGCGCCGCCCCGCTCATAGGCCACCACCTCACGCTGGCGCGCGGGCGGTTTGTGAACTGGTACTTCACGGGTACGTTGGTGTTGGTGGTGGTGCTAACAATAGTTACCCGCTTATAGAAAGAAGAGGCCGGCATGTTGAACGAACTTGTACAATTGCTGATAGGCATAGGCTTGCCAGGTATGTTTCTCGCGGCGTTCTTGGCGGGGAGTGTAGCACCCTTTTCGAGCGAGGTGGTGATGGTAGGCTTAGCGGCCTTGGGTGTGGCACCCGTGCCGCTGCTCGTTTGGGGCACGATAGGCAACACGCTCGGCTCGGTGTTCAACTACTACATCGGTTCGTTGGGTAAGACGGAGTGGATTACGCGCTACCTGCACGTCAAACCCGACAAGCTGGAGCGCGGCATAGCTATGGTCTATAGCCACGGCGCGTGGTGCGGCTTGCTGGCTTTCCTGCCCGTGCTCGGCAGTATGGTGAGTGTGGCGATGGGTTATATGCGCGTGTCGTGGTGGCGTAGCACACTGGCATTCCTCACCGGTAAACTCGTCCGCTACATCGTGTTGATGGCCTCGTTCGGATGGCTGTCCTAAGCGTACCCAGGTGTGCGCGACACGTTCAAAATGACAAAATACGCGCGGCTTTCGTGGAAAAATGATAAGAAAGAGGCTTGCGCAACTGCTTTTTGTTTGTTGTTGCCGCTCAGATGAAGAATAATGCGTATATTTGTGCCATAATAGGAACAAACTAACGGTTAAAGCCCTATCGATGTCAAGCTTAACCGCGGAAATTATAGAACCCACCTAAAAACATCTTGAGTAATGAATGTCGTATTTATTTCTCCGCACTTCCCGCATACGTATTGGCAGTTTTGCGACCGCTTGAAGCGTAATGGTGCCAACGTGCTGGGTATCGCCGACACGCCTTATGAGAATTTACAACCGGAGTTGCGCGCTGCACTGACGGACTACTACCGCGTGGACACGCTTGAGAGCTACGACCAGGTATATCGCGGCGTGGCGTTCTTCGCCTCGCGCTATGGCAAGATAGACTGGCTGGAGTCGAACAACGAATACTGGCTCGAGCAAGACGCTCGCCTGCGAACCGATTTCAACATTACCACCGGCGTGAAATCCGATGGCGTGGAGGACTTCAAGGAAAAGTCGGCCATGAAGAAGTTTTATGCCGCCGGCCACGTACCCACGGCACGCCAGATACACGGACGCGAGGGTAAGGAAGCCGCGCTGAAATTCGCAGCACAGACCGACTACCCGCTTATCGCTAAGCCCGATGTCGGCGTGGGAGCCAGCGACACCCACAAGATACACAGCGAAGAGGAACTCGTGGCGTTTTTCGACACCAATCCACACTGTGCCGACTATGTGATAGAAGAGTTTATCACGGGTAACATCTACAGTTACGATGCGATATGCGATGCCGATAGCAACCCGCTCTTTGAGTCCGCCTCCTGGTTCCCGCCCAGCATTATGGAGATAGTGAACAAACAGTTAGAACTCTCCTACGTGGTGCAGAAAGACGTGCCCGAACAATTGCGCGAACTCGGTCGCCGCACACTCAAAGCCTTCCGTGTGAAGAGCCGCTTTGTACACTTTGAATTTTTCTGCCTGGCACGCGACCACAAAGGCCTCGGCAAGGCCGGCGACTTTGTAGGGCTTGAAGTGAATATGCGCCCCGCCGGAGGCTATACGCCCGATATGATAAACTATGCTCATAGCACCGATGTTTACGGTATCTGGGCCGATGCCGTATGCTTCAACGAGCGACGCACGCCCGAGGGCGAGCAGTTCTATTGTGCATACAGTTCGCGGCGCGACATTTATCAGTATGCCCACAGCCACGAAGAAGTGTTGGCACGCTACGGACAAGGTATGGTGATGTGCGAGCGTATGCCCGATGTACTCTCCGGAGCAATGGGCAACCAGATGTACACCGTAAAACTACGCACACAAGAAGAAGTGGATGAGTTCAACCGCTTTGTGACAGAAAAAGCATAACAATTCTACAAGTCTTTATAAAATATGGAAGGAAACTACCACAAACACTATAGCGCCAATCTCCAGCGTGATATGGAGTATATGACCTATGGCGAGACCGGTCGCCCCGTTCTGGTGATACCCTCTCAGAGCGGGCGCTATTATGATTACGACAATTTCGGAATGACCGACGTGCTGGCACCGTGGATAAACAGCGGACGCATCCGCCTCATCTGCTCCGACAGCATCGACGATGAAACGTGGTCGCTCACCGGTGGCGACGGGGCACAGCGCTCGCAGCGACACGAGCAGTGGTTCCGCTATATCACCGAAGAACTCATCCCCGCCACGCAAGCCTTCAACGGCGAGATGATGATAATCACCGGCTGTAGCATGGGTGCCTACCACAGTGCCAATTTCTTCCTGCGCCGCCCCGACCTCTTCACCAGCCTTATCGCCCTTAGCGGCGTGTATCGCAAGGACTATTTCTTCGGCGACTATATGGACGACACACTCTATTTCAACTCGCCGCTCCACTATCTCTGGCAAATGCCCGACGACCACCACTATTGGCAAATCTATCGCGAGCGCGAGATAATCCTCTGTGTAGGACAAGGGGCTTGGGAAGATGATATGCTACGCGACACGCGTGAGATGAAAGACATTATGGCTCGCCATAACGTACCCGTGTGGATAGACTTTTGGGGGCTTGACGTGGCTCACGACTGGCCGTGGTGGCGCAAACAAATTGTATACTTCATTCCCAAGGTGCTCGCCGAAGACTAAACCGCGCACCATATATATATAAGGAAGCAAGCCTTGCAGCAAGTGATGTAGCAAGGCTTGCTTCTTTTTCCTGTTTTTCGTACAAGAGCGGAAAGGAAAACAATGCTAAGCGTACACTTTTTTCTGTGAGAAAACATTACTTTTGCGCGTGAAACAGACCAATAATCATCTAAAACTTTTGTATTTATGAAGAAACTCTACTCTCTTCTCGTGCTTTCACTCTGCTTGTTGGCAGGCGTGACAGCCCAAGCGCAGACGGTGGTGTTTGACTTCACGGCCAACCCGTGGGATCTGCCGTTAGGCAGCGGAAGCGGTGAGTCGGCTGCGGCAGGCAATGTCACCGAACCCATCGTGGCCACCAGTGCAGAATCTGAGGCCATAGGTGTATCGCTTACGTGCGAACAAGGCACGGCGCAGCAACCCCCGCGTATGTGGACAGGCCCACAACTGCGTGCTTACAACGGTAACTCTTTCACCCTCACACCCACGGATAGCAGCCTGGCTATTGTCAGCGTGGTGTTTGAGAGCGATGGCAGCAACTTCGGGTTGAACGTCACCGAGGGCGAGCTCAACGACAAGGTATGGACGGGCAATCACACCGAGGTGACATTCAGCCCCAACAAGACCAATCGCCTAAAGACGATTACCGTGACGCTCGCAGCGGTGAACGACCAGACCGTGAAACCCGGGGCAAACGTACAGATGCCTACCATCAGCCCGCGCAACAATACCTCGCGCACAGACAGCGTGGTAGTGACCATCACAGGTGCTGACGGCACACAAATCTACTACACCCTTGACGGTAGCGAGCCCACCTCCGCTTCACAACGCTATAGCGAGGCGTTCATTCTCTTTGAGAGTGCCACAGTGAAAGCCGTGGCCTACGATTCTTTAGGTAATGCCAGTGCCGTGGCCGAGGTTTCCTACATCATTACGCCGAGCGAAGATACCGGCGGCGATGATGTCACTGGCACTGACAGCACCAGTGTTGATACGCTGGGCGTACAATACATCTTCAAACAAGTGACATCGCTAAGCGAGACGGGACAGTACCTCATCGTGGCCCGCGATGCCGACAACTTGATGCAGGTGGCTAAGCCTTTGACAAGCAACTATGGCTATCTCAAGGTAGAACAAACCACGCTGCAAAACGACACCATCATCACCACGAGCCTCGACAATGTGTTTACTATTGCCCTGGTGTCGGGAGAAGAAAGTGCGTCCTACACCATCACCCAGCCCGACGGTCGCCAACTGTATCAGAAAGGCACGTATAACAGTTTCAACGTTGACGCTGCGCCCAGCGAGGGGCAGTACTGGAGCCTTACGCTCAATGCCGAAGACTCTTTGTGGACAATTCTCAACCTCAACGTAAACAAATTCGTGCAGTACGACACGTCCTACGGTTCCTACGGTAGTTACGAAGATGCGCGCGGCTTGCGTCCGGCTCTCTATCTGCTTGTAGATCAGCGCGGCGACGACAGCGGCGAGGGTGGCGATGAGCCTAATCCCGGCGGGGGCGAGGACGACGAGTACACCACCGTAACATTCCCCTTCAGCGAAAATCCGTGGGAGCTGGAAACGGGTAGCACCAGTGCCAGCGACCTCGGCGGTGTCACAGAGCCTATCGTTGTTGACAACGTTACTTTCTCCACCGACAACGGCGGCGGCAGCACCGTGGTACGTATGTGGGTGACCAATGGCAACACCACGCTGCGCACCTATCGCGGCACGGCTATCACTTTCAGCGTGAACGACGAGACGAAAGCCATCTATCGCCTTGTCTTCGAAGCCAACGGAATGAACTACACCAGCCAGGTCGGTGAGGTAAGCACCAGCGACAAGACGTGGAGCGGCAACGCCAGCGAAGTAACCCTCGCCGCCACCGCCACCACACAGGTGAAGACTGTTACGGTGTACCTCGGCGAGCGCACCGACGAGACCGTGCTGCCCGGTGTCTATGTGGCAGCACCGGTCATTAGCCCCGCAAGTGGTGAGAAAGCCGACAGCGTAGAGGTTTCTATCAAAGCCGGCGAAGGCTCATATATCTATTATACGATAGACGGCACGGAGCCCACGTGGAACTCCCTGCGCTACACCGAGCCGTTCAAGCTCTACGAGAGTGCCACGGTAAAGGCTATTGCCTATGACGATGAGGGCAACCCCAGCGAGATTTCCGAGGCATCCTATACCATCACCATCACCGAGCCTGAAGAACTCGACGATGACCAACTGTTTGTTGAAGCCGCTACCAACTCACAGAACCAACTTATTGTGGAGGACGTGACGCTTCCGGAGGATGCCACCAGTGCTTGGCGCTTCGACAGCCGCTACGGTGCTGTGGCCAGTGGCTATATCAACAAAGCAAATTGCGAGGTGGAGAGTTGGCTGAAACTCCCCGTTCTCACCCTGCCCGAGACCGACGAACTGCTGCTCTACTTTGAGCAAGCCATAGGCTATCTCACCGCCGAGCAGGCTCCTACCTATTTCCAACTCTATGTGCGCGAGGTTTCTGCTACCACTGCCACACGTTCGCTGAAAGGCGTTAGCGATGAGTGGACGCTGCTGCCCCTCTCTTTCCCCGAGAAAGCCGACGGCAAGAACTTCTCCGACTTCCTCACGATGGAGGTGGATCTCGCTGCCTATAAAGGCAAGAGCGTTGAGATAGGCTTCCACTACACGAGCGATACAGAGATTGCCGGCACGTGGGAGTTGCGCAACATTGAGGTAACCAGCAGCAAGCGGGAAGATGCCACGGCGATACAGCAAGTTAGCGTAACGCCCGCTACTCGCAGCACTATCTACGACCTCCAAGGTCGCCGCGTGCTGAATCCCTCTCGCGGTATCTACATCGTTGACGGACGCAAGGTCTATGTGAAGTAATTCTGCAATAGTTACCTACTTAGAAAAAAAACTACGTCTTAGGCTTCGGCTTAAGGCGTAGTTTTTTAACGCCTTAACGCTTGTCCGTCTCGGCGTAAAGTCGTACTTTTGTACTGCGTTCGGGGTGATGCCCGACGCAGGTATCAATAGCACTCCGTCCCGTAGCCTGGTAAGCACGGGACTTTTTATTTGTCGTCAAATAGCCAACGAGGTATATCGATAATCCTTATACCCTGATGGTCATATTCCTCATGGCGAGTTCGTGCTATAATTAGTTTTGGATAAGCATCTTGTATAGCAAGTAGCGGCGATACCTCGCGTTCGAAAGTCTGGGGATTTGTAATGTCATCGCTTATCTGTATATACAACTTTTCGTTACCCCTCATCGCGACGAAGTCAATTTCCTTCTTGTAAAGCTTGCCTATATAGACTTTGTAGCCGCGACGTATCAGTTCAAAGTAAACGATGTTCTCATATATTCTCCCCCAATCCATATTCCTTCGTCCAAGCAAGGCATATCTGATACCTGTGTCGGATAGGTAGTATTTTTCCATTTGCTCCAAATATCGTTTTCCACGGATGTCATAACGGTCTGCCTTATAAAACAAAAATGCGTTGCACAGGTATTTCAAATAGCGACCGACACTTACATGGGAGATTGGCATTTTGTTGGCGGATAGTGCCACGGAAATGCTGTTCGGTGTTGTGACATTGCCTACGTTGTCCATCAAATAGGCTGCCAGGTTTTGCAGAGGAAGAGAATCGGGAAGCCGGTATTTCTCTTTTAGGTCGCGGGTTATGATAGTTTCATATACCTCTCTGATGTAGGTTTCCTTATCTTCTTCTTTTTTATAAACATACGAGCCAGCCAAACCGCCTTCAACTACATAATTGTCAAAAGCTGCCTGCAAGTCTGTCTGCTCATAATAAGTGCAGTATTCCTTGAAACTAAAAGGAAGTATATGTATCTCGATGTGTCTGCCAGTGAACAACGTAGCAAGGTCTGCACTTAATAGGAAGGCATTAGAACCAGTCAGGTATATGTCGTAAATCTCCATTGAATGAAGGCTGTTTATTGCCAGCTCGAATTGATTGCACATCTGCACTTCGTCTATCAGAAGATAGTTGTTCGCACCTTCTTTAGTGTGTTCTTTGACATAATCATACAGAGCATGATAGTCCTTCAACTGTTCATTATCAAGATTGGTAAGGTCTATGAAGATGATATTTGCCGCGCTATCTGTCGCTGCAAGATTTGACATGAAAGCCTGCATCAACTTGGACTTTCCGCATCGACGTATACCGGTTATTATCTTTATGTCGGGTGTACCTTGTAATCCTGTCAGGCGGTCAATGTATTGCTTTCTGTTTATTAGTTTCATAATGGTAAATGTGTTTACGTGTTTCAATAAATGAAAATTATTCAAATCTTGAAACCGAAGCAAAGGTATGATTATTTCTCAATAATCACACTATGCCATTCTCTGTTTTTTTCCGTCTTTTCTGAGGAAGAAACACCAAAGTAGTTTTGCAGCGTAAATACTTGACGCATCAAAGCAAAACCACTCTGACGCGAGAACGACGCATCACATTCCAGTACCTCACCGCCACCGCTATGCTACTGGTCGGTGTAGCCCTCGCCATTGCCGGCTTCATCGTTTCGCCGCTCGGCGAAATCCACGACTCCGTACTCTACTTCACCGCACAGTGCTTCATCTATGCAGGAAGTGTGTTCGGAGTTTCCGTCTATGTCTCCGACAAGTTCAAAAACCTGCAGAACAAACTCGGACTGAAAAACAAGGACGAGGACGAGAATGAAAGAACAAATAACCCTTAAAAACAAATATACCATAAAGTACTTTTCTCTGCAAGTGTTTATCTCCAGCCCTACGGCTCGCCGCCTGAAGATTGACAACAAGCCCGGCAAGGACGTTGTCGGCAGACTTAACTTGCTTGTTGACAACATCCTCGATCCGCTTCGCGAAGCCTACGGCAAGCCTGTCATCGTTACCAGTGGCTACCGATGCCCTGCGCTGAACAAAGCCGTCGGCGGTGTCAAGTCTTCGCAGCACATGCTGGGCGAGGCGGCAGACATCCGCACCGTATCGGACAAGCCCGAAGACAACCGCCGGCTCTTCGACCTCTGCCGTGAACTCAAACTGCCCTTCGACCAACTCATCGACGAGTATGGCTACAACTGGATTCACGTCAGCTTCTCTCCGCGACACCATCCGCGAGACGAAGTACGTCTATCGCTATAAGTACCGCGACCGTCAGGCAAAAGACAGTGTTCGCATCATACACGATACGGATACCATCTATATACAGGAATCCGACCTCCATGCCATCCAACTCGCAGAAGCCAAAGCTGCTAAAGCCACGTGAGTTCAGCGTAAGAAAGTTGTTGAAAAAGTTGTAGGAGTGAGAATTTTGTAGGTGGGCGGTAAGGGGGAGCGTCGGCGCATCCCGTTATTGGCTTACTGTTTTGTGGTATCTCCGATGTGTAGGCGTACGAGTTCTATTTTTCGTGGTGTGGTGCGTATAATCTTAAAACAGTATGCAGTGCCTACGCGAATTGTTTCACCTTGGCGTGGAAAGCGTCGTAAGGTGGCGAGGAGCAGGCCTGCCAGCGTGGTATAGTCGTCGCTTTCGGGCAGGTGGAGGCTGAACATCTCGTTCACCCGTTCCACTTCTAAGCGCGCCGAGAGCAAATAGTCGCCGTCGGGGGCTCGGCGTGCGGTGAGCGTGCTGAAATCGTGCTCGTCTTCGATGTCGCCGAGTACTTCTTCCACTAGGTCTTCTATGCTAACAATGCCGCTTGTGCCGCCAAACTCATCCACGACGACGGCCAGCGAGCGTTTGGCTTGCACCAACGTGGGCAGCAACTCCGAGGCGGGCATCGACTCGGGCACGGCGGGCAGGGAGAGGATGGCTTTATGCCAGTCTTGGCTGAGATGGAACAGGCTGGAGGAGTGTACGTAGCCTGCTATATGGTCGAGGTCGTCTTGGCATACTATCACCTTGCTTTTTCCGCTGCGCACGAAGGCGTGGCGTAGCTCGTGGAGCGAGGCGGTGTGTTCCACGAAGACGATTTCTGTGCGCGGCACCAAACACTCTTTCACGCTCACATCGCTAAATTCTAATGCGCCGAGCAGTAGTTTCACCTCGGAGTCGAGGCGTGGTGTAGCATTTGTCTGCTCCAGCCCGACGCGCAGCAGTGCTTCGAGGTCGTAGCCACGTGTGGCGCGCTTCGGCGGCAGGGTGGCAAAGCCGAAGAAGCGTAGGCAGGCTGCTGTCAGTGCGCTGATAATTCCCACGGGAATACCAAAGAGGCAGAACAATGCTGCTGTAGGCCATGCCAGAAGACGTTTGGTGAGGCTGTGGTGCTCGGTGCCGAAGAGCCGATACGGCAATATGCCCAGCAACACGACGAAGAGCAGTGTGCAGGCTAGGATGACTGCTGCGAGCAGTGCTACGGAGATGTCCTGTCCTTTCCATTGCTCCACCGTCGCGGCACCCACCACTGCGGCGGCGAGCAAGGCTACGACACTTACGGCACGTAGTGTTTGCAGCAAGAGGCGGTTGTGGCGGCTCATTAGGCGAAAGGCGTGTGCCACGTGGCGATATTCCTCGCGCTCCGACTGCCACAGCAGCACATCGGGGCGCATAAAGGCCACATAGCAGGCCTCGGAGAGAAAGGCCAGCAGCAGGAGAAGGAGTATAAGCATTGTTCGTTTTTGTGGGGCGGGGGTGGGAGTAGCTGTGGGGCTTGTGGAACGTTGCGGGAGTGTTTCTGTTAAGCCTCTATATATGAAAAGCCGTCATACGTGTGTTGGCCAGTTCATTTTTGTTTTGATAGTGCTTTCGTGCTATCTTCGTCTTGTCTATCGTGGCTCTCGGCCGGGTTGGGGGCGTGTTTTCGCTCGTCGGGCATAGGCATATAGCCGCGGCTTTGGCGCACGAGGTAGTGGTTGAGTTGTTCGTCGGCCTCAAAACTCTCGCCTTCTATCTCTTCTTTCGGTTCGACGATGCGCATGTGCTTGTTGCCGTAAACGAGGTGTTCGTCCATATTCCAAAAGAGTTCCTCGGTGGTGAAGACGGTGTTTTTCTCGCGGTTGACGATGCGCACGCGGCCACGCAGCTCCCATAGTTTTTGGTTGTAGCAATAGGCGGTGTCGGCTTCTATGGTGAGGTTGGGTTCAAACTTAGGGTTGTAGCGCTCCATAAAGATGCCTTTGAGAAACTCCTGTCGCGGCGGCTGTGTGCGGTCGAGCATTCGCCACTCTTCTGCCACGATGCGATAGCGTATGATGCCGCTGTCGCTGATGAGTTTCGACACGCCGGTGGTAACCATCACGGGCGTGGAGTCGCGCAGCGTGATAGCCTCGCTTGTGGGTGTGCCGTCGTCGGCGCAGCCGGCGAGCAGGGCGCAGGGGAGTAGCAGGGAGAGTAGCAGGTAGAGGAGTAGTCTCACGCTAAAAGAGGGTGGGGCAAGGTGGGGTTAGCGTACGCGCCACTTTTGGAACCAGAGTTCGTTGAACGTAAAGCCTACGGAGAACCACAGATAGTTCTCAGCCACTTGCCACGAGTGTGCGGGCTCCACGCGGCGATAGCCTGCCGAGAGGTGGAGCTCGGGGTAGTTGCCGAGGTAGTTGTAGTGGGTGGTGATGGGTAGCGACACGCCGAGGCTGGCACCGATTTCCGAGGGGCCGTCCTCGCCGTTCACTTTGATATAGGGCGTGCTGTAGGAGACACCGGCGCGATAGCGCACGTGGTGACGCCAGTGCGTGCTACGCGGGTCGGGCTGGTATTCAGCGCCGAGGGCGAAGGTGTGGCGGTCGGAGAGCTCGCCTTTGCGACGTATGTAAATGTTGTTTTCAAGCACGGGGACGTGTGTGCTGCTCCAGTGTTGATATGTGTAGTCGAAGCCTACGCGCAGGCGGTTGCGATAGTTCCAGCCGAGGCCTACGCCGAGAGTGTGTGGCAGGCTATAGGCTTTTCCTACGTGCTGTGTGTCGGCGAGTGTCACGGTGGAGCCATTTGTCTGTATGTCGTAGTAGTGGCCGCTGGAGGCGATGTCGTGTCCGTAGTTATATACCACGCCGAGCGAGAGGCGGTGTCTCTCTGTGGCTTGCAGGAGGTATTGCAGGCCGAGCTCTATTTTGAAGGTGCTGATGTTTGTTTCGTATTTGCGTGTGCGGCTATATATGGTGGCATCGCTAAACGAGGCCGACACGCTGTGCGAGAGGTCGCCCCAGAGGTATCCGACATTGACACCGAAGCTCAGGTGGTGCTTGCCGCGATGGAGGGGTGCGTAAGCCAGTCCGCCATATATCTCGTGGAGGCCGCCGTCGCCTTTGTAGGTCTCGGTCTGTGTGACATCTACTCCGGCGCGCTCAAAGGTGCTTGTGCCGGTGAGCGTATAGCCCACGGTGCTGTAGGGGCGTAGCCCCACGGACATACCGAAGCCGGGCAGCATACGGAAGCCCGCCGCTATGTAGTCCACCTCGGCGTTGCGTGCGTTGGTGCGGTTGCCTTTGGTGCCTATGTTGGCGTGCTGGAGTGTGAAACCTGCGTCGAAGAGTAATGACGCACTGTCGATGGCGGCATACGTGGCGGGGTTTTTGAAGTTGAGTTGCTCGCCGTCGCTGAGGGCATATCCCACGCCCGACATGCCTTTGTTGAAGCTCTGTGCTCCGTCGTTGAGCAGTCCGAGTCCGTAGCGCGAATAAGGCGAGTTGCTGCCGTTGGTCTGGGCTTGTGCCGCGAGGGTGAGGAGTAAGGAGCAAAGCACGAGTGCTATGCGTCTTGAAAAATCGTGGTGTAACGTCTGCATTATACTGTAAGGAGGGGAAAAAGTGCTAAGTCTTACTTTGTTGTAAGCCCGTGTAGGTTGTAGTCAATGAGCGCGTTGAGTCCTCTTTCTACGAGGTGTGGCTCGTGGCGCGGGGTGCTTGTTTCGTTGAGGAGCGGCAGTAGCGATGTGCTTTTCCCGCCGGTGACGAGCAGTAGTGTTTGTGGTCTCTCGCGTCGTTGCAGTGCGAGGTATCCTTGTATCTCCAAGGCTATGCCGCGCAGCACGCCGGAGCGTATGGCCGTCTCGGTGTCGTAGCCTTGCAGGGGGCAGTCGCCGTCTTGCTCCACGAGGGGCAGGCGTGCCGTGCCGTCGTGCAACGCGGCAAAGCGCATAGATGGGCCGAGCGATATGTTCCCGCCGAGGTATGTGCCGTCGGCGGTGAGTACGTCGAGTGTGAGACAGGTGCCGATGTCGGCCACGAGGACGTCGTGGCCGGGCAGCAGCGTCATCGCTCCCGTTACGGCTGCGAGGCGGTCGCTGCCGAGGGTGTGGGGTGTGCGGTAGTTGTTGCGGAAGGGTAGTTTGGTGGTGTCGTTAATGCGTAGCACGGGGCAGCACAACTGGTTGAGCCACGTTTCTATGGCCTGCATCTCGGCGGCGACACACGACACGGCGCACGCCGTGGGTTTGGTTGTACCCAGGAAGTCTTGTAGCACGGCTATCTCGCCGAGCCTGCAATGCACATTGTCGCGGAGCGTGACACCTTCAAAGCGTGCGGCTTTTACAAAAGTGTTTCCTATGTCTATTACTAATTTCATAGGTTTTTGCGGGTGCAAAGATAGTGCAAGGCGAGCGCAAAGTAAAGCAAAACACGCAGTTTTTGCTTTCTTTGCCGAGCCGCCGCCTATCTTCGCGTAGCAGAGTAGTGCAAGGCGCGCGCAAAGTAAAGCAAAACCCGCAGTTTTTGCTTTCTTTGCCGAGCCGCGTGTACCCCGACAGGCGGTTCGCGTGCAAAATAGATAGGACGGATTTTAATCATAGTCCGAGGGCATTTAAACTCGAGTGCTTTGATTTTGAAATCAATCCGATTGATTTTAAAATCAAAGCCTTTGATTTTAAAATCAAAGCACTCGAGTTTAAATGCCCTCGGACTACGTTTAAACACGGTCGGACTATTAATGTAATTGGTCGGACATTGTTTTATTATTGGTGTCCGCTATAAATGTCGGAGCGCAGGTGCCTTGGTTGCTGTACTTGCATACTGATAGGTTTCCATTGCTTGCGCAACTTGAATAGGGTATTTAGAAGAATAAGTCCAGTGTGACGGGCAGGTGGTCGCTTGTTCCGCCGTGATAGAACTTGCCGAGGTATGTGCGGCGTGGTTTTACGTTGCCTCGTGGCCCGTCGGGTTCTAAGAGGTGTGGCAGTGTGCTGATGTGGCAGTGTTGTTCGTTGGTGTGTAGGCCGAGGGAGTCGGTAAGTAATGCGGTACTCACTATGATGTTGTCCAGTCTGTTCCATTGCCCGCGAAATTTGTAGGTGCCGCGTATGCCTTCGGGCGTTTCTATTCGTGAGGTGAGTACAAAAAGGTCGTTTGCAGCCGTGGTGTCGAGGTGTTGTGGCGGTGGCAGTGCGCGTAGCGTAGTGGCGATGGAGGCGTTGGTTGGCTCGTCGTTGAAGTCGCCGGCGATGATGATTTTCGCGTGTGGCTCGCGGGCGAGAAGGCTATCGACGTTTTGCCTTATGAGACGTGCCGCGCGCAGGCGGTACGGCTCGCTGACACGTTGTCCGCCACGGCGTGAAGGGAGGTGGCACACGAAGATGTGTAGCGTGTCGCCGGTGAGTGCCTCGCCGCTCACAAAGAGTATGTCGCGCGTGGGCCGCTCGCTGCTGCTGTCGTGTGGCACCCGCAGCGACCTGACGGCATAGGGTCGGAATGCCATCGGCTGATAGAGCAGGGCAACATCGATGCCGCGTACGTCTGCGCTGTGCGTCATAAGGTAGTCGTAGTGTAGGCGTGCCAGCAGGGAGCGGCGCGTGAGGTGGACCATTGTACTGTCGTTCTCCACCTCGCACAGGGCTATGAGGTCAACCGGTGTGCTACCGCCCAGGGCGGCCAGTGTGCGCGACAAGGCGGAGAGTTTGCTGAAATAGCGACCACTTGTCCAGCCGTAGCTGCCAGTGGGCAGAAACTCGCGGTCGTTGTACCCCGCATCGTGGAGCGTGTCGAAGAGATTTTCTACGTTCCACTCTACAAACCTCAGCCGTCGCTCCTGTGCCACGGCAGGCCAGGCGAGCAAGGCCGCCAAACAGATTATGTGCCAACGTTTCACGTCTGCAAAAATAGTAAAGCCCCTCTGTTTCTCTGTTTTGCGGCACGTTTTTTTGTGCCGCCCAGAGATATTCTCTTCATGTCGCAAAAGCCAGCGATAAAGCCCGTGCATAACGCTTTTTCTTCGTAAACTTGCAGGCGCAACACCTTTTTTTCAAAAAAAAGGCTTGAGCGTGTAACCTTTTCTCCGTTCATCCGTCATAACAATAGAGCATGAGCCGCACGATAGACTTCCGGAAAGATTTGCTGCCGCATAGCGACCGTTTGTTCCGCTTGGCACTGCGTATCACGCTCCACCGTGCAGAAGCCGAGGACATTGCCGAAGAAACATTGCTACGAGCCTGGCAACGTCGCGACGAACTCGGAGAGATAAACAACTTAGAGACTTATCTGCTCACGATTTGTCGTCGCCTCTCGCTCGACTATTTGGCCCGCAAGGAAACCGCTAACGTGTCGCTCACAACGCACGATGCCGATGCCCCTGACCGCGCCGCTTCGCCTCACGACCGCCTCGCCACCAGCGACCGCCTCGCTTGGGTAAAGAAAATCTTTGACACACTGCCCGAAAAGCAACGCTCCGTCGTTCATTTGCGCGACATAGAAGAGAAAAGCGTGCGTGAAACCGCTGAAATCCTCGGCATAACGCCCGAAGACGTAAAGACCACCCACCACAGAGCGCGACGCTTCATCCGCACACAACTTGACAAGATAGAAAACTATGGACTATAAATACATTGAACAACTCCTCTCACGCTACTTCGACTGCGCCACCACGCCGTCGGAGGAACGTATGTTGCGCGCTTTCTTCAGCGGCAGCGATGTGCCCGAGAGCCTCGTGCGCTACAAGGCGTTGTTTGATGCCCAACGCTCCTTGGCCGCCGAGTACCCCTCGAACGATTTTCAGCAGCGCGTGCTTTTCAAAGCCGGTATCGCCGAAGAAGTGGAAGCCGTGCCGCGCCGGTTCAGCCTCCTCAAGGTGCTTCGCCCGTTCTACAATGCCGTGGCCGCCATCGCTGTAGTGATGCTCGCCGTCCACGTGGCACAAGCCACGTTCGGCACTGGCGACGGTGTCGCCGCCGAGCAGCAGATGGCCGACATGGAGCAAGCCGACACCACTAACACGCCTACCTTAGAAACCCTCCGAGCCGTGGGAAACGGACAAACCACCGCCACGGCATCAGACACCCTCGGGCAAGCATCGCCCGAACAAATGTCACAACCCGAGGCTTTTACTAAATAGAAACAATCAACGCCAAATAAAACATCTCCGTCGGTTCAGACGGGCAAACCCCAACGGACGAGAGTAGAACAACAATTGCTACAACCTTAAAACAACCCTCTCTACCCGCTTTGCGGAGGTTCAGACTCTCTCACCTTTAAGGGTTTATCCAGAATGGATAATTAAGTCGATAAGGGGAAGCTTTCCTAAAACGGAAGGCTTCCCCAGTTCGTAGTTTCTTTGTGCGGCGATGTCGCTTCGGCCTAATACGGTGCTTGACTAATCTCGAAGCCTTCAGGGTCGAAATCCTCGTCGTCGTAGCCCGCAGCACTGAATAGCTCGTCCTCGTCCTCATCGCCTATAGGTGTCACCTTGTGCTGCACGGGGCCGCTGTCGCTCAACTCGGCAATGTGAATAGGAGCATCGCCGCGTATGCGTTTTACTTCAGCTTGCTTTAGGTTTTTGCCCGCCAAGATGTCGCGCACGTTGAGGAAGAAACTGCGCTCGCTGAAGGGGTCGTAAACAAACTCCAGCTTCTGACCTTTGTCTTCCAAAAACTCATTGAGTGCCACGTTGCTCATCACATAAATGTCGGTGTCTGCCGACGTGGCACCCATATCCTCGCGTGTAATCTGCTCGCCGCGCTCCCACTCGTCGTTGCAGACGTAGAAACTCGTCATCTGGTCATCGGGATAGCCGCAGGACTCAAGGATTATCTTACATAAGTCAAGGAACGTGGCTTCACTGTCAATCTCAAACTCGCGAAGGAAGCCATCCACTTCGTCGGAGACCATCTTAATCTTGAGAATCATAGGTAAAAAAGGGGGAGTTATTGAGGCTGTACGATACCTCGTTTAGAACTGTGAACGAAGTCAAGAATATAGTCTATCTCTTTGCTCTGTGGTATCTCGGCACGTATCTGTGCGAAGCGTTCGTCGCGCAGTTTGTCCTTTTGGTAAATGATGCGATAAGCGTTGTGTATGTTCTCAATGAGATGAGGGCTGAAGCCGCGTCGGCGCAGCCCTACGAGGTTGAGGCCTACCATAGCAATCGGATCGCGTGCCACGAGGACAAAGGGTGGTACGTCCTGACTGGTGCGCGAGCCGCCGCCCACCATGACGTAGCTACCCACGCGGCAGAACTGATGGAACAAACAGTTGGCACTGATGACGGCAAAGTCGTCGATAACTACTTCGCCGGCAATCTTTGTGCTGTTGCCAATGATACATCCGCTTCCTATTGTCACGTCGTGGGCGATGTGCATCCCCTCCATAAAAAGGTTGTTGCTTCCTACCACCGTCTTACCACGTGCTGCCGTGCCACGGTTCATCGTGACATTCTCGCGAAACGTGTTGCCATCGCCTATCTCGGCGGTGGTCTTCTCGCCTTGGAACTTGAGGTCTTGTGGTATTGCACCAATCACTGCACCGGGGAAGAAACGGTTGCCTTTGCCTATGCGAGAACCGCTAAGTACGGTGACGCTGTTCATTAGAACGTTGTTTTCGCCGATTACCACGTCTTCGTCAATGTAACAAAACGGGCCAATCTCGCAACTCTCGGCTACTTTTGCGCCGGGGCTAACGTATGCTAAGGGACTAATCATAATTCAAGAAGAGTGTGTTTTAGTGGCATTTATAAGGATGTTATAAGAGTTTACTGCGCACGAGTCGTGCAAACTTGTTGTTTGCGGTGTGGCCGGGGCGCAGGGCGGTGAGGCGTCCTTGTACGCGTCGGCCAATGAGTGCCATATCGCCGATGATGTCAAGGATTTTGTGGCGAGCGGGCTCGTTGTCCCACGTGAGCGGGCGGCTGTTGAGGTAGCCCAGCTTGGTGGCATCGCGGTGAGCCACACCAAGCGTGTCGGCAATGCTGTCAAGTGTTTCTTGCGGCACTTCGTGCTCGTAGATAACGATGGCGTTGTCAAGGTCGCCGCCTTTGATAAGTCCCATCTGGAGCAACGGGAGTATCTCGCGCACGAAGACAAACGTACGTGCCCCAGAGATTTCTTCGCCAAAGAGCGATAGGTCTTTAAGCACTGCTTGTTGGCTCTGTATGAACTGAGAGGGAAAGGCTATGGTAGCTTCTACACTAAACGACGGTGCCGGCTGCAACGTAAGGCGTGAACCGCTTTGTTCGTTTTCGAAGGTGATTTCCTCGTCAACGACCAACACCTCGCGCTCGGCTTCTTGTTCTGCAATGCCTACGCGCGCAATGGCTTCCCACACATAGCGTGCCGAGCCGTCTAAGATAGGCACTTCCGGGCCGTTGGTTTGAATGAGGCAGTTGTCTATGCCTGCAGCGTAGAGTGCAGCCATGCAGTGTTCAATAGTGGAGCAGCGTGCCTCGCCGTTTGCTACCACTGTGCCACGGCTGGTATCTACCACGTTTTCGGCTACTACGTCTATTACAGGCTCGTTGGGGAGGTCGGTGCGTTGTATCTTATAACCGTGTCCTGCAACTGCGGGCTGAAAAGTAGCCTTAAGTTCCAGACCCGTATGAAGTCCTTTTCCAGTGAGGGTGAAAGCGGATTTCAGAGTTTGTTGTTTACTCATCCTTTCTTGTGTTGTCAGAGATAATTACTGTGTGTGCAATTAAGAAATGCGCTATAAACTTTCCTTTATTACTTTGGAGTATGCTACGCTAATTTATAAGACCCGCCTTACAAGCAATAGTCGGTTTTACTCCATATTTATATAAGAGGGGAGGGGGAGGGGCGTGAAGCGTTATGTCTGATGCCTAACCTTTCTTTAGCGTTTCAATTTCTTTGCGTAAAGCGTTGAGCTCACGATACATATCGGGTAGTTTCTTAAACACTGTAGCGGCGCGCGCGAACTGTTTATAGTCGATAGCCGGTGAGCCAAGCAATGTTTTGTTACCTTCGGGTACGCTGCCTGCTATGCCGGCTTGAGCACCGCTTTGTACGCGGTCGCCAATAACGGCGTGGCCGGTGATGCCCACTTGTCCGCCAAACATACACCACTTGCCTATCTTGGTGCTTCCTGCCACACCGACTTGTGCGGACATCACAGTGTTTTCGCCCACTTCGCAATTGTGTGCCACCTGTACGAGATTGTCAATCTTCACACCTTTGCGGATACGCGTGCTGCCCATCGTGCTACGGTCAACGCAAGCGTTTGCGCCTATTTCTACATCGTCTTCAATGACGACGTTTCCTATCTGTGGTATTTTGCTATAGCCTTCGGCTCCAGGTGCGAAGCCAAAACCATCGGCACCGATGGAACAACCCGAGTGGAGGATAACGCGGTTGCCTACTACGCAGTCGTGGTAGATACTCACGCCTGGATAGAGGATACACCCTTCGCCCACAGAGGCACGCTCCTCCACCACGGCGTGAGAATATATCTGGCTGCCCTTGCCCACCGTAGCCCCCTCGCCAATATAAGCAAAGGGGCCTACATACGCTCCCTCAGCCACTTGGGCGGTAGGGGCAATGCAGGCCAGCGGGTGTATGCCTTCGCGACGTGGTTTTTGTGCGTCGTAGAGTTGTAGCAAGCGAGCCACGGCTTCGTAAGCATTGGGTACGCGCACCAATGTGGCTTTTACCTCGCCTTGGAGTTGCAGGTCGTTGTTCACAAGTACAACGCTACTTTGTGTTTCATAGAGATAGTGTTCGTAGTGGCTGTTCGCAAGAAAAGATAGTGCGCCAGAACGGCCTTCTTCAATTTTGGCAAAGGTGTTGACCGTGGCTGCTGGATTACCTTCTACTGTGCCTTGTAAAAAATCAGCAATTTGCTGAGCTGTAAATTCCATTATCGTTCCTGTCTTTGTTTGTGTAAACGTGTCTTAATCGTTTCCTGGGAATAAACGTTTACCTCTTCAATCGGCAAATTTCAGCAAAAAAGTCCACTCCGAAAAATGAAACACAAAAAATCTTCAAATACAGCGCGTTAATCATCGTAAGTAAAAGAAGCCACCTAAGTTTGAAACCCATATCACTGCGCTATTCAAAGATTTCGCCGTAAATTTGCAGCAAGTTGATTTGAAGACTCCTCTTACAAAACGTTTGGTGCTAATGCTTTTCGGCGGGTGTTCAATAAATCCTTATTTATAGTCCCCCCCCTTTTGACAATGGTACAGCTCGTTTCCTCATTTTGTTCTCCTATGCACGATTTTGTACACCTCCACGTTCACACACAATATTCTATTCTTGATGGTCAGGCAGCGATAGACAAGCTTGTTAGCAAGGCAGTGAAGGACGGTATGAAGGGTTTTGCCGTTACCGACCACGGCAATATGATGGGTATCAAAGAGTTTTTTGATGTGGCTTCTCGCACACGCTCCAAGGGTAAGAAACGCCTTGCCGAACTGCAAGACCAGTTGGCTCAACTCAACACCGAGGGCGGTGCGGCGGCTTCTACCGACGAGGCGGAGCGTTTGCAGAGCGAGATAGAGAAAGCGCGTTTGCAAGCTAACTTTATGCCTATCTTTGGTTGCGAGATGTATGTGGCCCGCCGTCGGCTGACCGACAGAACCGATAAGACGGATATGAGCGGCAACCACCTCATCGTGTTGGCAAAGAACGAACGCGGCTATCACAATCTGGTGAAACTTGTAAGCAAGGCTTGGACGGAAGGCTTTTATATGAAACCGCGCACCGACCACGAGGAGTTAGAGCAGCATGCCGAGGGACTCATTGTGTGTTCCGCTTGTTTAGCCGGTGAGGTGCCTCGCAAAATTGCTAACGGCGATATTGCCGGGGCGGAGGAGAGTATCGTTTGGTTTAAGCGTGTCTTTGGCGATGACTATTATTTAGAACTGATGCGCCACAAAGTCACCGACCCTGCCATACGTGCAAATCGCGAATGCTATGGGATACAGGAGCGTATCAATCCGGTGCTTATTGACTTAGCCCACAAACACGGCATAAAGTTGGTTTGTACCAACGATGTCCATTTTGTGGACGAAGAAAATGCCGAGGCTCACGACCGCCTTATCTGCCTTAGCACGGGCAAAGACCTTGACGACCCGAACCGAATGGTATATACCAAGCAAGAGTGGTTTAAGACACGCGCCGAGATGAATAGCCTTTTCAGCGATGTACCCGAGGCTCTTGAAAATACGCTTGAGGTGCTTTCGAAAGTAGAGTTCTATAGCATCAACCACGCGCCAATTATGCCCAACTTCCCTATCCCCGAGGATTTTGGCACGGAGGCTTCCTATCGCGAGCGTTTCAGCGAGGAAGACCTCTTCAACGAGTTTACGCGCGATGAGATTGGCAACGAGGTACTTACACGCGATGAAGGAGAGAAAAAAATTGCCGCCTTGGGAGGCATCAACAAACTTTATCGCATTAAACTTGAGGCCGACTATCTTGGCAAACTTGCCTATGAGGGAGCCGAACGACGCTACGGCACACCCGTGCCAGAGAATGTACGTGAACAGGTGAGGTTTGAACTCCATACGATGAAGACGATGGGTTTCCCGGGCTATTTCCTCATTGTGCAAGATTATATCGCTGCCGCACGCGAGAAACTTGATGTCAGCGTCGGCCCGGGGCGTGGCTCAGCAGCGGGGAGCGTGGTGGCCTACTGCTTAGGTATCACGCAGATTGACCCTATCAAATACGACTTACTTTTTGAACGTTTCCTCAACCCAGACCGTATCTCCTTGCCCGATATTGATGTAGATTTCGACGACGACGGGCGCGAGCGTGTGTTGCAGTGGGTAACCGACAAATACGGTGAGGAGAATGTGGCACATATCATTACTTACGGCACTATGGCCACGAAGCTGGCACTTAAAGATGTGGCGCGCGTGGAGAAGTTGCCTCTGGCTCAGAGTAATGCCCTTTGCAAACTTATCCCCGACCGCTTGCCCGAGGGACCCGATGGAAAGTCTCCCAAGCTAAATTTAACCAACGCCCTTGCAGCAATTCCCGAGTTGCGACAGGCTGAGAGTTCGCCTGATGAGAAGATGCGCAATACTATCCACTATGCGCGTATGCTCGAGGGTAATGTGCGCAATACGGGAGTACACGCTTGTGGCTTCATTATTTGTCGCGACCCTATCAGCGATTGGGTACCTATCTCTGTGGCGGAGGATAAAGCCTCGGGGCAGAAACTTCATTGCACGCAGTATGAGGGAAAGGTGATAGAAGACACCGGTCTTATCAAGATGGACTTCCTCGGCCTAAAGACGCTTTCTATCCTGCGCGAGGCCGTGGCAAATATACGCGAGAGCCTCGGCGTGGAGATCGACGTAGATGGTATTGATATCAACGATGCCGCAACATACGCCCTTTATTGTCAGGGCAACACTATTGGTACTTTCCAATTCGAGTCCGCCGGTATGCAGAAGTATTTGCGCGAACTTCAGCCCAGCACGTTTGAAGACCTTATCGCGATGAACGCACTCTACAGGCCAGGCCCGATGCAGTATATCCCCGAGTTTATAGCGCGCAAACACGGGCGGCAGCCTATTGCCTACGACTTGCCGTGTATGGAAGAATACCTTAAAGATACTTACGGCATAACGGTATATCAAGAACAGGTGATGCTCCTCTCGCGTAAGATAGCCAACTTCACACGCGGCGAGAGCGACACCTTGCGTAAGGCGATGGGTAAGAAACTCATTGAAAAGTTGAACCACCTCTACCCAAAGTTCTTAGCAGGAGGTAAGGCCAACGGCTACGATGAGAAGATACTCGAAAAGATATGGGAGGACTGGCGAGCGTTTGCATCGTATGCCTTCAATAAGAGTCACGCCACGTGTTATAGTTGGGTGGCTTTCCAGACGGCGTATCTTAAAGCGCACTATCCGGCGCAGTATATGGCTGCCGTGATGAGCCGCAACTTAGATGCCATTACGGAAATATCTAAGTTGATGGACGAGTGTCGCCGTATGGGTATCCGCACGCTGGGGCCTGACGTGAACGAGAGCCGCCGCAAGTTTAGTGTCAACGAGCACGGTGACATTCGCTTTGGTCTGGCTGCTATCAAAGGGATGGGAAAGTCTGCCGCCGACCATATAATTGAGGAGCGCGAGAAGAACGGGCCGTATGCTTCGCCCTACGATTTGATGGAGCGTATCAATCTTAGTGCGGTGAACCGCAAGTGCTTGGAAAGTCTGGTGCTATCGGGAGCTTTCGACTGCTTCACCGAGTTCCACCGTGAGCAGTATCTTATAAAAGACGGCAACAGCGACTTTATTGATGTGTTGATGCGCTACGGCCAACGCGTTCAGAGCGACAAACAACAGAGTGCCGTGTCGCTCTTTGGCGGTATTGATGCCGTGGAAATAAGCAAGCCACGCCCCATCGCGCAATACGAGCCTTGGAGCGACCTTGAACGCCTCGGACGCGAGCGCGAGCTGATAGGTATCTACCTCTCTGGCCATCCGCTTGATGAGTTCAAGGCCGTGGTGAAATACGTGTGCAACACACGCCTCTCTGACCTTGAGGACCGTGCGGCATTGCAAGGGCGCGACATACTGGTAGGCGGAATGGTCACTGCCGTACGCACGGGGTTCTCGCGCTCGGGCAACCCTTACGGTATTGTACGTATGGAGGACTACGATGGTGCGGGCGAGTTAGCCCTCTTTGGCGATGATTGGGCACGCTTCCAATACTATATGCAAGTGGGCAATTCGCTCCTTGTTTCAGCACGAGCGGAGCCACGACGTTACAATGCTGAACAAGTGGACCTTAGGATACAAAAGGTGGAATTCCTGCCCGATGCCAACAAAAACGCTGTGCAGTCTATCACTATCCACGCGCCGCTCGAAACACTTGACGCAGCACTGGCTACAGAACTCAAAGCCGTGGTAGAAAAAAATCAAGGAACGCTCCCCCTCCTGCTACATCTTACCGACCGCTCCGAACAAATGGATCTACAACTACGTGTCACAGCTAACGGCGTGGCACCTACACCCGCCCTTATCTCTTGGCTTGAAGACCAACACAATCTTTCATTTACCATCAACCATTAATCACACCTTGAGGGGTGTTGTTATCTCCGAGTAAATGCTCATCCAGAACTACAATTATTTGCTCCCCCAAGAGCGCATTGCTAAATATCCGCTTCCCGAGCGCGATGCTTCAAAAATGCTTGTTTATCGTAACGGGAGGATAAAGGAGGATACTTTCCGAAACATTGCAAACTACCTGCCCGCCGACACACTGATGGTGATGAACAACACACGAGTGGTACGCGCACGCTTGCATTTCTATAAGGAGAGTGGGGCGCGCATAGAGATTTTCCTCTTAGAGCCGCTTGCTCCGCGAGACTACGAACAAGCCTTCGCTGCAACAACAACCTGTACTTGGACGTGTCTTATAGGTAATGCTAAGAAGTGGAAAGAAGGAGTGTTGAAACAAACCATTCAGATTGACGGACACGATGTGGTATTGTCGGCAGAGGCCTTGCCTGTAGCGGAATGTTCACACGCCTTAAATGGCGAACGTGCCGTGCGTCTCTGTTTTTCTGGCGAGGGCATTCAGCCCACCTTTGCTGCTGTGATTGAAAGTGCCGGCGAACTGCCTATCCCGCCCTACTTAGGTCGCGACACAGAACCCTCCGACCTTGTTACCTATCAAACTGTCTATGCTCGCTTGGAAGGCAGCGTGGCGGCACCTACGGCAGGACTGCATTTCACGCCGAACGTCTTGTCGGCCTTGGATGCTGCAGGGGTGATGCGCTCGGAGGTGACTCTCCACGTGGGAGCGGGTACGTTTCGTCCTGTGAAGACCGAACACGTAGAAGACCACACGATGCACGCCGAACACATCAGTATAAATAGGAACGTCATAGAACAATTGCTTGCTCATGGCTGTCGGTGTGTGGCTATCGGTACAACCAGTGTGCGCACCATAGAATCACTTTACTATATCGGTCGCACGCTCTTGGCAAATCCTAAGACCGATCTTCACGCACTCCACATTCCCCAGTGGGCGCCCTACGAGACGAATGTGGCCTCGCCGTCTGCCGAGGAAGCTCTGTGTGCAGTGTTACAAACGCTGGAGCGCGAGGGAGAAACACGTATAGAGGCCACTACGCAGTTGATGATAAAGCCCGGCTACCAATATCGGTTCGTGCAGGCGATGCTCACCAACTTTCACCAACCGAAGAGTACGCTGCTCTTGCTCGTTTCGGCTTTTGTCGGCGAGGCGTGGTGTACGGTCTATCAATATGCCCTTTCCCACGACTTCCGCTTCCTTTCCTACGGCGATTGTTGTTTGCTCTTTAAGGAATAACGGTGCGTTAGAACCTTAGTTCAATGCCCATACGTATGCCGTTCTTGTGCGCTTTGGGATTATCAAGATACGAGAGGCGGCGTACATACTGCACGTGGAAAATCTTAAAGATGTTGTACACGCCGATATATGCCTCAATGTATGGACGTGAGTAGTCAATAGGGTGGGAGAGGGTGCTGTATGTACCCTCAGCTTTCCAACGCCCTGGGAAATAGAAGAGTTGTGAGGAGGACGGGTGGTGCGACGGGTTATTCTTGTCGGAGAGGGCACCCCAAAAAACATTTATGCCGAAAAGTTCGCGCCATTTAAGTTTTCGTAGCAATGGTACGCGATTGAGCAACTTGCCGCTCGTGTCCCACTGGAGGAAGAGCGAGAGTGAGCGGTCGGCGAGGAATTCCATGTTGTCCACCATAGAAAACGCGTTGTCGGCTCTGAAGTACGAGAGGTTTGAGGCGGGGATAATCAAAAACGGATAAGGCACACTGTTCCATTGCAATGCTCCCTGCAAACTAAGGTCTATCTTGCCCCACGAGCCTACCCAGAAACGTTTATATAAAAGCAGCTCGGTAAGATTGCTGTTATAGTCCGCACCCAGTAGGCCGCGTATGCCTATCGTATGGCTTAGTGTGATGATAGGAGCATCGTTGTTGGTCGGCATACGTCGTTGCTTGGTGTTCATCCACGTTACGCCGGGTTGGTATGTCATTCCGAGTTGCACCTCGGTACGGTCTAAGTGGGGTAGATAGAGACTCGCATCTTGTGATATGTTGCCCGTAGAGAGAGGCTGGTAGAACATCGACAGCGTGGGCGTGCTGCGTTCCACCGCCGCCTCGCCCCATAGTTGTAGTCCGTTGCCCCACTCGCGGTGGTAGTGCAGACGCAGCGAGCGAAGGTAATACATATGGTCAACCTCTGTCCACTTCAGTGCTTTGAACGTGTTGTCTTTGTCTGCTCCGAGGAAACGGTCGGAGGGTGAGAACACGTCGTCGGTGTAGGTCAGTGTGACATCGTGGCGTGGGAACTCGTGTGGGCGGTAGGCTTTCGGAAGGAAACTATATGTGGCCTCCAGCATACCTTTCCATCGGTTGTCGCGGAAGCCGTAGGCCATATAGCCTTTTAGGAAGAAATGGGGGTTGAGGTGTGCCGTGGTTTGTGCCGAGGCGCGCAGACGCAGGCCGTCCACTTTGTTGGTAGAAATGATGCTCAGCATTGGGCCTATGTCGATGATGCCGGGCTTTCCCTCGCGGCCTGTTTCTACAAAGTTTTCTACCAAGGCTTGCAGGCCAATCATATAGAGTTTATATCCTCTCAACCCGCGTATGCGCGACATCACGCCTTTCACGCCCTCTTCGGTTTGCTGTATGCTACCAGGGCGATAACGATCCCAGTAGGCCTCGTCGCGCACGGTGGCTTGTGCCTCGGTGCGTACATTACCTTCAAACTTAAAGGTGCGTGCCGGTATCTCGCCGAAATCGTAGTGGGAATAGGCTGTGGTGCGGCGTATCATCCATTTGCCCATAATGTCGAGCAAGTTAATCTGCACTATCATATCATCCTCTTCCATCACTGGCTCGCCCGTGGAGAGCACTACAAACTGTTGGTGTATGCGCATACTTGTCACCCAGTTGACACCAGAGCCGTGGGGCAAGCCCATCTCCACTCGCCGCACACGGTAGGAACTGTCGCCCACCACGATGTATAGATGGCCGCTGAAACCAAAGTCCTGTGTGTTGGCGGGCGTGAAACTAACGTCAACGCAGCGGTAGCCCGAGATGTCGGTGGTGTCGCCAAGGAAGAAGTGGTAAAAACTAATAGCACCGTTGCTGATAGGACTCACAAACTGGTGGCGCAGGAGCATTATCTTGTCCTCGTAGATATTTACGTCGGTAAAACACTCGGCGAGCATCTGCGACATATTCTCACCCGTGGCAAGGAGTTTGCTCACGCCGATGTTGCGCTTTCCTGTTACGATGGTTTTCTCAGCGCGTGGCGACTGGCGGAATACCTGTGTCTCTGTCGTCTCGTCCATTGTAACAGGCAGTGTCACGGTGCCTGTCTCGGGGCATATCTCTTCACTGCCGCGTAGGAACGAAAGCGGTTTTAGCGTGATGAGGTTGAACGTGTTGGGTGTCACCTCGTCGAGCGAAAACGTCATACGCCGATAGCGGTCGTAACGGAAATAGTCGTGTGTATGTAGGTCGGTGAGTTTTTTGTTGGCGATGACGCGGCGCATCAACTCTACGGCAGGATTTTCCTTGCGGCTGTATCGTTGCCGCTTGCCTTCTACTATCGCCGCGCCGAGTGTGGCATCGAACGGCGACAGTTCTACGGAGACCTCGCGCTCGCGTTTCACGTTGATGGTGCGAGCGGTATAACCCACGCATGCTACGCGGAGTTTCCCGCGTTGAAAGGGTTTTACAAAACGTCCGTCGGCATCGGTAAGTGTGATTTCGCCGCCTTGGAAATACACGCTCGCACTTTGCACCGGTTCTTGCGTCACGGCATCTATCACACGCCCGCGCAGCGTGTCTTGAGCAAGGGCGGGGAGCAGGGCTGATATACTATATATAATAAGGAATAGGAAGCGGGACACGGGTTAAATAGTTTTTTAATGAGGGCTTTCGGGAGTGTCGGGGTTGCCTTAGTTTTGTCGGAGTGTTCGTACTACGTAGCTCACTTGTCTATTCGGCGTACACACCTTGTTATTCTAATTCTTCGTCGGGCTCAAAGCCTCCGAGTTCGCGCAACTTGTTTTTCAGCACTGTGTATTGTTGGAAGAGGTCGTTAAGGGGTTTCTCGCCTATTGCGCTGTTGTGCATCGGGCTCTTGAGGAAGAAGGCGAGCCACGACTGGTTGCCACTTAAGTCGGCGCGTGCGGCGAGGTCGATGAGCAACACGAGGTCGAGTACCACCGGTGCAGCCAATATGCTGTCGCGGCAAAGGAAGTTTACTTTGATTTGCATACCATATTGCTGCCCCATCCAGCCGAAGATGTCTAAGTTGTCCCACGACTCTTTGCTATCGCCTCGCGGCGGGTAGTAGTTTATGCGCACCTTGTGGAAATAGTCGTTGTAGAGTTCGGGTTGGTCTTCGGGGCTTAGTATCGTGTCAATAACTCCAAGTTTCGACACTTCTTTCGTGCGGAAGTTCTCGGGTGCGTCAAGCACCTCGCCGTCGCGGTTTCCTAAGATGTTGGTGCTAAACCAGCCCTGCAAGCCTAAGCAACGTGTACGAAGCATTGGGGCAAGCACCGTTTTCATCAATGTCTGCCCGGTCTTGAAGTCCTTACCGGCAATTGGTGCGCCACATTGCTCGGCTTTTTGCCACATAGCGGGGATGTCAATACATAGGTTCGGCGCACCCATCACAAACGGCACGCCTTCTGACAGTGCTGCCCAGGCGTAGCACATCGAGGGGCTTATCCTCTCTGTGTCGTTGCGTTGTAGGGCTTGCTCAAATTGGGCTATTGTGTTGTGTACCTCGGGTGCGTAGTCTATGTATTTCTCCGTAGAGGCGGCCCATAGTACAACGACGCGGTTGCATCCGTTCTCTTCACGGAAGCGGCGGATGTCTTCGCGCAAGGCTTTGACGTAATTGTAGCGCGATGTCGTGGGTTTGATGTTCGTGCCTTGATTGGCGAGGCGCGTCACGTAGTCCGCGTCGAATGTTGCTGCCATAGGGCGGATACTTTCCAACTCTTGTCGGACGGCATCGAGGTCGTGGCGTTGTAGCACCTTGGCGTTGCAGGCCGACTCGTAGGCGTTTTGCGAGAAGATGTCCCAAGCACCAAATACCAAATCATCAAGTGCGGCAAGAGACACTAAGTCATTCACACGTAGGTATTGGCGTTCTTTGCCGCGCCCCACGCGTATCTTTGCCATTTGTGTGATAGAGCCGCCGGCTAACCCCCTCCCTTTGCGTAAGGAGAGTACACCAGCAATGAAAGTAGTAGAAACGGCACCTAAGCCTACACAAAGAACGCCGAGTTTGCCTGTAGCAGGTTTCATAGAGTATGTGATGTTTTAGTTTTGTTTGTGAGATTATTATTTGTTAGAACGGATAGCCAATGGCGAAGTGTAGTGCAAGTGCGTCTTTTAACTTCGGCAGGTTGAAGAATCCGCTTTTTCCTGTGTCGTAGGGTGCGTGCAAGCCGATGCCCAGATCTAAGCGTAGCACCAGGAAGTCTAAGTCGTAGCGAATGCCGGTGCCGGTGCTCAGCGCGATGTGTCGGAGGTTTTTCATTGAGAAATCCGCATCGGGGCGCATAGCATCGTGTCGTGCGAGCCACACGTTGCCCGCGTCAAGGAACAGAGCACCATAGAGCGAGCCGAAGAGGTGTGCGCGCAGTTCGGCATTGGCTTCGAGTTTGATGTCTCCCGTCTGGTCAACGTAACTATAACGTATGTCGCCACTACGGAAACTCCCGGGCCCTACGCTACGCACGGTGAAGCCGCGTACGCTGTTGGCACCGCCCACATAGAATTGCTCGGCATAGGGTGCGCGTAGCATATTGCCATAACTAAAGATGGCACCGGCGAAGAAGCGTGTCACGAGTTGTATACGCTCGCCGAAGGGTTGTGTGTGGTGGATTTCGCCCGTCAGTTTCACAAACTGTGCAAACGGATTGGCAAATATCTCTTTTCCCTGCTCGTTATAGCCTTTGCCGCCAATGGCATAGGCTGAGGAGATGAGGTTGCCCGCTTCTTTCACGTTCAGTTGCAGGAACACGGGGTGGCGGTGCTTACGCGCGGAGTTGTAGGTAAACGTGTAGCCTATCGATGGCACGAAATAGTCGCGCATTGACACCTCAAGCACGGGGTTCGCTGTCAGGATCTCGTCAAACTTCTGTGTGCTACTCAGTCGCTTGGTGAAGTCGAGGCGCACGTCAATGTTGTTGTTGATGGTGCGCCGCTTTCGCCAGGCATAGTTGGCACTGAGGCTGTAGGTGAGCATCTGGTAGAAGCCCGAGCGGTTTCGCCAGTCGGCTTCGAGAGCAAACGTGGTGGTGGCAGGAAACTGTAATTGTCGTCGGTTGATAAATGGCAGGACGAAGCGAGGAAACTCAAGACTCAGGTTTGTGCCGAAGTCGTAGGAGTTGAGCAAGGAGTTGCTCTCGCTGCCGTTGGTGCTGAGTTGCCACTCGTAGGAGCCGAATACCTTAAACGACACTTTCTCGCCGCCGCGGAAGGCATTACGCTTGGAGAGTGTATAGGTGAGAGCGGGTCCCAGCTGGGAGTTGCTCTTCAGCGTAGCATCGAGTTCCAGGCTGCTGTCGTAGGGTTTTTCCAATACCGCTGTGACGTACACGTCAAGCGTGTCGCAGTCGGGCAAGGTGTCCGTGCGAAGGAACTGTACGTCAATTTGGCTAAACACTCCCATCTCGTTGAGTTTTGTGAGCGATAGGCTCTCGCGCCTGAGGCTGTATCTGTCGCCTTTGTTGAAGAAGAGTGCGTTGCGCCACATATAAGGTCTTAGCGGCATACGTGTGCTGTCGCCGTTCCAACGGAAGGTGGTGGGTGTGAAGCGTCGCTGGCGTTGGGTGGGACGCTTGCTTGCATCTTGTTGTCTGCTTCGGGTGTCTGCCGCTTGTGCTGTGTCGTTTCGGCGTCGTCCAGTGAAGGTGCGTTCGTTTGTGAGCGGCGCGCCGCTGGCGGTGCGTAGGTCTATGTAGGTGTGGCCGATGTACCAAGGGTGTTTGGCCTCGGCGGGCATGTTGTCGGCGGGGCGCACTTGCAGTTGTACATAGTTCTGCCGTTGGAACGTGTCGGCCAGATAGGTGATATAAGAGGGCGAATAGTAGTAATAGCCACGGTTGCGCAGCATCTCGCTGATGCGTGTGCGCTCGTTGCTTAGGGCTATCGCGCTGAACCCCTCGCCGGAGTTGATGAGTCGTTGATGCTCCGTGCGTCGCAACAGGCTGTCCACCTCGGGTGTGAAGCCGAGGTATGCCACGCTATCGAAACGATAGAGCGGCCCGGTGAGTACGCGATACGAGAGGCGTGCCTTCTTGGGGTTGCGCAAGGTGTGGACGCGGTAGTCCACTTGCCCTTGGAAATAGCCATAGTTGTGGAGCGTATTGGTAGCCACCTTGGAGCGTGTCTCCGGGGCTACGGAGGAGACGAGTACGGGCTGTGTGGCAAAAGTCTTGAAGAACCAGCGTCCCAGTCGTGAGCTGTCGTTTACTAATCCGTTGTAGAACCATAGCCCTATGTTCAGCGGGCTTCGCAGCGATGAGCTGCCCATCAACGAGCCGTTCGGCGGGTAGGCCAGCACGGCATCTACCTCGGTGCGCGCAATGGAGAAGTCGGCTTTTTGTTGCGCGATGAGGCGGCGTTGTTCGCGGCGTTGCTCTTTGGTGAGGCTGTCGCGTCGGAGAGAGCGCATTGACCAGTCAAAGCCGCGCCCCTCCAATGCGGCATCTATGGCGCGCACAGCGTTGGCCACACTGGTGATAACGCCTGTCTCGTCGGCTCCGGATAGGCGCGACGTGTCGCTCTGGAAGTCCTCGTTATAGTGTATGTCGCGTATGCCGGTGTAGAGCTGTTCGCCCTCGGGTAGGTGCGATGTGGTGGAGCATCCTGCGAGGAGTGTCGCAACGAGGAGTACTGTCCACGCCGAGCGTGTGGCGCGTGGTGGGGAGGAGGGTGATATGCCGTGGAGGAGGCTCATGCAGTTAGTTGTTTTTGTTGCGTCGGAAGATAAAGAGGTCGCCCAGTCTGTCGCTCTTTTTGCGTAGCACAAGCCCGGCACCGGTGCGTGTGAGTAGTCCTTCGAGCGGGTCTTGTGTGTCGCGGTTGTAGAAGAGTTTGAGCAGACGCGTTGAGCCTTGGTCGAGCCGGTACTCCACGGCTACGTTGTTGATAAAACTCTCGGCGCTGTTGTCGGCGTATTCACCCGTGCTTACGCGCCCGCCTATGATGATGCTCACGCGGTCGCCCCACAAGCGTTTGCTAAACTGGAAGGAATAGTCGGTGGTGTTGGTGCCGCGGGTGCTTGTGCCGGCCTCCACTCCGAGGTTGATGTCTATTGTCTTTAGCGCGCTGCCGGCAATGTTTTGTATCTCGCTTTGCAGGAAGGCGTTGAGTGCGTTGCTGGCTCTGAAGCTTGAGGTGTTTTCGTCGGTGAGATACATTCCCGTGGCCAGCATTGCCACGGCTGCCTTGCTACGCCCGCTGGCACCCATCGCTGTGAGTTGGTTTTGCACCACGAGGTCCTCGGGTGCGTCTATCACGAAGTTGAGACCCATATCCTGCACCGTCTTAGAGATTTCCACACCCACGTCGAAGGCTACGCTGCGTTGCTGGTCGTTCTCGGTGACGAGGGCTTTCACACGCTCTTTGGCGGTAATGGCGAGTGTGGGGTTGGCTATCGCTCCTTTGAAATCTACGTAACTGCCAGGTTCTATGGTGAACGTCTTTAGCGGGATAACGGGCAGTTCGTACTTCATCTCGCCTTTCTGCACGGTGACACGTCCCACGAGGCGTGTGTCGCCCTGCTGTGTCTGTCGCAGGGTGAGCGCGCCGCCGCCGCTCACGTCAACATAACTCTTGCCGTCCTCGCTCAGATAGCAGAGGAAGTGAGCACTCTCGTCAATGCTTACGCCGAGTGTCATATCGAAACTGCCGCTTTCATCGTCGATCGGCGGTTCGTCCACGTCAAGGGTGTCTTCAAAACTGACAAACTGCACCAGCCCCTCGAGTTCGTTATCTACTGTTAGCGGTGATTCGCGCAGGATATAGGTCATATCCGTTTTGGGCAGTATGCCGAGGTTGCCGCGCATAGTGAGTCCGTTTTTCGTGCCACCGCGCAGCGTGCCGTTGAAATCTACATAGGCACGTCCGTACACCGTACTCTCGCGCTTGCGTTTGCTATTGATAAGTTCAAAGTTGTTGGCCAAGAGGTCGAAGTTCATTGTCACGTTTGAGAGGATACTCATATCCAGCGCACCGTCGATGATAAGCGGGTTGGCACCTGTTGACCACAGGTTGTAGTTGTTGAACGTCAGTCGGCTCTGGTCTATCACTACGGGTACGCTGTCGGTGCGGAAGTCAAATCCGTAAGCGTCGCTGTAGATATGTCCGTCAACGAAGTCGATATGTCCGTTGAGGATAGGTTTCTTTGCTGTTCCCTCAACGGTAAAGCCTCCCACCCCTGTGCCACGCAGGGCTATACCGGTGTTGTTTATAAATCCGTTGAGGAGTGTTAGGGGGAAGTTGTTGAGTGTGCCTTCGGCCTCAAACGCCTCGCTTGTGGCGAAGTAAGTTCCTTCAAGAGCCATCACCTCTTCCTCGCCGGTGTTGATAAAGGCTTGGGCATAGTGTTGGTCGTTGTCCTTAGGCAGATAGATGCCTTGTATGCCCAGGTTGCCGAGTGTTGTTCCTTGGTATTCAAAGTCGGTGAGGTTGATATCGGCGAGTGCGCTGATGCTTTTGTGGTCGTCGGTGACGTGTATGTCGCCGGTAAGCATTCCTTGCATGGCAGGCACATAGGGTAAGGATGCGGCGAGTTCTTTTAGGTTCACCTGCGAGAGCGACAGTGTGATGTCGGTCAGTGAGTCGTTAGGCTCGCCGTAGATGCGTAGTCCCGTGCCGTCGTCGGCGAGCAGGTCGATGTTTGCACCTATTGCCCCGCCGAGGCCGTAGTAGGCGTAGTTGTCGTTGTTCACCGTAAACGTGCGATAGGCCAGTATGGGGTGTTCGGGATAGAGATGCAGCCGGTATCCGTCGGGGGATATGTTGGCCTGTGCGCCGAGGTTGAGGCCTACGTAGCCTTTGTTGTCGCGAAACTCCGCTTCTACGCCTGCCCCGCTCGGGTGCAGATAGGCTTTAAACGCGGCGAGGAATTTGTTGGGGTTGCGTCGTTTGTAGTTGTGTATCTTTCCTTGAAGTGTCAGGCCGGTGCTGTCGTTCACGACGACGGCATGAATGCTGTCGAGCATCAGTTTGTCGCGGAAGAAGCCGGTGACGTAGGCGTGGCCACCGATGCCGTCGGTGGGCGATGATGTGAGGTGAATGTCGGCGTAGTCAAAGCCGAGGCTTTGTGTCTTGAGGAACATCATCAGCGGGTTGGTCTTGCCCGAAATCAGCACGAGGTTGGCAGTAGGTAGCATCTCGCGCACGTTGTAGATATTGATGTTAGAGGCTTTCACTTGTGCCGATAGCGTGTCGGCCAGTAGTTGGAGGCTCTCTACGGCCTCGGCCAGTGCGCCTCGTGCGTAATAGTCCAAGAGTAGGTCGCCCGATTCGGCGTGGGCGTAGGTGGTGTCGGGCGATGTTTCAAGGCTGATGTCCATATCCTGTCCGATAAAGCCCAGTCCCGCACCCGAGAAGTGCGAGTTGCGTAGGGTGCCGTCGAAGCCGTATTGTGTGAACTCTCGGTCGGCGTGGAAACTAACGCCGATGCTGCCTCCGGCCTGCATCGGCTCGCTCAGCCGTGCCAGTGTGCCGAGGTCGGCGTAGTCTATCTGTGCGTCGAGAGAGCCGACGATGTGTTCGCCGAGTGTAGCTTGTGCCGTGCCGCTTCCTTGTAGGGCATCGTTCTGTGCGTTGAAGTTGGCAAGGAACACTCCGCCGTCGTTTTTAGCTTGGAGTGTTATGTTTCCGAGGTTAAGGCTGTCGAGTCCGAGTTCTTCAATGTCGGCACTTGCCACGAGGCGTGCTGTGGCCGACAGCACGTCGAACTTGCGCCCCTCGGCGGCCATCGTGCCGCTAAAGCGTTGTAGCCCCGTAGTGGGGAGGAAGTTTTGCAGCGGGAAGGCTTGTGCCACCACTTGTGCGTCGTATGCCTCGGTGCGTGTGTTTAGCGTGGCACGTATCTTGGCGGTGCCTCCGCCTTGTCGGATAAGCAGGTCGGCGGTGTAGGCCTCGCCGCTGATACCTATCGTGCCACTCGCGCTGAGGTTGTTGGGTATCTTCACAGTGTTCGTCACGCTCGGGGGTAGCAGGCTATTGACGAGCGACATATCGCGTCCGGTGAAGTCCACTTTCATCTTCCCCGTCGGCACGCCGGCTGTCAGCCCGCCGAGGTTGCCGCTCGTGGTGAACGACCCCATCCCCGGCACGCCTATCGTGGCCTGTCCGATCTGTATGTTCGCGAGGCTGCCTCCGGCGCGCACTGCCAGTTCGTAGGTGCCGTGTGGCAGCCGCTCTTTGAGGTCGGCGGGGAGGTAGGCATCGCCGTAGCGTACTATGTCGGCCCATCCGAGCGATGACTTCAAGTCGGCTTGAAAGGCGGGACTCCCGCCTGTGGCGAGGGCGTTGGGCCACACTTCGGCCTGGCCGCTTATGTGGCTGTAGGGTGTTTGTAGCAAGAGGTCGGAGAGGGCGATATGGTCGGTGGAGCCGCGTAGTACGGTATTTAATGTGATGTCGTAGGGCGGCAACATCCCTACCATATCTGTCGGCAGGAACGCCCCGCCGAAATTGCGTAGGTCGGTGGCGGCGATGCGGCTCTTCAGGCTGCCGTTAAATGCGTCGCCGCACCCGCCGGAAAGGGCTAAGAGGTTGGCGGAGAGGTTGCCCGTGAGGTGGGTACCCGTGGACGTCTGCAACAGTAGGTTGCTGAGCCGTAGCATCCCGGTGTTTCCCTTGATGTCGGTGCGCAGCGTCAGGTCGGAGTGTGGGTAGCGGCGGGCTAAGTTGTCCGGCAGATAGGGCTTCCCCCATAGTGCCACGTCTTGGTAGCCGAGGTGTGTGTCAAGGTGCAGGTCGGCATCGTCGGCCTGTGTTTCGTAGCCGCGTCCGCTGGTCAGCGTCAAGGGTCGCACGGTGCCGTTGAGGGCGAGGTGGCTGTACGGTGTAGAGAGGCGTGCTTCGTGTATTTCCAGCCTGCGCACACTACCTGCCACCTTAGCACCAACCACCACGTCGTAGTGGGGATAGGTGTGCCATAACTCATCGGGCAGGTAGCCGCGTCCCAGAGCGGTGGCATCCTGCCAACCCACGGTGAGCGTGAGGTCGGCATCGATGCCTTCGGAGACACCGGTGGCATTGGCATCTAAGGCACTGAAAAGCACGGAGGCGTGGCCGGTCAGCGAGGAGTAGGGAGTGGTGAGCGAGATATTGCCGAGGCGCACCCGTTCGCTGTCGTAGTAGATATTAGCGGCTAAGTGGCTCAGGCGAAATCCCGTGTGGCTCTCGCGAAAAGCCAGGGTACGCAGCGTGGCGTGGAGTATGCCTTGTGCGTTGTAGTCCACGTCGGCAACCTCTGCGGCGAGTTCTTCTAAGTGGAGGTGCTGTGCGTCGAGAGGTGCGGGTTGCCACAGTGTGCTGTCGGTAAGTAGTATTTGCGTTGTGCGGTCGGGGCGTGTGCCGGTGTCGTAGTGGACGCGGCTGTCGGCTATCTCAAGCGACGCTACTTGGTAGTGTGGCTCTCCGGTGTCGAAATGTCCACCGCGTAGGCGTGCCTCTCCGAGGCGTGTGAAGAGATGTGTCGTGTCGCCCGCGAGCGAGAGGCGCAGCTCCGTGCGCTGAATGTGTGTGTCTGCCACGTCGATTACCCAGGGCGCGCCCCTCGTGGTGTCCTCCGCCGCCGTGTCGCAGAGCAGTACGGTGATGTCGGCATCAGCCAGCGCGGCCTCGGTGACATTCACTATGTTCTTGCGCCAGTTCACACCGTGCAGGCGTGCGGTAAATGTTTTCAGCGTGCCAATCACCTGTGTGTTCGCCACCAGGTCGCGCGTGTTCACCCCGGCATCGCGCAGTGTTAGGCCGTCCACGTTGGCTTGTCCGCCGAGAAGCGGCCAAAACTCTACGCTGAGCACCAGTTCTTCGGCGCGCAACACGCTGTCGCCGCGCTCGTCGGCACGTACGCCACGCACGCTCAAGTCGAGCGGAAACGACAGGCGCACACGGTCGATAGAAAACGAGAGACCTGTGCTGTCGCTCATTGTTTCGCAGAGACGGTGTACCACATAGTTCTGCACCGGTGGAATATAAATCAGCACACCGAGCAACAGGAAAAGTACCAATGGCGAGAGCAAAGCCGCGAGAAGCCACTTTGCCCTTTTCTTCTTGAAGAGTTGGCGCACTTTTCCCATAGTTAGGCGCAAAAGTAAGGAAATACGCGCGTGCGTAAAAGGATTTTGCCTATTTTTGTTCCTATGCAGGTTCGTGCCGGTATCGCCTCGCCTGCTAAATAGTCGTTCCGACAATGTCCAGGCTGCACTATCTTTGCATCAGCAACAAGGAAGCACCTCCTGCCTCCCGCCAAGCCGCTATAGGCTGCCTAAACACACTGACAAGGTTACGTCCCTTTTTTATGATGTCCTACCTTGTCTGTTTTTCCTCCCACCTCTTTCTTCCCGAGTCCCACAACCCGCCGACTTCCTCTTATGAACTGAAAAACATTCAAGGGGCGTTCATTCATTCCTACGGTTCAGTCTGACATTGATGGGTCTTTACCCTTTTGCCATCCTTTTGGCTCTTTCTGTTCCTTTCTGTTAGTATCATCGGTGGCGTAGCCTATGGCTTTTCCAGCGCGTCCAGATTTTTTTCAAGTGCTTAGAAATTTTTTTCGAGTGCTTAGAAATTTTTTTCGAGTGCTTAGAAATTTTTTTCAAGTGCTTAGAAATTTTTTTCAAGTGCTTAGAAATTTTTTTTCAAGCCGCTTAGAAATTTTTTTCAAGTGCTTAGAAATTTTTTTTCAAGTGCTTAGAATTTTTTTTTCAAGCCGCTTAGAAATTTTTCAGGCATATAAAAAAGTCTGCTATACGGAAACGATTTTCTGAAATGGGTATTCAAGTTTCGGAGGTGGTGTAAAAGTCCTGAAAGTGGCGAATGCTTACTGCCCCTTACAGGTCAAGACCGCACCTTGTATGCTGTACGGGCGAACAAGATAGGCTTCCTTAATCTCTGAAACTTGTTTTTTTTAGAATATATATCCGCCTACGTGTTTACTTTCTTCCAATGTTAAAAAACCTTATTGGTGTAAAAAAACTAAACGATCGGCTTTTTTTAGGGCTGAAAGCACAAAAACGAAAAGAAAAACGCGGTTTTTTCGCTTTTTTCGCGCTTTAAATGCAAAAAAATGTTGTGAAATAAAAAATATCCCTATCTTTGCCCCGCAAATCTGCGCAGTGGCAGGCTTCCGCTTACTACCGGGTGGCTTCATAGCCCGCGCAGAAATTTATAGAGAAACACAACAACCTAATTATTCATCAATTTTTAAAAATTTATGAAAAAGTCACTTTTTGCAATTGCGCTGGCAGTTTTCGCTCTCGGCGCATCGGCACAGGAAGCTCCTGTGAGCAAGTACAGTGTGGCAACTAACAGTTTCTGGGCTAACTGGTTTGTACAGGCCGGTTTCAGTGCCCACATGACGTTCTCCTCGCAGGAGCAGTCGGATTTAGACTTCTTCAAGCCGATGGAGCGTGGTCAGATTGGCGGAAGCCTTGCAGTAGGTAAGTGGTTCACTCCCGGTATCGGTCTGCGTACCAAAGGACGCGTATATCGCGACAAGGCCGTTTACAACGAGGACATACACCCCAGCTTCAGCTACTGGCAAGTTACTGAGGACGTGCTCTTCAACCTTTCCAACCTCCTTTGTGGTTACAACGAGAACCGCGTGTGGAACTTCGTTCCTTATGTAGGTCTCGGTGTGAACAAGATGATGACCTTCGGAGGCAAGGACTATGAGATCGTTTACAACGCTGGTTTGCTCAACACCTTCCGCATCAGCAACCGCATCGGTGTCTTCTTCGACATCTATGCTCAGACCACCGAGGGTTCTTTCGACCGTTGGAATCTCTATGCAGATAAAATGAACGCCGCTAACGCCAACGCCGCAGCAGCAACAGCAACAGCCACCCCAGGAACAGCAGCCACGGCAGGAACGACACCCGTGGCAGCCGCACCTGTTGCTGCTATAGGTGCTGATCCTTGGCGTAACTACTCCAAGTACAACAGCCGCTACTGGGACAAGCAGCTCGGCATTGACCTCGGTGTACAAATCAACATCAGCAAGACCACAACGTGGAGCAAGGTACCCGATGTATCGGCTCTCACCGCTATGTACGACGAGCAGCTCAATGCTATGAAGCTCGCCCTGAAGAACTGCGAGGATGAGAACCAGCGCCTGCTCGACCTCATCGCTGCACAGCCCCAAGACCAAGGTCAGGCTCGCGTACAGACACAGACGCAGACTCAGATTGAGTACCGCGACCGCGTCGTAACGCAGTACGTAGGCTCTCCCGCCAGCGTATTCTTCAAACTCGGCAGCTCTAAGATTGCCAGCCGCAGCGACCTCGTAAACGTTTCCGACCTCGCTCAGATTGCGAAGGAGAAAGGCCTCACCCTCGTTGTTACGGGTTATGCCGACAGTGCTACGGGTACCGAGGAAATCAACCAACGTCTCGCCGAGCAGCGTGCTGCTGCTGTAGCTGCTGAACTCGAGGCTATGGGCGTACCCGCAAGCCAAATCGAGCAAGTGGCTAAGGGCGGTGTTGACACCCTTACTCCGTACGAGTACAACCGCCGCGCTACGGTTACCGTGAAATAAGTAACCATACACGCGCGAACAAAGCGTAAGTACTAATAAGAATCTATAAAGAGGATGCACCCTTTTCGGTGTATCCTCTTTTTGCTGGTTCGCCCGACATGGGCATAATCTAACGGGTGGTGTAAATCAAGCAGGTATAAGTGTGAAGGTTATGCTCGTCTTCGACAGGCTTTTGCTCGCCAAGGCAATGCTGAAACAAGTTTAGCATTGCTCTTCTGGCTTAACGCAAAAGTTCGTCAAAGGAGAAAAAATCGCCTTTAGCACGCAAAAAAGCACGGAAAGTTTGGCTTGTGTGCCAAGAAACCCTATTTTTGCCACCGCTTTCGGAAAAGGAAGCACGAATATATCTTAATTATTTTTATCAATTTACATTTTCTTCATCTATGTACTTAGATTCTCAGAAGAAGCAAGAGATCTTTGGCAAGTACGGAAAGTCTAACACGGATACTGGTTCCGCCGAGAGCCAGATAGCCTTGTTTTCCCACCGTATAGCCCACCTGACGGAGCATGTCAAGGCCAACCGTAAAGATCATAGGACAGAGAGAGCCTTGGTAATGCTGGTGGGTAAGCGCCGCTCGCTGCTTAACTACTTGAAACGCAAAGACGTGGAGCGCTATCGCGCTATCGTCAAAGCACTCGGCTTGCGTAAGTAGGTATTTGCTTTCAATTTACCTCTGCAAGTTAGAACAACCACAGCAAGGCCGCCGCGAAGAAACCTCGTGGCGGCCTTGCTGTTCTGTTGTTCTTAATGATTGAGGGATAAAGCCCAGAGAGCTTGACGAATGGCCTCGCCGTCGCGTGCCGGAGCGTACGCGGCTCGCGTGCAAGAGAATGCAGGCGAGCCGACTGCGCTCCCAGAAGCCTGCGCTCCTTGGCTTGTTGATAGCGAGGGGCTTACTTCTGAAAAAGTATCCGCAACGCCTGTTTATCGGCATTGCGGACGTAGATATGTTGCGGCGGCGCGTTTTAGCGGACAGCAATAGATTTTAATAGAAGTCCGACCGTGCTAAAACTTAGTCCGACCAATTTTCGGCTTATATGCCAAAAAGAGACCTATAATCACCCGCACAGCCTTTATCTGTGCGGGT
>CALFJG010000091.1 GCA_937877625.1 uncultured Prevotellaceae bacterium
CCCCGACCCTCTGCTTGTAAGGCAGACGCTCTAAACCAACTGAGCTAAGCGCCCTTTTCGCAAAAAGCGTTGCAAAAGTAAGGGGTTTCAACAAATAAACCAAGCTTTTCCTACATTTTTTGTCGGTTTTTCGCAAAAAACACGTCAATCGCCTCGTTTTGTACGACTATTGCTTCGGTTTTGGCGAAGAGTACACCATCATTGTGCAGCAAACGCATAAACTTCAAACGATAAGGCGCAGAATAAAGTGCCTTTTGCATAAAAGGAAAGGGCAAAAGACGTACTTTTGCAGACAAATACCGAAGAACCCTTTTCTATGTGTATATATATAATAAGGCGTGTCGTATTTATTTTGATGCTATGCTTCTTGCGCGGGCTTCACGTTGGCGCACAAATGCTTCCTGCGCCGATTATGCCCGTTCGCAGTGACAGCGTGGTATTTCTCAATCGCGATGTCACCAACTGGCAGTTGCTGTCGCTTATGGTAGATCGCGATGTGTCGCCCTCACCGATAGCTCTTCCGCAGCGGCCTTTAGACACACTCATTAAACACTGGCAGGAAGCCACAGCCCCTCGCCTCAACCTCGTGGGTGGTTTCGGCGACTTACGTCCTATACAAGGTTATGCAGCCGTGGCAACGTTCTACGAGGCCGCTGCCCTGTGGTTGCGGACCGGCTCGGCAGAATATATTGATGCGTTGGAACGCACGCTGATGGGCGGGCTGCCCGATGCTATGTTCCACTCGCCCGATGCTATGGAACGCGCACTGGCAGCGCAGGCTATGATAGATGCCTCGCAATTGGTATATGCCACAGATAGCGCGGGACTATATGTAAACTTCTACTTAAACACCTTTGCACACATCGTCCGTGGCGACACCACCGACATTATTGTGGATCAAAGCACCGCTATGCCTTGGCAAGGAATGGTGAAGCTACGGGTGCAAAGCGGCAATCACAGGACACTCGTCACCACGCTCCGACTTCGCTTGCCCGAATGGGCTGACGAACGCCCCACCCTTTTTATCAACGGCCACGAAACCGACTACAACGTTCAGCAGGGCTATGCTGTTATTCGCCGCCAATGGATGCGCTACGATGAACTCTATTTAGTTTTTAACACCCTGCCTCGCCCCATCGACGTTGCCGGCGGCCAGGTTTTTCGTTGTGGCCCCGTGGTTTATTGCGCACAAGAGATAAAGTCCACCTTTAAGCCGCACATCTTATCCGCCGCCGCTCCCGACGAGCAGACGGGACACCCGCGCTACAGCCTCTCGTCTGCAAACCCGTCTGATAGTAGTCAGGTGATGCTTTGTCCGTATTTTGAGGTAGAGCCTTCCTCGCGAACGGCTGTATTGCCTTATTTTACCACCCCATAGCACAAGAAAAAAGGAGCCAAAGGCCTAAAAAAGCTTAATGACAGGCGAAAAACGACTGTTATCACACAAGAAAACACCGAGAAAGCGTATTTTTGCGCCAAACAAACAACAAAACCTGATATATGACAAAAGGAAAAGTCGATGCGCTGCTTGGCATCGTCTTCGGCGACGAAGGAAAAGGCAAGGTCGTTGACTGGTTCACTCCCCGCTATGACATCGTGGCACGCTTTGCTGGAGGCCCCAATGCTGGCCACACCATTATTTTCGGAGGAAAGAAATTTGTGCTTCGCTCCATTCCGAGCGGTATTTTCGATGAGGGGAAACTCAATATCATAGGCAATGGCTGTGTCATCGCTCCCGACCTCTTTATGGCGGAGGCTCAGGAGTTAGAAGCGGCAGGATACACACTCTCCGACCGCCTTATCATCAGTCGGCGAGTCCATCTCATATTGCCCACCCACCGCCTGCTCGACCGTGCGTACGAGGCTGCCAAAGGCAAGGATGCAGTGGGTACGACGGGAAAAGGTATTGGCCCCACCTATAGCGACAAAGCAGCACGTACCGGCCTGCGTGTGGGCGACATACTCCACGATTTCAAGACCAAATACAGCAGGCTCAAAGCGCGTCACGAACAAATCCTCGCCGACCTCGGTTTCACCGACTATGACCTCGCCGAGGAAGAGGCGCGTTGGTTGGAGGGCATAGAATATATGCGTCGTTTTCGTTTGGCCGACACCGAAACAACAATCAACCAGGCCCTTGACGCGGGAAAAAATGTATTGGCAGAGGGGGCGCAGGGTTCGTTGCTCGACATTGACCACGGCACGTATCCCTTTGTGTCAAGCAGCAGCACCACCATCGGTGGCGTATGTACCGGGCTGGGTGTCGCTCCGCAGCGCATCGGTCGTGTTTTTGGTATTTTCAAAGCCTATAGCACACGCGTGGGTGCAGGCCCGTTCCCCGTAGAACTCTTTGACGCAACAGGCGACCGCCTGCGCGACATCGGCCATGAATATGGCGCGGTGACAGGACGCAACCGCCGTTGCGGGTGGCTCGACCTCGTGGCACTGAAATACGCCATAATGATAAACGGTGTGACCGACCTTGTAATGATGAAGAGCGACGTGCTTGACACCTTCGACACAATTCGTGTATGCACGGCCTATCGCAAAGACGGACAAGAAACACAGACGATGCCCTACGACACAACGGGTTGGGAGGCTGTTTACGAAGATGTTCCCGGCTGGCAAACACCGCTCTCGGAACTACGTAGTGAGACCAACTTCCCCGCTGCATTCCGCCGTTATATCGACTACATCTCTCAGGCCACAGAAACCCCTATCAGCATCGTGTCTGTAAGCCCCGATCGTGAGGCTACCATTATTCTCAACCCCTCGCTCAAAGCCTAACAAACGCTATGAGATTTCGCTTGCTTGCTCTTTTAATTCTATTCCCGGCCTCTCTCGTGGCGCAAGAAGAAGGGTCTGCCTCCGACTCCATATTATATAATACGCACGAGGAAGCCCCTCTCTTCCACGTAGAGATGCCGCCCGCCACCCTCTCCGCCCCGCTGCCCTATCAACCTTGGGATGTATGGTCGCTCCACGAAGGCGTGAACGCACGCCTCTCCTTTGGTGCCTCAACAGGATTTGGAAAAAACGCACCTAAGGGCGTAGGACTTGAAGAGCGTATAGATTTCGCCTATGCCGGTAAGTGGAACAAGCGTTGGGTGTACGCTTTTATGATGAGTGGCAACAACACGACGTGGGGTCCCATTCGCCGCCGCGACATCAGTGTTACGGGCATCGTAGGCTACCGTGCCAGCGAACGGTTTAGCCTATATGCTTACGTCTCGAAAAGCCTGCTACACAACAATGGCGATTGGGGCGGCTTCTCGCTCGGCTATTACAGTCCCTTTGACCCTCCTGCCACCGACCGCGTCGGTGTTGTAGCGGAGTGGACTTTCGGCGAGAACAGCTGGTTGCAGATTGCCATAGAAGCCTCGCGAGTGAAGTACAACGGACCATTTCCTTACTATGACTATCGCACGCCTTTCGGCATGTCTCCTATGACACCTTACAGTTGGTAAACGTCCGCGCGTCCTATGACACTCCACGAACAGCAACGACTCCTACGCTTGGAGTATGAGTACGAGAAAAAAGAGTTCCGCCGAGAGACGGAACTTTTTGGCATAGGGCGCAAGGTGAAACGCGGCGAGTGTTGGTTTCCCGTCCTAACGAGACGACGCTACTATAACTCCCTCAACCGTCTGGTGCTTGAAATCGTTCGCACCGACGACACCGACATAGCACACACCTTTGAACACGGCAAGCGCGTGGCATTCTTTTCCGAGGACGGCGCGGGGCAACTGACTTATGCACCATTCACCGCCACCGTAAGTTTTGCCGAGGGTGAGCGTATGGTGATAGTGCTTGACAACGAGGAACAAGCCGCACGGTTGCAGCAGACAGAGCGGCTTGGCGTGCAGATTAGTTTTGACGAGACGACCTACCGCTTAATGTTTGATGCCCTGGCACGTGTGGCCTCTGCAAAAGACGGACGCCTGGCAGAGTTGCGCGAGATATTCCACGGTGCAGCCAAACCCGCAGCCTCCACATCAATTCCCACACCCTCCCTGCCCTGGCTCAACACTTCACAGCAAAACGCCGTGGGCGATGTGTTGCGTTGTAAAGACGTGATGGTGGTTCACGGCCCACCCGGCACGGGTAAGACCACCACGCTCGTAGAGGCTGTGTGCGAGGTGTTGCGCCGCGAGCCGCAGGTGATGGTGTGTGCACAGAGCAACACGGCGGTGGACTGGATAAGCGAACAACTTAGTGAGCGTGGCGTGGCGGTGTTGCGTATGGGAAACCCTACGCGCGTCACAGACAAGATGCTTCAAAACACCTACGAACGCCGTTTTGAAGCACATCCCGACTATGCACAACTATGGTCTATACGCCGCACGCTTCGCCAGTTGCAACAAATGCCGAGGCGCACACGCTCCGACAGCCACCACCAAAAGATAGCACGCCTGCGCGAACGAGCCGATGAGTTGGAGGCGCGTATTCATCAGTCGCTCTTTGATGCTTGTCGAGTTGTGGCGTGTACCCTGGCCGGCTCGGCACAGCAAACATTGATGGGATGGCGGTGCCACACGCTTTTTATTGACGAGGCGGCCCAAGCCTTAGAAGCAGCCTGCTGGATAGCCCTGCCAAAGTGCCACCGTGTGGTATTCGCCGGCGACCACTGCCAACTACCACCCACCATAAAATCGCCCGAGGCACTACGCGGCGGACTCGGCGTGACGCTTATGGAGCATATCGCAGCAAAGCACCCCGAGAGCGTCAGGTTGCTTACCGTACAATATCGTATGAACGAGGAACTGATGCGATTCTCCTCCTATTGGTTCTACCACGGCCTACTCACCGCCGCACCCGAGGTGCGACACCGTAGCCTCCTCGACACACTTGACACTCCTTTGATATGGATAGACACTCACGCCCTACCCGATGCAGAAAGCAACGAAGAGTTTGTTGCAGGCTCCTACGGACGCATCAACAAGACCGAGGCACAGCAAACCATCCTGGCACTGCAGCATTACACGGAGCGTATCGGTATGAGACGGTTAATAAACGAGCGCGTGGACATCGGCATTATTTCACCCTACCGCGCACAAGTGCAATACTTACGCCGCCTGCTAAAACAAGAGCGCGAACTGCACCCGTTGCTCAGTGCCATCACCGTAAACACTGTTGATGCCTTTCAAGGGCAGGAGCGCGATATTATTATTGTGAGTCTGGTACGTGCCAACGAGCAAGGCGACATAGGCTTCCTGCGCGACTTGCGACGTATGAACGTGGCAATCACACGCGCACGCAGCAAACTGATAATACTCGGCGATAGTAGCACGCTTTGCCGACACCGCTTTTATAAAGAGCTCTACCTACGATGCAAAGTGATGCCCGCGAGTGAAGAGACAAACATTTAACTCATAGGAACAATCGCTATTCTTTCTTTTAGATTATTTTTGCACCGATAATTGTTCAGGGCGGTTCTCCAATCAGACCGAATAGATTATTGTGTTATCGTCGTACAGGCTCAGCCTTATGTTTCCTTTGCATAGCGACCTTGGACAAAAGATGCATCTGGCAGGCAAAAGCACACAGCCATAGAAAAAACATAAATCCTTATTCATAGCACACCTCGAAAAACCGAACAAGATGAAAAAAACGCTACTCTTTCTCCTGCTTAGTTTCTGTGCCATAAACTTCCAAGCACAAACCGAAGATCCGCGCCACCCTCTCTTCCCCAAGACACAACCCGATGGCAAGCCGTTGGCTGTAAGAATGTATGGCGGTGCACACGCCGACTACGTGTTCTATACCACCACCGATAGTATTGCTCTGGTGCTTGACGACAATGGTGCCTATTGCTATGCCCGTCCCTCGGCAGGCCACTTGGTAAGCACCGGTGTCATAGCCCACGAACCCGCCGACCGCGATGCCGCCGAACAAGCCGTGGCAGCCAACACGCCGAGGCTCAACCAAGCTATGCAAGCATTACTGCCGCGCGCCGCGCGCCGACGCATAGCCCCGCAGAGGAACGAGCTCACCTCGGTGTCAAGCGATGGTATCGGCACCTATGGAAAAACCCTCGGCGGCAAAGTGAACAGCATAGGAGAATACAAACTCCCCGTGGTACTCGTGCAATTCAATGACCGTTCGTTTCAAGATGCAAGCACCGACGAAAAGTTTGATGCCTGGCTCAACGACGAGAACTATACCGATGGCGGTGCGGCGGGCTCCGTGCGCCAGTATTTTGTTGATCAATCAAAAGGGCTTTTCGTACCCAACTTTGAAGTAATTGCCCGCGTGACCCTCGACAGCGGTTATGCACACTATGGATGTGACAACGGCGACAGCCACGACGTAAACCTCTTCAGCATATTTCTGCCCGAAGTGTTCAACAAACTCAAACAAAAAGGAGTAAACCTCAACCGCTTCCAAGATTCGCGCACCAACAACTGCATCCCCCTCGTAGCCATCCTCTATGCCGGCACGGGGCAGGCACAGAGTGCACAAGCCGACGACATTTGGCCGTGCGAAATGGACCTCGGGGCTGACTACAGCAGCTATACCGCAGGCTATCGTGTCAACTCCGTGTTCTTCGGCAACGAATGGGCATACGGCAAGATGAACGGCCTGGGAACTTTCTGCCACGAGTTTGGACACGCTCTCGGTTTGCCCGACATCTATGCCACAAAATACGGCCACAGCAACCCCCTTGCCGGCTATTGGGACATTATGCAATCAGGGTGCTACGTAGAGGGCGGCTTCCGCCCGATGGACTACACCGCCCACGAGAAAAACCAACTCGGCTGGCTGAAACTCTATGAGCCCACAGAGCCACACGTGTACACGCTCTATCCTATGACTGACGACCGCGAGCCACACGCTCTGCTACTGCGTAACCCCGAGAACAGTGCTGAGTACTACATCTTGGAGAACAGGCAGGTAGGTCGATGGTCGGGCGAAGCCTACGGCAAAGGCCTCTTAGCAATGCATATAGACTATAGTGCCTCAATGTGGTCAGCCAACAACGTGAACAACGACGGCGACCACCCGCGCACCGTGGTAGTGGCGGCCTGCGGCACGCTATCCAACAGCAGCAACGACCTCTTCCCCTACGGCAGTATTCGCACGCTCCACGACAAGAGCAACCCCGCCACAAAAGTATATACCGGCTCCGGGCTGAAACACCCCGTCTATACCATTCGTGCCAACAGCGACGGCACCGTCACACTCAGTTACGGCTCCGCCAGCGCACCGGCTTATTTCGTAGGCGACACCGTGTATGTGGCCTCGTCCAAACTAACGTGTGTCATCCCGTCCACTAAAGAACTCAAAGTAGTAGCCGCCCCCGGCGGTTACAGCGGCGACATCAGCGTACCCGACGACAGCATTTATTTCGACCACCAACGTTATCGCTACACTGCCATCTCACAGGATGCCTTTGCCAACTGCGAAGGACTGACAAGCGTTTATATCGGCAACTGCGTACGCGAGGTGGAGCCAGGAGCTTTCGCCGGCAGCCCGCTGCTTACAAGCATCACACTGAGCGAGGAGAACAAAAATCTGGAACTCGTCAACGGGGTACTCTACAGTGCTATACCCGATGCCTCAACCATAGAGTCTATCACAGCAACAGCCGACTTCGGAACAAACGCGCAAGGCCTGCCCGTTGCTACTAGCCTTAAGGGATATGCGGGCTGCGAGGTGAGAAGCTACGTGGAAGACGGCCTCACCATCACCACCACCGATGCCGAAACACCTGCTTTCCTGTGGAACACCACTGGCGGCACACGCCTACGTATGTCTAAGGATGCCACACTCACCGTCGCGGCACCGGCGGGATACACCATCTCAAACCTTACGTTTGTGGCCAACACACTAAATCTCGTCCCGCAAACGGGAGCTATTGCTACGCGCACCTGGACGGGCGAACCCGTAAATACGGTGGTGTTTACCTGCTCCGGGACAAATACCATTGCGTCTATCACCGCCACCATTCAACGCGATAACAACGACCGACACCTGATTGCCGCGCCAGCCACCGCCACAGGCGACTTTATAGTGGACGAAAACACCACGGCCATTGACGCTTATGCCCTAAGCCAAACTGCATATACCAGCATAACGATTCCTACCACGGTGACATATATCGGAGCCGAGGCGTTGAGCGTCAGCACACTCAGCGACCTCTACGTATTAAGCGACACACCGATAGAACTTACTGCTGACCCGTTTACCAACGTTCCCGAAACGTGCACGCTCCATATTCCGCAAGGCACTACGGCACTTTATAAAGCCGCTCCTTATTGGCAACGCTTCTTCCCGCGTATGGAAGAGGATGCAGCCACCGCCATAGCACGTATCACCGCGCCGAGCAGCGTACACGGTACGTCATACGACTTGCTCGGACGACCCGTCAACAACCCACAGGGCGGAATTTATATCCTTGATGGAAAGAAAGTGCTGACACCAACAAGGTAAGTTGACAAAAGTTCCTTGCCACACAAGCAAAGGCTTCTTATCTATGCTGTGTGAAGCCTAAAAAATCGCCCTTTCCCGCGCACCACATACAAACGCGGGAAAGGGCGAAAACAATATCGGACTTTGAAGAAACAAGAAGCCACCTTGTCTTTTCAAAGTCCGATATCGTTCTGTGAAGAACGGACTCGACACCCTGGTTGCCTTAACGCGGATTTTCAACCACCTATGCAAAAACAACGAGAAAAGGAGCGAAGAAAAACGTGCCTAAAAAGTGGGCTTATGTGCCAAAACACCGATAATTTGTACCTATCGCCCGAAGCACGATGTGCCTCGGCATAGGCTGACGGTTACTCCCACTCTATCGTGGCAGGCGGTTTGGAAGAAATGTCATAGCATACGCGATTGACACCCTGCACGCGGTTAATAATCTCATTGCTCACGTGCGATAAGAAGTCGTAGGGCAGATGCGCCCAGTCGGCGGTCATAGCATCGGTACTCGTCACGGCACGCAAGGCCACGGCTTGCTCGTATGTACGCTCGTCGCCCATCACACCCACACTCTGTACGGGGAGTAAAACGACACCGGCCTGCCACACCTTGTTGTACAGCACATCGCCATCGTCGGTCGCCCACTCGCGCAACGCACGGATAAAGATATCGTCGGCCTCTTGGAGGATGTGTACTTTCTCCGGCGTGATGTCGCCAAGAATGCGCACCGCTAAACCCGGGCCAGGAAACGGGTGGCGACTGATAAGACGTTCGGGGATGCCCAACTGACGTCCCACGCGGCGCACCTCGTCCTTGAACAGCCAACGTAGCGGCTCGCAAATCTTAAGATTCATCTTAGCAGGCAGACCGCCCACGTTGTGGTGGCTCTTAATGACTTTGCCCGTGATGTTCATACTCTCTATGCGGTCGGGATAGATGGTGCCTTGTGCCAACCAACGGGCATCGGAAATTTTGAGGGCCTCGGCCTCAAAGACATCAATAAAGCCTTTGCCTATGATTTTACGCTTGCGCTCGGGCTCTGTCACGCCAGCGAGTTCGGCATAAAACTTCGCACTGGCATCCACGCCGACGACATTGAGGCCGAGCCCCTCGTAGAGGCTCATCACCTCGGCGTACTCGTTCTTGCGTAGCAAGCCGTGGTCAACGAAGATACACGTGAGTTTGTTGCCTATTGCGCGATGGAGCAACACGGCGGCGACACTGCTATCCACACCACCGCTAAGGCCGAGTATAACAAGCTCCGTCCCCACCTGCTCGCGCAGTTCAGCCACCGTGGTATCTACAAAATGAGCCGCACTCCAGTCCTGACGACTGCCGCAAATGCCCACTACGAAATTCTCAAGCAACTGCTTGCCACAGAGCGTGTGGAACACCTCGGGATGAAACTGCACGCCCCACAGTTGTTCTTCGTCAGCACCGCGATAAGCAGCGTTCGCCACAGTAGATGTGCTGGCAATGGCACAAAAACCGCTCGGAAGACAGGTGATGGTGTCGCCGTGGCTCATCCATACCTGTGCGCCAACGTCAATACCTGCCAAAAGCGGGTCGGAGGCGTTGAGCCAAGAGAGGGTGGCACGGCCATACTCGCGTGTGTCGCTACGCTGCACACTGCCGCCGAACGTGTCGGCCATTAACTGCGCACCATAGCAAATGCCTAACAACGGATACTTACCACGCAAGTTGTCAAAACACAGACGGAAAGCATCGGATTGATTGACACTCAGCGGAGAACCGCTAAGTATCACACCTATCACATCAGCATCATCCGTGGGAAACCTATTATAGGGCAAAATCTCACAAAACGTGTTGAGTTCGCGTACGCGCCGACCAATAAGCTGAGTGGTCTGAGAACCAAAATCAAGAATAATAATCTTTTGCATTAGGAAAGCGAAAGAACAAATATTGAATTACGGAAATCAAGGCAAACATAGAAAAAAAGAATGAGAAACACGGCTTCTCCAAACGATTTCAAGGAAGAACTGATTGTTTTTATTGCTATCCGCTATATTGGTATAGCAATAAAGAAGACGAATAGAACCATACATCGTATGCCGTTTCGCTGTTTTTTAGAAATAAGAGATAGACCCACAATCTGCACAGCCGTTATCTGTGCGGGTTGTGAGTCTTCAGAAAGTAATGAAATCGCAAATAGATGTGGAGGTTTATAGGCTGTGCGAGGTGATTACGCAATGTTTTCAAACATTTAGCGGACACCGAAAGTTTTTTTCAGAAATGCTTATCTTTGCCGCGTTCCGACAAACGGAGCGTGACACCGCTAAACGGAAGTAAACCCTCACTCTTATTCTACACCCCTCATCTCACATTCCTTATAGCAAATCCCTTAACCCTTAAAACCACACTCCTTAACTCTTAAAACCACACCTCTTAACCCTTAAACCACACCTCTTAACCCTTAAACCACACTCCTTAACTCTTAAAACCACACTCCTTAACCCTTAAAATCCCACCTCTTAACCCTTGTATATAAAACCTAAGCACAAAATTCCCGCCTTATGAAAAGAGCTTCATTATTATCAGTG
>CALFJG010000092.1 GCA_937877625.1 uncultured Prevotellaceae bacterium
TTTTCAAGTGCTTTGAAATTTTTTTCAAGTGCTTTGAAATTTTTTCCGGACGGCTTGAAAAATTTTTCATCGTACATAAGAATTACAGCGTTGCGGTAGATGCGGATACAGCCCCTCTATAATATAAAAGAGGATGTGCCTATTTTGACACACCCTCTTTGTATGATTGAGGTTGGACTTTGTTTATTTCCTCCCTCGGAGGTAGCAACAATACTTAGCCTACGAGTTTGTTGTCGCTGCCGAGCACATCAGTAATCTTGTGCTTGTAGAGTTCGGTCATCAAGTCGCGTGCGGGTCCGCAGTACTTGCGTGGGTCGAACTCACCGGGTTTGTCGTTGAACACCTTGCGCACGGCTGCTGTGAAGGCGAGGCGGCTGTCGCTGTCGATGTTGATTTTGCAAACGGCACTGGCGGCTGCCTTGCGGAGCTGCTCCTCGGGAATACCTACGGCATCGGGCAGTTTGCCGCCGTTGGCATTGATGATGTCCACATACTCTTGTGGCACGCTGCTGCTGCCGTGGAGTACGATGGGGAAGCCGGGGAGCTTCTCCATAATGGCATCGAGCACGTCGAAAGCCAGGGGTGGGGGTACGAGGCGGCCTGTATTCGGGTCGCGCGTGCATTGCTCGGGCTTAAACTTGTAGGCGCCGTGGCTCGTGCCGATGCTGATAGCGAGGCTATCTACGCCGGTGCGTGTCACAAAGTCAATCACCTCTTCGGGCTGTGTGTAGTGGCTCTCTTCGGCCTGCACCTCGTCTTCCACACCGGCCAATACGCCGAGCTCGCCCTCTACCGTTACGTCAAATTGGTGGGCGTAGTCCACCACTTGTTTTGTCAGGGCGATGTTCTCCTCATAGGGCAGCGCGCTGCCATCAATCATCACGCTGCTGAAACCGAAGTCCACACAGCTCTTGCACACTTCAAAACTATCGCCGTGGTCAAGGTGGAGACATATCTCAGGCTTTTCGCAGCCAAGTTCCTTGGCGTATTCCACAGCACCTTGTGCCATATAGCGCAGAAGCGTTTGGTTAGCGTAGTTGCGGGCACCTTTCGACACCTGAAGAATTACGGGACTCTTGAGCTCGCTGCTGGCCTTGATGATGGCCTGAAGCTGCTCCATGTTGTTGAAGTTAAAGGCGGGGATGGCGTATCCGCCGTCAATGGCACGCTTGAACATCTCACGGGTGTTCACGAGGCCGAGTTCTTTGTAACTTACCATAATTTGTAGATTTGAAAATGTTTTAGTTCTAACGCAGGCAAAAATATGAAAAATCACCTATATAACTCCTCTCACCTCCGAAAAAAGCCTAACTTTGTAGCCGTAAAGAGCAATCCTCCCTTGTTTTAGACAAATGAAAACCCTACGTTTCGCCTGCTTACTGCTTTTGCCCGTATGGTGTGCGCTGTTTCTTTCCTCGTGTGGATTGTTCAGCCACGAGAGTGTGGAGGTGGAGCACGTTTCCGACTCGGTGGGCTATGCTGAGGCGGGTAAGCCGGTGGTTAGTGCGTTGCTCGAGGTGGATTATCCCTCGGGCGGCGACCCGCTGATGGTGCGCGGGGTGAAACAATGGATGGGTGGACTATTGGGGCTGACCGACACCACCGCTATGGCAGGTGCTGAGCAGTTTGTTGAGGCTTTCTACAAGCAAAATGAGCCTGGCAAAGAAATGCTCAAGAATTTCCCCGCAGGCTATCAATATAACCTCACGGTGAAAAAGGTTGATGAAACAGCGGCGTATGTGACATTCCTTATTACCACCCACACGCGCAGCGGTGCGGAGGAAATGACGATGCATACGGGTGCTACGTTTGTGAAGCCCACGGCCAAGATCTTTGGCTATGAGATGTTTGTGGCCGACAGGCCGCGTAGCCTCGCCGTACTGGTGATGAACGGTTTGTGTAAGACGCTTGACGCTGAAGATTTCAACACCTTAACACGCTATATTGATGCCTCGTGTTTCTCTCCGTTGGATAACGGGGTGAACAAACTGCCACAGGCGGCTCCTTGGATAGAAGGCGACGATGTGGTTTTTCAATATGCTGCGGACGAGCTGCGCTGCGATTCTATCGCCTTGCCACAAGCTCGCGTGCCGCTCGCGCAAGCAAAAGAATTCTTCTCACCTTCCTTTGTCCGGGCTTTAGAGGAGGCCAATAAGTGAAAATGTCTCAAAGACCGTAACCGCACAACAAATCTTTTTGTCCGCCAACCACCGATAGAAAACGATTTTTGCCTAACTTTGCTTTAAAGAAACAAAACGGTGCTGCAAGAAATAAGGAATTAAGGAAACATAACGAACTTCAACATTGCCTTGGCGAGCAAAAGCCTGTTGAAAACGTACGTTGTAGCACGTCATTTTATCCGACATAACGAAACCTATTTAGTCTGTGGTGCAACAAGCACCATAGTACGTTAGCCTATGAAAATCATACATACCGCCGACTGGCATCTCGGTAATACCTTTCACGGCCACGACCGTGAAACGGAGCAACGCCACTTTCTCACCTGGCTTGTCGAAGCAATCCGCCTTCACGCACCCGACGCACTGGTCGTTTCAGGCGACGTTTTTGACAGTGCCAACCCCTCAGCGCAGGCCGAGGCTCTTTATTATGACTTTCTTAGCCGCACCGCCGAAACCCTTCCCGGCCTACAAATCATCGTTACTGCCGGGAATCACGACTCCCCGCGCCGCATAGAAGCCCCCGCGCCATTGCTGGGCTTGCACCAAATCCATGTGGTAGGCAACGTGCCGCATCTTTCCGACGGCTCACCGGATATTTCTGCGCTCGCTATTCCGCTTGTCAACCGCGAGAGCGGCCTCGTGGAGTGTGTTTGCTGGGCTATGCCTTTCCTGCGCGCGGTAGATTGCCCCGAGGGTGTCACTCAGAACGATGCTCTGGGCTGGTACTACGAACAATTCCTACGTACTATGCGGCGGAGTGAGTGGCGCGGCTTGCCGTGTATCGCCACAGGCCACTTCTATACAGCCAATGCCGAGGTGTGTGCCAATGAGCACAGCGAGCGGCTGGTGGTGGGCGGACAAGATCGTGTGAATGTCAATGTGCTGAGTGCCGCTTTTAGCTATATAGCCCTCGGCCATATCCACAAGGCACAGTGCGTGTCGAACCGCCCCGCCGCCTACTACGCGGGGAGTATGCTCCCTATGTCGTTTAGCGAGAAACGTTATCAACACGGTGTTAACCTCGTAGAGATAAATAGCGATGGTGTCACGCGCGTGACACGCATAGACTATCAGCCCTTGCGCGCGCTAATCTCTATTCCGCAAAACGGGGCTTCCTCGCCCGATGGCGTGCGCTATGAGGTGCAGAAATTACCCGCCCGCCCGACAGACGATGATGGTGCGCGGTGGCCGTACTTAGAGATACGCGTTGTGCAGGAACAGCCCGATCCCAGTTTCTTTGCTGACATTTGCCGGGTACTGCAAGAAAAGGCCGTCTTCTTATGCCGAATGAACGCGGAGAGAAACACTACCGACGACCGCGAACCCGAACTCACCGTAGAACGACTTAAAGACCTCTCGCCGTTAGATATGGCACAGCAAGTATATAGAGAACAGTACGGCAACTATTTGCCGAACGAAATGGAAGAACGTTTCCGTATCGCGCTTGAGGAGGTGCAAAACGAAGAATAACCTTTTTCTTAACCCTCAGATATTTACCGCTGTGAAAATAGAGAAAATAATTATCCGCAACCTCACGTCCCTTGAGGGAGAACATATTATAGACTTCACCGAAGAGCCCCTGCGCTCTGCGGGGCTGTATGCTATCACGGGCGACACAGGCTCGGGCAAGAGTACTATCCTTGATGCCATCTGTGTGGCACTCTACGGGCGCGCCCCGCGCTTCGAGGGCATAGAAGGCATACGCAGTGAGAAACTGACGGCTGGACCCGACGGAGAAAAGTCGATACAAGCCAAAGACCCTCGCGGGCTGCTCCGACGCGGACAGAAAGAGGGTGGTAGTAGCGTGGTTTTTGCCATGCCCGATGGCACACGCTACGAGGCATCGTGGAGCGTACGCCTCCGACGCACCGGCACCTACGACCGGGCCGTACAGACACTGCGCCAACTCGCGCCGCGCGTCAAGGACTTCAGCGCAGAGGAGGTACGCACACGTATCGTTGATATCATAGGGCTTGACTACGACCAGTTTACACGCACCGTGATGCTCGCCCAAAATAGTTTTGCAGGCTTCCTGCGTGCCCGCCACGACGAAAAGTCCGCCCTGCTCGAAAAGCTTACCGGCACGGAAATCTACGGCAAACTCTCTGTCAAAATCTTTGAGAAAGCGCGCGAAGCCGAAGAGGTGGTAAAAGAATACGTTGCCACAGAAAACACGTTGCAAAAAGACTACCTCGCAGCCGAGAAGAAACAAGAGGCCGAGGCCGAGCAACAACTGTTGCAGAAACAAATCAACGATGCCACCGCTGAGCGCGAGGCACTGATGCGCCAGATGGAGTGGCTCGACAACTACCAGAAAGGACAGCGCGAGGTGGAGCACTTAGAACGCCAGCGCGCTGAGGCCGAGCGAGCACGTGTGGCACGTAGTAGCGATGAACAAATCCTGCGGCTCTACGACCAGGTGCAACCCGTGGCCGCCCTCTGGCGGCGCATACAAGACTTGCGTGCCGCTGCTCTGCGCTGGCGTGAGCAAGAGGAGCAAATGGGGCGTGAACTCGTTGCCGCCACAGCACGCTCCACCGAGGCACACCGAGCGCACGACCGAGCCTCAGAGTACCGCAGAGAAGCCGAGCGAATACTTGCTGACCGACAGACCGACATTGAACGCGGCTTCCAACTCATAGGAGAGATAAACGCCGCACGACAAGCCGTGGCACGGGCTAAAAATAATGCCGAAGAAACTGAGCGCGACTTAACGGGGAAACACGATAGCGTGGAGGCACAAAAGCTGAAACTCAACGAGCAGCAACAGGTGGTGAGCAAGGATAAATACCATAAGCAATCGCTCACCGTACACGAGACGATGTTTGAAAACTTCGGCATCGTGAAAGAAAAACTTATCGACTTCAAAAACGAAGATGAGATAAACAAAGAATGTCATCGCCAACTTAAGGAACGACAACAGAAACTACAAGAGCTACAAATTGTTGTTGATCAGTTGCGCCGCAACGGACAAGAGGCGCACACGCGTATGCTGGCCTACCAAAACAATCTTGAGGTGCATCGACAGGGCGTGCGCGGCATCGATGGCCAGCAGTTGCAACAACAGGTGGCAGAAAACAATGCACGCCTGCAGCAGCTCTTGCGCGCCGAGAAACTCTGGCGACGCATAGCCGACGGCTACGAACAGGTGAATGAACGGCAAAACAAATACTCGCGCGAGGAAGTAGATATTGAGCAACAACACCGTAAGATTGACATAGCCCACGCCGAGGAGCAGAAACTTGTCGAGGAAAACGAACGACACTATAAGTCGTACACCCTCTCGCAGAGTCAAGACATTCAGTCGCTACGCCATAACCTGGAGGAAGGACGCCCCTGCCCCCTTTGTGGTGCCACGCACCATCCCTACCATACCGAGACAGAACGTGCCTTAGGCGAACTCGTGTCGAACCTGCGCTATGAGTGGCAAGACAGTCAGGCACGCCTTTCGCATCATCGCGAAAATCTGCGTGCTATGGAGCTGGAACTCCAACGCCTTGAGACACAACACCTGGCCGATGCCGACTTCCTTGACGACCGTCGCCGTATGTTGCAAGACGACATCGAAGAGTGGAAAACGTATGCCGCGCTCGACGGGTCGTTTGCCGACAGCAGTGTTACGGTGAACCACCACGCACGCATTACACTCATTTCTTTGCTCATCGACCGCACAAAGCGCGAGAACGACGAACTTTCGCGCTCACTGCGAGAGTTCACCCACCACCAAAATCATATCAACCGCCTCAACGATGACATCGCGAACCTCTCGGGGCGTATCAACGAAGATAAAGAAAAACTTGCCAACGCCGAGCAGGAGGTGGCGCGTACGGAAGGTAGTCTTGACAATGTGCGCGAACGCGTGGAGAACAGCGATAAACGCTATAGCGCACTCTATCAAGACTTAGACGCTTATATCAACGTTACATCGTGGCACGATGAATGGAAGAAGGGACACGACAACTTCCGCACGCAACTCAACGGCTTGGAGGCCGATTGGCGGCGCGTGTGCAGTGCGATAGAGAACGGAGAGGCACGCCTCTCGGCTTTGCAGAGTGAACTTACACAACTCCAACGTGCTGAGACAGAGGCCAAACGTGTGTCGGTGGAAGCCTCCGACCAACTACGAAGCCTGCAAAACGACCTTAAGACGAAAGAAGATGAGTTCTATCGTATCTTTGGCGAAAGCGATCCTGCCACACTTCGTACACAACTGCAAGAAGCGGTAGAAAACGCTAAGCAAGCCGAGCAACAGGCCGACCAAGCAGAACGCCGTGCCGACGATGCCGTGACAGGACTCGGGGGACGGAAGCAAAAACTTGCCGAGCAACGCGATGCCGACAACGAAGAGTATCAAGAAAAGACCTCTGAACTCGATCGCTGGATACTCAACTACAACCGTGAAAACGCACCGCTGCAAACAGCAGAACTAAACGACCTGCTCGGTTCGGGACGCGACTACCTGCTCCTGCGCCGACAGTTGCGCGACCTGCGTGATGCACAGAAAGCAGCGAACCAACGCCTAAAAGCCGCCGAGGAACGCCTAAACGCTATGCACGAACAGCCCAATAAACCACGTGTGGACGGAGAGGCCGGACGAGAAATGCTACTCAACCAAGCCGAACACGTAAATACAATGCTTGTGACCTTGCGACAGCAGCACTTAGAAGTGTCCTCGCGGCTTATTGCACATAATAAAGCTGAACAACAGATTAACGAACTGCACGAAACAATGGAAAAGGCACGGATGAATTACCACTGGTGGAGCAGCCTTTCTAAAGTTTTCGGCTCTGCCGATGGCAAACGTTTTCGCGAGTTGGCGCAGCAATATACGTTTGCCAGCCTTGTGGCGCGCGCGAATAGCCGCTTGGCCAATTTCTCACCTCGTTATCGACTATCTGTACTGCCCGGCACGCTAACGCTTGAAGTGGTTGACCGCGATATGTTCGACCGCCGCCGCTATGCCAATAGCCTTTCGGGGGGCGAAACGTTTGTGGTGAGCTTGGCATTGGCCTTGGCACTTTCAAGCCTAAGCGGAGCAGGACTGCCACTCGGAAGTCTTTTTATCGACGAAGGCTTCGGTAATTTGGACCGGCAATCGCTCGACCTCGTCATGTCCGCTTTGTCCAACTTAGAAAATAGTGCAGGGAGAAAGGTGGGTATCATTAGCCACACCGAACAAATTCGGACGGGCATTACTCCGCAAGTTCATCTTATTACACAGCAAGCAAACGGAAGTAGTAAGGTCAGAATAGAATAAGGTGTGTTCTGTTGTTGCTGTCCGCTAAAAGTAAGATGAACACAAAAACTCATCCGCAATGCCCATAAACAGGCGTTGCGGATGCTTTCTTAGATATACTGGAAGACTATTAGCGGACGGCAATAATGGGCTTTTAACAACAGAAGCTTATGGAAACTGCATAACGAGGCGCAAGCCGATGTTGCTGAGGCGGCTGCCTGGCGCGCTGCCATAGCGACAGGAGACGCGACAACTCCTCGCGCTGCCGTACCAGCTACCGCCACGGCACACGCGGAGAGAGCCTGAAGCAGCACCCGTAGGGTTCGTCTGAGAGGTACTGCTGTAGTCGCCATACCAGTCGCTACACCTCTCCATAACATTGCCCGACATATCGTACAAATCTAATTCGTTTGGAAGCTTCTGACCTACCGGGTGGGTCTGATTACTATTACCATCATACCAAGCCACGTCGTCTATATCGTCCGAGCCGCAGTACGTATAGCTGTTTGACTTATTCCCTCCGCGGGCGGCATACTCCCACTCTGCCTCCGTAGGCAAACGAAACGTCTTGCCCGTCTGTTGGTTCAGTTTCTCGATAAACGTCTGGCAGTCGTCCCACGAAACATTCTCTACAGGCAAATTCGCACCCTTGAACTCACTTGGATTGCTGCCCATCACGGCCTCCCAAAGGGCTTGTGTTACCTCCGTCGCGCCTATATAGTAATCAGAGAGCGTCACCTCGTGCATAGGTTTTTCATCGTCGTAGGCTTCGTCAAGCGTATTGCCCCACGCACCCATCTGAAACGTGCCACCATCGACGGCAACCATAGTAAAACTTACGCCAGACACTTGAAACGTTTGGCTTTTGAAAGTAGAAGGATTGTCACCAGTGTCTTTGTTGTCGTCGTCGTCGCCACCGCAAGCCGTAAAACCGCCTACGCAAAGAAGCATAGCAAGAGCCGTGAGAGAAAGAAATTTTTTCATCGCAATTAAAGGAAAATTTAAGAATGTGGGTATTCGGTTGATGCAAAGGTACGTAAAAAGGCGAAAGGAAGTCTATGCTGCGCAGGAATTTTTTCTTTGGTTCGTCGCAGCCTTGCATTGCTGTTGCATTTTTGCAGCGTTAGGATAGAATTTCAGTGTCGCATTGATGAAGTAAAGATTTTTAGCGGATGCCGTTTTCTAAAAAACCAAGCTTCTTATAACCACAAAAGACGGTATAATCCACGTTTTAAGAATTATACCGTCTTTTGTGGTTAATATAGCTCTATTGTCGGACAATAGACGAATTGAGCCCTATATTAGTGGTATGCCTGCTTCGGCACATTCCTTTCGCATAGCGTCTGGCCAGATGCTTGCTTGTATCTCGCCGATATGTGCCTTGCGTAAATAGAGCATACACAGGCGCGACTGACCAATACCGCCGCCGATGCTTAGTGGTAGCGAGCCTTCAATCAAGCGGCGATGGAAATAGAGCTCGGCGCGCTGCTGTTCGCCTGCAATTTCTAACTGGCGCAACAAGGCGGCTTTGTCCACACGGATACCCATAGACGAAATCTCATAACTCTGGCCGAGTACATCGTTCCATACGAGTAAGTCGCCGTTCAGACCAAGGAAGCCCTCCTCGTTCGGTGTTGACCAGTCGTCGTAGTCCGGGGCACGACCATCGTGAGGCTTGCCATCGCAGAGCTTGCCGCCGATGCCAATAACAAATACTGCACCGTATTTGCGGCATACCTCGCCCTCGCGTTCCTTTGGGGTGAGCGTGGGGTATTGGCGAGCCAGTTCATCAGCGTGAATAAACGTAACCTTTTCAGCCAAGTGCATACCTAACTCGGGGAAACGCTCTGTGATAAGAAACTCTGTGCGAAGCATCGCGTAATAGATATTCTTTACCACCTTTTTTAAGTAAGTAAGCGTACGTTGTTCGGCTGTAATAGTTTGTTCCCAGTCCCACTGGTCAACGTAGAGCGAGTGAAGGTTGTCTAACTCTTCATCAGCGCGAATGGCATTCATATCGGTGTAGATACCGTAGCCGGGTTTTATATGTTGGTCGGCAAGTGTCAAACGCTTCCACTTTGCTAACGAATGAACCACCTCTGCCATCTCATCGCCTAAATCTTTAATAGGAAAGCGCACCGGACGTTCCGTGCCATTGAGGTCGTCGTTGATGCCTAAGCCGCCTTTTACAAAAAGCGGACCTGTAACACGACGCAGATGAAGGCCGGTAGAAAGATTCTCTTGAAAGAAAGTTTTGATGAGTTTAATGCCTTGTTCCGTTTCGTCGCGATTAAGAAGCGGACGATAACCTTTTGGTTTGATAAGAGTACCCATAACTAAAATATTTTTTATGTGTAACGCAAAGTTATTTTCCTTAGTTCGCTCATAATTCTTTGTACGATATTTTTCTGTTTTATCTTAATAAATAATGCACATTCTTGCTTTTTTTGTAAGATTGACTGCGCAATTCTTGGAGAGAGATGAATTTATGACTATTTTTGCAGTCGCTTTCATAAAAGAGCATTAACCTCTTTCCTCGTGTTGGCACGGGCGGAGGGACGTGCTTATGTGTGAAACTTTTTTATTACGGCTCCGTAGCTTAGCTGAATAGAGCGTCAGATTCCGGTTCTGAAGGTCCAGGGTTTGAATCCCTGCGGAGTCACATTAGCGCGCCTGTGGCGAAATTGGTATACGCGCCAGACTTAGGATCTGGTGACGCAAGTCGTGCAGGTTCGAGTCCTGTCAGGCGCACACTTGTGACAAAGAGGAAATTTCTACGGATTTTTCCTCTTTTTATCTTTTCTGGTGGGTTCTGTTGGCTCTTTGGGCTCAGCGGATTTCCCCAGTTGATAAAGCCTGGGCTAATTAAGAATAAAGTGTA